>NZ_RCBY01000104.1 GCF_003838195.1 Okeania hirsuta
CCCCCAAGTAATGCGTGAACACCCCCGTTGACGGTGGGGTATTAAACCCACAAAGAAAATGATAAAAAAACAGAAAGTATTTGTTAGGGAGTCTTAGCAAATATGGAATGGAGAACCATGTTGGCATGACAGAGACAGTAAGAGTAGAGTTGCCTAGTATTGATAGCGCGATCAATCTTTCTGGTTATCAGGAAGAAAATATTAAACTACTGGCACGACATACAGGGGCAAATGTTGTACTGCGTGGACAAGAATTATTTATCAGTGGCACGGCAACTCAAATAGAACGATGCCAACAAATTGTGCGATCGCTCGAAAGCCTCTGGAAACATGGTAAAACCATTACTGGAGTAGAAATTCTCACTGCTCGCCATGCTATTGAGACTAACCGTCAAGATGACCTACAAGAACTTCAACAAGACGTTCTAGTTAAAACCCGTCGTGGGTTAGAAATTCGTGCTAAAACTTTCCGTCAACGAAAATATGCACAAGCTATCCGCACCAGCGATATGACTTTTTGTGTGGGTCCTGCTGGTACAGGTAAAACATTTTTGGCAGCACTTCTAGCAGTTAAAGCACTTTTAGATAACCAATATGAACGTTTGATTTTAACTAGACCTGCTGTAGAAGCTGGAGAAAAATTGGGATTTTTACCAGGTGATTTGCAACAGAAAATTAATCCCTATTTACGACCTCTATATGATGCTCTTTATGAATTAATAGAACCAGAAAAAGTAACTACTTTGATGGAGAAAGGCACTATTGAAGTTGCGCCTTTAGCATATATGAGAGGTCGAACTCTGAATAACTCTTTCGTGATTCTTGATGAAGCTCAAAATACCACCCCTGCTCAGATGAAAATGGTATTAACTCGCTTGGGTTTCCGCTCAAGAATGGTGGTGACGGGAGATATTACTCAAACAGATTTACCTCTAAGTCAAAAATCTGGTTTAGCAGTTGCTATGAAAATTCTGCGAAATGTAGAGGGTATTGCTATTTGTGAACTATCCCAAGCAGATGTGGTACGACATCCTCTAGTACAGAGAATAGTTGCTGCTTACGAGCAGTATGAAAAATAAGACGTTGCTGAATTAGTGTATGATATTAATATTAATTACTTAGGAGTCAACCCACCCCTAACCCCTCCCAGGAGGGGAACAGGAGTTAGGAGGGGAGAAAGAAGAAGAAACAAGAGAAGAATAGAAGGAGAAAGTTTTTTTGTTTAGCTACGCGATATGTAAGGCGGAGCGCGGAACGGAGTTTTATCCCTAGTTGTCTAGTTATTATATCATATCTTAAATCGCCAACGCCAAAAATAAATAATTAAATAATATTTCTATCTATGACTACTAACCTAAAAGATTTTTTAGAAGCTTGTGAACAATTGGGAACTTTACGTTTAATTGTGACAAGTACTGCTGCCGTATTGGAAGTTAGGGGCAAAATTCAAAAGTTATTTTATGCTGAACTTCCTAAAGGCAAGTATGCCAATATGCACACCGATATTGTTGAGTTCCATCTAAACATGGATATGATTAAACAGGTAAAGTTTGAGACTGGGGAAGCAAAAAGAGGAAATTTTACTACTTATGCAATTCGTTTCTTAGATAGTGAAGATAAAATTGCTTTGAGTGCATTTTTACAATGGGGAAAACCAGGAGAATATGAACCTGGACAGGTAGAATCTTGGCAAGGGTTGAAAGAAAAATATGGTGAAGTTTGGAAACCTGTTCCTGTGGAAAGTTTGGAATAGTTACAGAGGATTACCTAATGAGTTTTAATGAAAATTAAACTATGTATTGTATGGTTAAATACTAATAATTAGGGTATCCTCAAAAGTCCTAAGTTTTAGCTTAAGGAACAGAAAGTAGGGAAATTTTTCTTGTTACAACCCCAGAATTTTACTCCTTTATCTTCAAAAAAGATATTACTTTTGATACTATAAAAAGCTCTCAACTAGAAGTTTTTCAACCTTTAATCCAAAATTACGAAGATCGATCCTGAGACTTGTCGCTTAATTTTGATAAGTCCAACCCACAATTTTACAATTTTGTTTTGCCACTTTTAGGGTTTTATTTAGCGACAAGTTTATTATTTTAAAACTCTGAAGGGTTTTTCTGCAAACTCTAAATAATCTTTTTTTTGCCTATAGGATAAAGTGTATTCGGTATTTCTATCTACTGTCTATGATATTAAGTCCGGATAATTAGTTATAAAAAAACCTATCCTCTTACACAGGGCAAATCTCCCTATTATCGCTGCTTCCCGCTCCCTACTCCCTGATTTATAAGTATTCAACCGGACGTGATATTACTCTCAAGCTCCCAAAAATTTTCAGGCAATTTTCAATAATATCTTTTTTTGACAATCGTTTAGTTATTGTGTATGATTATCAATAGGCGTACATTTTTGATAAAGTACCGTGGCCCTTTACACACCATCTTCATTTAAAGCAGAACTAAATGACAAAGGTTGGCGAATGACTCCCCAACGGGAGACCATTTTGCACGTTTTTCAAAATCTTCCTAAAGGCAATCATCTGAGTGCCGAAGATCTTTATAATATGCTACAAAATCGGGGTGAAAGAATTAGTCTATCTACCATTTACAGAACTTTAAAGTTAATGGCAAGGATGGGAATTCTAAGAGAACTAGAACTAGCGGAGGGACATAAACATTATGAGATAAATCAACCTTATCCCCATCATCACCATCATCTTGTCTGCGTACAATGCAATAAAACTGTTGAATTTAAGAATGATTCTATTTTAAAAATTGGTCTTAAGCAGACAGAAAAATCTGGGTTACATCTCTTAGATTGTCAATTAACTATTCATACAATTTGTTATGAAGCCCTAAGAATGGGCTGGCCTTCTCTAGTATCTTGTGAATGGTCTTGTCCACGAGCACTTGCAGATGCGGAAAATTCTGAATAAAAAAACTCTGAATAAAATAAACAACCCCACTTAATCTCTGAGTGGGGTAAATAAAAAAAGATTTATAAATCTAATAATTAGTTTCCAATATCTTTAGCACTTAAACCATAATGCAGATGAGCTTTCGCCACTGCTACTCTTGTTTCTGAGTTGTAAACTCCATTTAATGGACCAAAATAAAATCCTTGTAGCCGAAGTCTCTTTTGCAGTTCTAAGACATTTGCTTGACTACCTATATAAGTAGCTCCCCCTTTGGAAGCACTTGGATTAACAATCATAGGATGCCTTAGAGCTTGCAATGTATTTCTTGTAGCTACTCCACTGGCGTTTGTTCCCGCATCTTGCTGAAAACGTCTGACAGCAAACTCAGTCGCAGGTCCAAAAACACCATCAATGACACCAGGATAATAACCCAATCTTGTTAACAAAATCTGGAGTTGTTTTACCGCCAAACCTCGATCACCCCTTCTGAGAGAACTTGAGTAGGAGTATTGCCTAGTGGTGTAGTTTTGCCTGGAGTCAGACACAGGACCTGGGGGCAGAACTTGACTAGGATTAAATAGAAATGATTGAGTTGTTGGTCCTACTATACCTGTAGGAGTAATTCTATTCCTCCTTTGAAATTCAATTACTGCTATCTCAGTACTTCGATCAAAATAGTTAGTTATTTGTCCTTGATAATAACCTAAATTTTTCAAACGTTGTTGTAATTTTCCTATCTCTACACCTGTTTCTCCAGGTCGAAGAAATACTTTCTCCACAGGAACAGGTCTAGTGCCAAACAAATATTCTCTAGTTGTAATACCTACCTGACCCGTAGGCGTAATTCTGTGAGAGTTTTGAAATCTGATAACTGCAGTTCTAGTATTTTGGTCATAAATACTATTGATTGGACCTCTGTAAAACCCTAATTCTGCTAACCTTCTTTGAATAATTGCTACTTGAGGGCTAACTTGTCCAAAAGATAATGGTCTTGTTGAAGAATTTAATAGGGAAGAATTAATTTGATTAGACCTCTTACCTACAAATAGTAATGACCAAGTAGTAGGTTCAATTTGGCCTGTTACTGTAATACCATTGTCTTGCTGGAACTGTCTTACAGCTCTTTCTGTAATAGGACCATAATAACCAGTTAGATTAGCAGAAAAATAGCCTAATTCTCTAAGTTTTCTTTGAACTGCAGCCACCGTTGCGGCATTATCTCCACGTCTTAGATAGACTGCACTATTAGGGGAAAGAATTGCATTGCTTTCTGGTCTAAAGTTAGAAGTGCCAGAAAAAAAAGAGCTTGTTGCTATTTGTCCTTGGTATGTTTGACTAACATTAAAATAACTATTTGTTTCAGGACTAGGAATTTCTGGCCTTCTAGCCCAACAAGAATCAATAATAATTAAATTAATTATCATTTTTGATAAAAAGTTTATGTAAGCGAAGCTAGAAAGTTTTTCCCATTTGAGTCCTTCAATAAGTTTGAAGTCTTTGTTTTCTTGATTAGCCAGAAAAACTTCTATATATGCAAGAGATTCCATAAATTTTCCTGGGGTACTTTAACATTTTAATACTAACAAACTCAATCAATTTAGTTTGTTATCTTAAAGAAGTTATACCAATTTTATGTGAGGCTGCACAAAATCATGAAATTTATTACTTGTCTGCCTCGATCTACAGTTAACTCTGATTAAAATATTATTTTATAACAACTTCATATTAATTTGGTATTATAGCAATTCTCAACAGAGTATAATTCAGAAAATTATTATGAATAGAAATTGAGACTTTATATATTTATATATAACTATAATAAAATTTCTAGCCGATCAAGAGAGGGGAATATTTGAATCTATCACTTCAAATATTCACATAAATTTCCCTATTAAATATAGAGGCTTTTTTCTCTCCTTGTAAAGACTTCTATATTTTAGTTTATGTTTATTCTTTATTAAACTGCTATTAGTGTATTAAATTATTAGGTAGAATAACGTACTGAAAGAACATATATAGGTTAATTTAATTTAAAATTTCCTATCTAATGTTCTATCATTTTGCCGTACTATAAAATGCTTAAACTAAACCTGCCCGGTCAAAAATCAGAGCTACTAAAGCAGCAAAAATAGTTATTCCTAAAGCAGTTAAAGGATTTTGACCCTGACTAACAGCAAAAGAAGTCACTACACCAGCTCCTAAAGCAGCAGTAACGGCAGCAACCAATGGATCGCGGTTTGAACGATTTTTGTACATAATTATTAATTCCAGATAGATTTGTTAAACAATTCATAACTAACAACGTTGTTTCAACCTATCACTGAATTAATAATTAAGATGGAAATTATCCTGGTTTTGCAATTAAGATTAAAATTTCTCTAAATTTCTTAACAAATCAAGACTATTTAATGATAAATTTTTTGCAGAAGTTGGGAAAAGGTAGCAGAGAAGATAAAAAAATTAAATAATTACCTAGAAATATGTTTTTATACTCAAAATTTATATTTATTAGGTAAGTTTTCAATGATATTAAAGAATAGAGAATTTACTCCAATTTTTCAGTATTACCACCTGATACCCACCCTGTACGATTACTTCCATCATCCACTCGAATTCTTTGCCATCTTTTATCTGAACTGTCTTCCAAAACTATAACTTTTTCTTGATAAGAAACACCACCAATACGATTAGCATCTCTGCTAGGAGTATCCCGTAAAATCAAACCAATAGGTTCAACTACAATAGCTCTGTAAGCTCCAGGGTCTAATTGATTAGATAAATTTTTATTTGTAGTTCCTGGAGAAGACGTACTCACTTTTTGGGCGATAGGTTTTTCATTAGTAAATATTGGTTTTTCAGGCATTTTCGTTAGTTTTGCTGCAAAGTAGAGCACTGATGCTGCACTAGCACCAATGAGCAATAGTATTGCTAAAATAAACCCTACTAAAAACTTGAATAAGCTATAAAAATTCATAACTTTAATAACCAATTTCATAAAATATTACTACAGTCACAATACAGGGAATAGGGAATAGAGAAAGAAAAACATAATCAAAAAGGTTGATTTTTTTATTTTATGGAATATAGATTTTTTTATTGTAGGAATCAATCACAAATTAAGATGTAATACCAAGGGTGAAAAAAGAACGTTAAAAATAAACTGGCTAGTAAATAATTAATAATTAATAACTAACAATTAATAATTTGCCTAACACCTAACACCTAGAAAGTTATTTGTAGGAAACATTTATCAATAATTAAGTATCACTATTTTCTTCTTCCCTCTTCCTTCTTTCCTCTTCCTTCTTCTGCTATTCTAAAAATTACCTTTTAAGCCACCATATCTAGAAGCAAGACGTGCTTTACCTGCTGCTGCCCAATCTTGTAAAAACTTAATTTGTTCTTCTGCAGTCCTAGCAAGAGGGATAATTTGACTAGCAGACTCTAAAATATCCTCAGTAGTAAACTCACGATTTTGACTAAATCCAATGTGCATAGCTTCAATTAGAGATTGTTCTATTTCTGCACCAGAAAAATCTGGAGTTTCATAAGCTAGGCGATTTATATCATAATTTTTGATATTGTGAGGTCTTAGTCGAGATAAATGTACCTCAAAAATAGCTGTTCTTTCTTCTTGGTTAGGCAAACCAACAAAAAATATTTCATCAAACCTGCCCTTTCTTAATATCTCAGGAGGTAAAGATTGAATATTATTAGCAGTAGCTACCACAAATACAGGAGATTTTTTCTCAGCTAACCAAGTAATAAATGTACCAAAAACACGACTGGTAGTACCAGCATCTCCTTGACTTTTCAACCCTGCAAAACCCTTATCAATTTCATCGATCCAGAGAACACAAGGTGCTAAAGCTTCCGCAATAGAAATCATCTGTCTTGTACGAGACTCCGACTCTCCGACCAACCCTCCAAACAAACGTCCCACGTCCAAACGTAGTAGAGGCAAATGCCAATGATGAGCGATCGCTTTAGCAGTAAGAGATTTGCCAGTACCTTGTATTCCTACCAAAAGTAAACCTCTTGGATGAGGCAAACCATATTGTCTGGCCCTTTCAGAAAATGCTCCTCCACGTCGCAATAACCAATCTTTAAGGTTATCTAAACCCCCAATATCAGAAATATTTTCACGAGCAGGATAGAAATCTAATATTTGAGTTTGGCGGATATTTTGACGTTTTTCTTCTAATATTAAATCAACATCATTAAGCTGTAGTTCTCCGTGAGTAGCAATTGCCTTAGCCAAAACTCTTCTAATTCTTTCAATAGATAATCCTTGAGCTGCTCGAACAACTTCATCTAATAAACGTTTGTCTAAAGATTGACCCATTGCCACTAATAGATGTTCTACCTCTTGGGAAATTTCTTGACTATTTGGCAGTGGGAATTCTATAATTGTGATAACTTCAGTTAAATCTTCTGGAACAGATATTTGAGGAGCAAGAATAACTAGATTTTTAGGTTGAGATTTTAACTTTTTTGCCAAATTTCGTAGTTTTCTCGAAATAGAAATATCTTCCAAAAATCTTTGAAAATCACGCAAAATAAAGACTGCCGGAGCAGATTCCGGTAACTTTTCCAAAAGCTCTAAACCTTGGAGAGGATTTCTTTTTCCCCACCCTATATCATTAGGATTATTTTGATATCCTTCGACAAAATCCCATATATAAACCGCTCTATTAGCCTGTCTTTTTGCTGATTGAATAATTGCATTTTCGACTCGCTCTTCTTCCCTAGTTTGGATATAAATTATCGAGTAGCGCGAACGTAGTAGTAGTTCAAATTCTTCTTGAAAACTCATAATATTTTTTTGTCAGTTGCCACTTTGATAATCTTCAGTGTATTGCCAGTAAAAAACATTTTTTTATATTTAATATTTAACAGCTAACTGTTCTGATTAAAATTTCAATTATTATTTATATTCAGTTGTTTTTTGATAGATTCTAAACCAGCCCATCGCCGGTCTATCATTAATGAAGAGCCATTTTTTTCAGATAATTTAATTCCCTGGCAATTTTTATCGCATAACTTTCTGGGAGGAACTGCCAAACACAACTGTTCATATACCCATTCTTTAGGGTTAAAATATCCATCTGGAGGTAAAGTTTCCACCAAATCTTCCACAGAATTTTCTACTTCTATCTGAAATAAATCCTTTTGCTCTTTAATTTCTTGAAACCAAATTAATTCTTTTGGAGCGATCGCCAATTTATAGTTGTACTGTTTTAAACATCTATCACAAGTGAGAGTAATAATTGTTTCTGATTTTCCTTTAACTTCCAGATAATTGCCATGATGAGTTACTTGTAAATAGCCTCTAACTGGAGTCAGTGTGTCCAAGTCTGATATAAATTCTTCAAACTTAATAGCCTCAGTCTGCTCAGTTTTTTTTAGTAGACTGGGAATATGTATTACTTCCATCTTCCTTATACCTCACTTATTCCATATCAGCTATTCAGAATTCTGAGTTTGACATCCTCTCCCATTAAATCTCGCGATTATAACGTGAGACTCCCAAACCTCACGATTTGGATTGCGCAGATTACATGGTTAAAGTTAATAGTTAGCTTTGTGATTCACCGTAACCCAGTAAAACCTAAACTTTTGAGCATCTCTTAAGATTTATTTTACAGATACTTTCTTAATGGAGTGCTTATTGTTTGTTTGGTCGCGATCCATCTCCCGGTATAATCTCAGATTTACCGGGAGTCCTCTCGCTCCATTTTTGATAGAATTCTGAATTTGCTTTACTTACACTAATGATTTTAATCTCTATAACTCATTCTTTTCTCCAAATATTTTCTATATATTTTCTATTGGTAGTTAGCTTCTAATTTTCACTACTAAACGGCGGTCTGGTTCCTGTCCATGACTGTAAGTTTCTAAATCTTCACAGTCTTGAAGCATAGTATGTATTTGACGACGTTCGGCAGAAGATAGAGATGTTAACTCATGCTCTTCACCAGTCAAACGTACTTTTTTTGCTGCATACTCTGCTATTAACAAGAGTTCTTCTTGACGGCGAACTCGATAACCTGCTATTTCCACAGTGTAGGACAAATGTTGTTCTGAATCGTTACCTATATTCAGAATTGTATTAACAAGGTACTGAATTGCATCAATTACTTTGCCATCAAATCCTAGTAGAGTAGAAATTTGTTCTTGTGTCAGATTAGTCTCATCTATGATTAACCAATAGCCGTCTTCTTGCTCTTGAGCTATGACTTTTGCTGGAATTTCTGCTAAGTTTAGCAGTTTCTCTAGCCATCGCTTTCCTTGGTCTAGTCCTTGCTCTATATAATAACTATCGTTCATTACTAGCATTAAGCTTTCTTCTTAGAACGTCCTGGTTCAAAGGGTAGTGCTTCTCTTCCCTTTCCTGTTTTTGTTGTTTTTGGTTGTGACTCTTCTACTAATTTCTGCAGGTTTTCAGGTAATGGTTCTTTAGATAAAATAAAAGCCTGAACCGTTTGAAATATATTAGCGATGAGCATATAAAGTAGCACACCTGCTGGTAAAGGAGTAAACAAAAATATTCCTGAAAACAAAATGGGAGTAATTTTGTTGATGGAGTCTTGATTAGGATTAGCATTGTTAGCACCAGGTCCTTTTCCTGATATTGTCTGACTAGCATAGATACTAACTCCAAAACCAATCACCATAATTAATATATCCCAGTGAATCGCCCCATTGTCATCAAATGCACCTACACGACCAAGAGCTTTGATAAATAGAAATCCTTTGTTTGCTGCAATTCCTGGGATAGTACCTTGAATTGTAGCGTCCCCTGGTTGTAAAGCTACTAAGTTACCGTCTCCATCAATTTGAACTCTTTCTGAACCTTTAGTTATAGTCCATGTAGGTTTAACTTCAGTTTGATTATATTCCTGTTTCAGAGTTTCTAGAGATTTACCCTCTACTGTTTGAAATTCGACGTGAGTTTTATCTCCAACAACTAACTTATTACCACTAGGCATCAAGGCCAAAATCGGAAAGTGGACACCATCATTAACATATATATTTTGAGGTGAAGTTGTATAAGCTTGTGGCTGAATTCGCTCTAGTTGTTCTTGAGGAAATATTTGTACATCTACAGTGTAGTTAATATTAGTAAAGGGCGATCCACGCAGAGTTGCAAATAAGGCAAACAGTATAGGCATTTGAAATAGCAATGGTAAACATCCTGCCAATGGATTAAACTCTTTCATCAGTTTAGCCATTTCTTCCTGCTGTTTTTGTGGATCGTCTTTATAGCGTTTTTGAATCTCCTCTTGTCGCTTTTTCATCAAAGGTTGCGTAACTTTCATCTTACGCATATTCCTAATTGACCCCGCATTTAACGGGTAGAGACTTGCGCGAATTACAAGAGTTAAAGCTACGATCGCTAGACCATAACTTGGTACGATCCCGTAGAAAAAATCTAGGATCGGCAGCATTATATTGTTGGAAAGAAAACCTATACCAAAATCCATTATTTTATGTCAACCTTGGGGCTGGTGATATTTCTAATTTCGACTATTTTTAATTTTTGATTACTATATAATAAAGGTATCTAGTTCAATACATATAAATTAGTCATTTATAAGAACATTTACTAGGTCGATATTATAGTAGTAGCTAATTGAAAGACATAGTAGCTTTGAAAAATAATAGTTAAATAACTATCAATTAGTAGGACTATTAGTTTTTTGAGCTTTTGCAGCCATCTTTTCAGTTATGTAAGATTCAATTTCTCTAAATCTTGGTATTGCTCTTAGTTCTAAACGAGTACCATTTCTGAGAGTAACTACTAAGTCCCCCCAAGCTCCTAATCCTCTGGGGACTTTTGCTATTTTGACAATTTCTGAGTAAACAATATCTGTTCTATCTTGTCCCATCCAGCCTCCAATCACGGAAACTCGCCTATTAGTAATCCTATAACGTAGCCATAAAGCTCTAACAATAGCAGCAACAGTTAGAGGTAGGCCAATAATTGTTAAACCAATTAATAAGTTAAGAATTAAATCTCCTATGTGGGGACCACCTTCATAAAAGGCTTCCTCTCGAATACCCATCCAACACCTCCACTTGTGTCAATAACTCTTCTAATTGTTGCAGAAATTGAGAATAATTGCACTGTTGAGCTGTTGGTTTAACTACAATCACTATATCCCATCCTTTGGAAATGAATGGCAACATTTGACGTAAAGCTGCTCTAATTTGGCGTTTAATTCGATTTCGGACTACTGCTCCTTTGCTCACTTTTTTGCTAATAGTAATGCCTATGCGAGTAGGTCGCAGAGATTCTAAATTATCTGTACCTTGAGGTAATTTAGGCTCTTGCTGATGACGCAGAGCCTTTAATGTCAGATCAGAACTATTCTTGCGAATTCCTTTTTGATATACAGCACCAAAATCTTTATAATGACGCAGCCTGTTTTCGATAGGCAACATAGTGAGATTATTTAAAATTTGTCTATAATCATCAGAATTATTTCTAGTGTCGCTACGCGGAAGTCAAAAGTCGTAGGAAAAAATGGCATTGGCTAGCGCCAAGCTGCCGCTAACGCCCTCTAAAGTATTGATTGGTAAGGCTTTTAGGATTTTGTAACTTGTTAGTTATTTCTGCCATCCTGCACTAATTTTCTTTTTCTAATAGACTGCTAGACGCTCCCGCCCTTTTTGCCGACGTGCTTTAATTACTGCTCGGCCATTTCTAGTACGCATTCTTGTTCTAAAGCCAGATACTCTTCTTCTTTTTCTACTTGTTCCATGTAAAGTCCTTTGAGTCATTTTTTCTACTCCTTAGCCACTAATCTAATAACAATTTAAAGTCACAATCCCTAATCATAGCACGTATATCATATAAAGTAAAACAGGGCAAATCTATCGTCTATTTTTCAATCAAATATTCTATTCTATGGTCAAAAGCCATGTGCCAATATAACGTAGTAAAGGCACATCACCAGGAGTCCTAATATTGGCATTAAAGTGGTACATTCCACCAAATCTGGGATTTCTGACATTGCTGAAAACTACTTCAATTTTATTACCCGCAGGAATAGGTTCAGCAGGGTAAATTTCGACAAAATTATTTTCTTTGTCCCATACTATTTCATCAATAGGTATTGATTCTGGTTTTTCTGAACTTCCTCCCCCAACACGAATTTCTATTTTGTCAGTATCAAATGAACCTTTGTAGTAATTGGGATAAAAAATTGATAACTGGGCAACTGCTAAATTTAATTTGTTTGCTGGTATCCGTAGTCGATAACGATCCCAAGTCCCAGACCTACCAGAATCTAAACGGAAGTTTAACTGATTTTTTTGTTCTGGGCCACCAAATAATGTAAATCCTGGCATCCCTTGAGCCAAGCTAGCAATTGGTACACCTGTTAATAAGCAACTGCTAACCAGCAAAGTAGAAAGTATACGTTTCATAAAACTTCCTCTAATTTTAAAATCTCTTCACTAAAACTTTATCAAGATTTTATATATACGGCTAGTGCTGCTACGCGGAAGTTAAAAGTCAAAAGTTAAAAGTCAAAAGCGAGTGCTAATTGGCGAGGTTTCCGTTTCCTCCAGAAACACTCCGCGAACAGAATGTAAGACGCACATCTGACAGTCAAAATTGATTTGTAATTTTTGTAACTGGTCAGTTATTTTCGCCATCCTGCATTAGGGATTTTGAAAATAGACATCTGAGAGAGTAGGGAGTAGGGAGTAGGGGAAATAATTGATGATTTATTTATGATAATTGATTTGATTTTTGATTTTTGGAGATGCCTAATAGTATAAACAGGATTTTTAAAATAGATATTTCCACCAAAGTAGGGAGTAGGGAGTAGTATCTCTATTCAAACTGACAAATTAAAAATATTGACTTTGAGAGTAATCTCCACAAATTTATTTAATACCCTCTTTATTTAGCAATTTTTTTGAATTTGTTCAAGCTTCAATAATGACCAAGTATTTAGTCTTAAAAATCACATATTTTCTTAATGTCCACCTTGAATTCATAAGACAAGTTAAAGATAGCAATGAGCAACGAAATATCAGCCTAATAATTATTAGTAAAAGAACAATAAATATAGCTATAGCTAGCTAACTCAGGCCCATTATTTTAGGTAGGGTTCTTAGGTAAGGAAATCAAACTTTAAGTAGACAAGGAGAATTTATGAGAATAGCAGTAGCTAAGGAAACTCTGGTCAATGAATCCCGTGTGGCCTTAGTTCCCGATGTTATAGCACGATTAGTTAAACAGGGATTAGAAATCCAGGTAGAAGCAAGTGCGGGAGAAAAGTCTTTCTTCTTTGATGGAGCTTACGAACAAGCTGGAGCAAAAATAATTTCTGATAGTGACGCCCTGTGGCGTGAAACAGAAGTACTTCTAAAAATTGGGGTACTACAGGAATCAGAAATTGATAAATTACCAGAGGGTACTGTTTTAATTAGTTTTCTCGATCCTTTAGGAAACCCTGCTATCGTCCAACGTTTAGCGGAACGGAAAATAACTGCATTCAGTATGGAGTTGATTCCTCGTACCAGTAGAGCGCAAGTTATGGATGCTTTATCTTCCCAAGCTAATATTGGTGGATATAAAGCAGTTTTGCTTGCCTCTGCTGCTTTACCCAAGTTTTTCCCAATGCTAACTACTGCAGCAGGTACTATTAAACCTGCAAAGGTATTAGTAATGGGTGCGGGGGTTGCAGGTTTACAGGCGATAGCTACTGCTCGTCGTCTAGGTGCGGTGGTAGAAGCGTTTGATATTCGTCCAGAAGTTAAAGAGCAAGTGCAAAGTTTGGGAGCAAAGTTTGTAGATGTAACTCTCCAGGAAGATACTGTTGCTGAGGGTGGTTATGCCAAAGAACTTTCTGAGCAAGCTAAACAACACACTCGCGAAGTTCTCACCCAACACGTTGCTGCTTCAGATATTGTAATTACTACTGCTCAAGTTCCTGGTAAAAAAGCACCATTGCTAGTAACTAAAGAAATGGTAGACCAAATGAAACCAGGTGCAGTGATAGTTGATATGGCAGCATCACAGGGTGGAAACTGTGAATGTACTGAAGCAGGCAAAAACGTACAGTGGAATGGTGTGACTATTATTGGTCCGGTCAACTTGCCAGCAACTATGCCAGTTCATGCTAGTGAATTGTATGCCAAAAATATTTCTGCTTTGCTCAAGTTGATGATTAAGGATGGAGAGCTAAATCTTGATTTTGAGGATGATATCATTGCTGGTGCTTGTGTTGCCCATGGTGGTGAAATTCGCAATCAAAGAGTCAAAGATGCTTTAGGTGTTGCTGTTGGTAGTTAGTTAAGCAGTCAGCAGTCAGCGATCGGCACTCAGCAAGAGCGTTTTTTCTTGTTGAGAAGGAATTGAAAACCTTGCTAATGCCGTATAAAAGTCAAAAATTAACTGTAAAAGGACTATGAGTGAAACATTAATTGCAGCTTTATTCGTATTCGTCTTGGCATCATTTGCCGGATTTGAAGTAATTAATAAAGTGCCTCCAACTCTGCATACACCCCTGATGTCTGGAGCTAATGCTATTTCAGGGATTGCTGTTTTGGGCGCACTAATTATCGCTGGTGACAAAGATTGGAATGTCACTGTGATTTTAGGTTTAATTGCTGTAGTATTTGCCACCATTAACGTAGTTGGTGGATTTTTGGTTACAGACCGGATGTTGCAAATGTTCAAGAAGAAGGAGGCTGCATAATGAGCGATTTTATACCTACCGGAATCCAATTAAGCTACTTGGTAGCGGTATCCTTGTTTTTCGTGGGACTGAAAAAGTTGGGTTCTCCAGCTACAGCTCGTAATGGTAATTTATTAGCATCAGTGGGAATGTTGATTGCTATTGTAGCAACCCTGCTAGAAAAAGAAGTAATCAACTATGAAATGATTTTGGTAGCAATTGTTGTCGGTTCAATTATTGGAGCGATCGGTGCTTACAAAGTAGAAATGACTGATATGCCTCAAATGGTTGGTTTGTTCAACGGTTTGGGTGGTGCTGCTTCTGCGATGGTGGCAGTAGGTGAGTTTTGGCGGTATTTGGCTGTTGCTCAGTCTCCTCCATTGCCTACTACTATTACAGCATTATTGGGCGTATTAATTGGTGGCGTAACTTTTACAGGTTCTGTAATTGCTTTTGCTAAACTACAGGGAATTATGAGTGGTTCTCCGATCACTTTCCCATTGCAACAACCTGTTAATGCTCTCCTATTTGGTGGGTTTATTGTTGGTAGTGTCTATCTATGCGTTACACCATTCAACTTACCCATATTTTTAGCATTGGTAGGCGTATCCCTAGTATTGGGTATAATGTTTGTCATCCCTATTGGTGGTGGCGATATGCCAGTTGTGATTTCTTTGTTGAACTCATTTTCTGGACTAGCTGCTAGTGCTGCTGGTTTTGTGGTGATGAACAATATGTTGATCATTGCTGGTGCATTGGTTGGTGCTTCTGGAATTATTCTCACAGTAATTATGTGTAAGGGTATGAACCGTTCCTTGACTAATGTACTGTTTGCTGCATTTGGTACTGGTGAAGGTGGTGGTCCTGCTGCTGCTGGTGGTACAACTGATAAGTCTGTTCGTAGTATTGACCCTGAAGAGGGTGCAATGATGTTGGGTTATGCGCGTTCTGTGGTAATTGTACCTGGTTATGGTATGGCTGTTGCTCAAGCACAACATTCTGTCCGTGAGTTGACAGACCAGTTGGAAGGATTGGGTGTTGAGGTTAAGTATGCTATTCACCCAGTTGCAGGACGGATGCCTGGACACATGAATGTATTGTTGGCAGAGGCAAATGTGCCTTATCCCCAGTTATATGATATGGATGACATTAATCCTCAGTTTGACCAGGCAGATGTAGCTTTGGTGATTGGAGCGAATGACGTGGTTAATCCGGCGGCGCGTGCGGATCAGAATAGTCCGATTTATGGAATGCCCATTCTCGATGTTGATAAGGCAAAGCATACTATTGTGATTAAGCGCGGTCTTAGCACTGGTTTTGCTGGTGTGGACAATGACTTGTTCTACAAGGATAAAACTATGATGCTATTTGGCAGTGCTAAGGATATGGTTGCTAAGTTGGTTTCTGAGGTTAAGCAACTTTAATTCGGGGTCTTAAAATTAAATTTAGCTGTGGTAAGCGCATAATATTTGTCTCAAAGCGCTTACCTCTAACCCATTCAATACTGAGCATTGTTCATTGAGCAATGCTCATTTTAAGTGTTCCAGAGTAAATTATTTTTCATTATTTTGTTTGCTCTTGTTATTCCTTACAGAAGACTACACGAACTTATACCAATTCACTTAAAAAATGTCACAAATAGTTGGTAACTGATGAAGTCAAATAATAAGCTAAAATTACTGTAGAGTAGAGGTTTTAATATAGTTCCGGATAATTAGTTATTGTATGATGAGAGGAGTCAGAACTCAGAACTCACGAGTCAGTAAGAAGAAAGGATGAGAGTTGGAATTATCTGGGGATATTCCGGCATTTTATCATTTTCTTTGTGGGTTTAATACCCCACCGTCAACGGGGGTGTTCAAAATTACTTGGGGGAGCGTAGACGCGGAGCGGCCCTTTGTTGACTATCCCCATGTAATTTTCCTCCTGTCTCCTGTCTCCTGTCTCCTTCTTCAAGTCTGCATTGAATGGAAGTAGAAAGTGCGATAACTGTATAACCGGATTTTATATAAGTGTCTAAAATATCACTTCTGACTTCTGACTTTTGACTTCTGACTTTAGTGAAACGAACTTAGTTGGTCATTTTCTCGTCTTAAATATTTTCAATATTTTCAAAAAAGTCTCTGAATATAAATATCTATTGTGCTATTATAGAAGGTGAGAATAAATTCGGTTATAATGTTTGTTTATATTGAGGGCTACTTTCCTGTCGCTATTGACAAGCTTCTCTCCGAAATCTAAATCTCTACAAAAATCTTAATTTTGGAGAATATCTATGTCAATTTATGTAGGCAACTTATCCTACGATGTCACGCAGGATGATCTATCTGAGGTTTTTAAGGAATATGGTTCTGTTAAACGGGTTCATTTACCAACTGACCGTGAAACAGGACGCGTTCGTGGTTTTGGATTCGTGGAAATGGATACTGAGGCAGAAGAAGAAGCGGCCATTGCTGCACTTGATGGTGCTGAATGGATGGATCGCGAAATAAAAGTTAATAAAGCTAAGCCACGGGAGGAAAGACCTTCCTTTGGTGGCGGTGGTCGCAGAAACAACTCTCGTCGCTACTAATTTAATTCATTTTTATTATTAAAGTTAATTATAGGACTTAGTTTAGCTCCTATAATTATCAAGAAAGAATTTAGGTAAGGGAAACGTTGGATTAACAAAGTGCAGAATTTTGAATTGAATTCTGTAAAATTTTTATGTTTCGCAAGTGCGTTTAAGACCCTCTAGCAAACATAAAATTTGGTAGTCTTTAATGAGTGATGGGTCTTAAATGCCTAATTAATGCTTTTTCCTGTCTACTAACTCCTAATTTCTTCTTCAAGATGTCCAATTGACAAAACGGGTATAAAAATAAGCGATCGCCTCTCCAACAACAGTCCGCATACCTGCACTAGACTGCCACCATCTGTGAGGATTATAATCTTTAGGTTCAAGAGCAATCACACCTACCTGAATATCTGGACTGAAAATATTTCGATAAATCATCCAGCTACGGCGAGCGTGGGGTCCTAAGGTATAGATATTGATAGAGTTTACTTTCATATGAGAAGTTTTTAGCCATTCTTTAACCGCAATAGCAGAGGCAGCAGTGCGATACTTAACAACTTGAGGAGTTGGTATCGCAACTACTCGGTCTGGATCGACACCCAAGGCAATTAAAGTTGCGGCTGTTAGTTCGGCAAAGTTATTGTATTCTGATAGATAATATCCCTTACCTATGGGCGAACCTGTGGTAATTAATTTTTGATAAGCACCTTGCTGAAATTCAGTGATCGCTAACTTTACTGCATAGTCAGACATCCAACCCTCAACTATTAGTATATCTGCTTTTATGGGGGAGGTTAGTGCTAAGAATGAATAAATATTAAAGCAGCAAATCGTAATTAGAAAGATAATTAATCCTAGAATTAATATCCATACCTGGATTATTAAAATTAATTTTTCCTGCCATTGTAATAAAATGTTTTTTGGATACATTTAAGTAATCAACTAAGAAGTAAAGAAGAAAGAAAGTAACAGATTTCATCTCACACTAAATCCGGTTAATAAAACAGATTTATAATTTTTTTCTGTTCTTTACTCTTGACCTTCATAAGTAATTTATTTAAACTGAATTTTAGATAATATCAATTACTAAAAATCTTGCTATACTTGAGTGCTTTATAAGTTTGCAAAATCAAAGTTATGAGCGTAGTAGGACTTTTGGTAGATTAGATTCCATCAGGGTTGAGGTACAACTATAGCGGGCAAGATGCCCGCAGTGGTAACATTTAATTGTTAATATATGTCTTCATATACTTGGAATCTGCTGTAAATGTTGTTATTCTGTTTTTCCTGACTACTGACTATTGATTACTTTTACTCTTAACTAAATGTAGGTAGCAAAATTTTTTAGATTTGCTATAACTGCTATCTATTCAAAAAGACTCAATCTTCTTGATTTAACTTCAGTAATATTTACTGTTAATAGCTCTTTCTAGCTATGAGCTACTTCTTCTTGTTTTTTGTGTAAATACTCAAAAACACTCTTATCACCAATATCTGGAGGTATTGCTTGGAATACCTTTCGGATAGCAAAAACTATAAATAGAAATGCCCAAATTCCCAATAAAAACTCTTTGACTTCAAGTAATAAAAAGTCAGCCATATGAGATAGTAGTAAAAAAGGTACTAAAGGTGTGAGGAATTTTGTTTCTAGGCGGTTAAAACAAAAAGCTTCTTTGAAATAAATACCAGTCAAGGCAGCAAAGGTAAAACCAACACCCAAAATGGTAATTGGATTAGTGTAAACTACTAAGAACAGGGGCTGAGTACTGTTAATTGCTAAGATTACTGTAGTAATAGTCCCTATAATCCAAAATAGTTGGAGTAGTCGGTGTAAAATGGCCATATAGATATGAATAGTGACTAAACTTAGACCTAAAGCTAGACAAAAACAGCCATAGATGGGTGTTAGTGCTTTAATCACTGCTGGGTTGTTGCCTTGCCATAAGACTAAGGTGCTGCCTAATGCAAAACTAAGGGCAGCTATCATCAGGCCACTACGATAAATAATGACACTAAGGCGATCGCTTTTTGTGATCGTAAATTCTCCAAAATGTCCTTGATAAACTATCGGTTTTGGAGATTGTAGTATTTGTGTCATAATTTACTCCTAAAGAAATATAGATCGACTGATTTTTTTTACTTATAGATATTTTTAATCATAAACCTGGATAAGGGGAGAACTTTATGCCAAAATCTAATCAAAAACAAAATAAAAATAAGTCTCAACCTGATACCAGAAAACTAAAACCAATTGAGATTGATGAGACTATTATATCAGGGAAAACTGGTAAGTTGAATAATGGAGAAAATATAACTATTAGTGTACCTATTGATAATTTTTTACAGCAGATCGGTGCTTTTCAAGGGATGGAAGATGATGATCAAGCAGAACAAATTAATTTAGAAGTTTTTGAGCAAAAGTTAGAGGAAATTTTCAATACAAGTAATTTCAAAGTTAATCAAAGTAATTTAAAATCTTTTTTTAAATATCTCAAGCAAAATCTTGAATTTCCTTGTTTAGTAACAGGAATAGAAGAATTTGAGTGGGAAGTATATTATACTATGGGTCCAGGGAGTAAAAAAGAATATCAGAAGCTGAAGAAGAAAAAACCATCCTATACAGATGTGTTTAATCTGCTAAAGTTAGATGATAAATTAGATTTAGAGTCTGGAATCTTAGCAGAATTGGAGCGCACTACAGATAGTCAAAAATTTATATTGCCACTAGCTGAATTAGAAGCTGTTATGGAAGATTCTGAGAATGCTGAATTGTTAGAAGATTATTCTATGTGGTTTTTTACTTATCTATAATAAATTGAAAGTGGCCCTAAGAACTAAGTAGGGTGTGTGACGGTACGCTTACAATTTAATTTATGGAATAATGGTCGGTTTGACACCTCACGAACCGCGTGCTGTTGGATAGTGCATTACGTAACACCCTTGGTACCCTACGCGGTCTTATATTTATTTGACAAACACTCTCTAAAGTGCTGTTGAAAGATATATAAGGTGTAATATCAAGTCTGGTAGCATCAGTATTGTAAAGGTAAGGAAGGACCGAAGTTGGAAGAGGGAAGAAGGCTTTAGTTATCTAGAACGGAAGACTTAAAAGTCCAAAAAAACTTAAATTTTTTGTAGATATTCACCCTTGGGTTTATACATAACGATACCAGCGGACATGATATAACTACACACTCAAATATCGAAATCATTTGATATCATTTGATATCAATTGTTAATCTTTTCACCAGTTGGTGTATTTCCTGGAATAATTGCAAAGTTTTTGGCTAAACTTTTACACCTTTTTCTAATCAAATTACTTTAATAATTAAAACTAGATTTTATTTATTATATGAAGGATAAATATAGCAGAAGGAAGAAGGAAGTTGGAAAAATTTGTGTTGTCTAAATTTTAAGGTTTTAACATTTTAAAACCTAGCTAATTAGGAGTACGAATGTGCTTCATATTCTAACTTTAAGATATCTAATAGCAAACGTAGAATAAAGAATGTTACGAATTAATTTTGGCCATTAAAAGACTTTACAGTAGATATCTCTTTGACTAAAAAGATAGATAATACCAATTTGATAAATGTTTGCTACAAATAGTTAGGCTATTTCTTAGGAGTAAACCCACCCCTAACCCCTCCCAGGAGGGGAAGTCAGTCGGACCGAGTCACACGATAATTGCTTCAATACCAGTTTGAACGGTCGTAAATTCTCTTTTTCGTCAAAGGGACATTTCCTACAAAATCTTTTGATCGCACTTATTATTTGAACACATTCTTTTTTCAAATTGGTAGAAGTTCCGACTTAAGAAATCCTACAGAAGCTATTCATTCTGACTCCTGTATGTTTTTCTACCAATGGCTTTATCCGATAAAATTTAATTTATGAAATTATTTACAACTGCTTGATTGAGTAGTAATTTTCTTGTTAGTTTTCAACCTGAAATCTGAAGAGATTTTGGTGGAGATTTCAAAGTATATATCTGAGTTTCTGTAGCGATCGCCTGTCGTACATTCAAAGGTATTTGCAACATTCCTAACAAAGAAATACCATCCATAACTTTTAAACCACCGATAGTTTTTTCTGCTAATAAAAGGTCTACTTTTTCTGGGTTTGGTGTAGAGGAAAGTTCTTGGTCGGAAGCAATAACAAATCCTAATGGAGTTCCAAAACTGGCAGAATAAGGCTCTACAGAATAAGTATAATTAAACACAGTTTGTAAAGTTTTAAGCACGCGGACATGAAGATACATTTCGGCAGGAGAAATTGAACCTGCTTGTATCATAACAACTCCATCAGGAGATAAAATTTGGCGAATTTTTTGAAAGTATTCCTGAGTAAATAAGGGAAAAGACGGACCAGACTCAATAGGGTCTGTCAGATCGGAAATAATCACATCCCAAGTTTCTGAAGAAGAGTTTAAAAAATTCTGAGCATCATCAATAATTAGTTCTACCCGAGGGTCTTCAAAAGAATTTTGGTGCATTTCTGGTAGATACTTTTTGCAGGCATCTACTACTTCCCCATCTATATCAACCATAACTAATTTTTCTACAGTTTTCCAGCGTAATACTTCTCGTAATGTTGCTCCTTCTGCACCTCCAAGTACTAAGACTTTTTGTGGCGACCCATGAAAAATCATTGCTGGATGTACTAAGCATTCATGGTAGAGAAATTCTTCTTTGGTGCACGACTGCCACTTATTATCTAGTATTAAAGCTTTGCCATAAATACCTTCAACAATATGCATTTCCTGGTATTTAGTTTTTTGATAAACCAGCACTCGATCGATGCCATGTTTATAAATATCCCAAGGTGTAATTTGTTCAGCGAACCATAAGTTTGTATTAAGTTTAGCACCTGCCATTGATGGTTTTCCTCCGAATAAACATTTAATTGTAGCATTTTTAGACTTAAAGTCGGTATGGCGTTTTTATGTGGGATGTGGAAACCAAGTGTTATGAAAAAGGTATGGAGGGAATAGTAAAGAAGGGAGAACAGCATTAAATATTAGCAAATACAAGGAGGTAAAGCAATCAATAAGCGTGCTTTTTTTATTATAAAAAACCTTAACCTACATTTACATCTCATATAAAAAAACTATAGTTTAAATAAAAAAAAGAACAATTAAACGAGGGAATAAAAACCTAGTAATGGTCTATTCAGTTATCAGTTATCAGTAACTCCTGGAATAGGGAAGCTTTGAAGATTCAGGATTTTCTTTTTTATCTCTTTATAAAGATAAAAATTGAGGCCGGATATTTTTTGTTAATTTAAAAGAGAAAAAGGATTATTTTGACTCCTCAATACTTAACACCATATCCCAGTTTTATATATATTTTTATGCCTGCCTAGTTAATAAGTGCTGATAGAATTTTGAGGCATAAATAAGGAGGTATTTCAGTTTCCAGATTTTGGTTTCTTATCAAACTAAGAAAGGTTATAGCATTTCTCAAGTTACTGAGGTGCAATGACATTTCTTCTTTTCTCACAG
Source organism: Okeania hirsuta (assembly GCF_003838195.1). Taxonomy (GTDB): domain Bacteria; phylum Cyanobacteriota; class Cyanobacteriia; order Cyanobacteriales; family Microcoleaceae; genus Okeania; species Okeania hirsuta. The sequence goes on from NZ_RCBY01000104.1 coordinate 22,677, forward strand.
GAGTGCGCTATTAGGTGCGACAAACGCACCTCGCGGGGTCACACCGCTATTCCCTGTTGCCCGAATTACTACTCCCTATTCCCTAAAACCAAGGAATTTTGTAGTTCACGCTTCTTAGGAATTGCTATATATTTTTTCTAGTGCGGGGATTAAATACTGAGTTAAAGTAAAAGCATCTACTCCTAACTCGGTTCGTTTTTTTGCTGCTAATATTGCTGCTTGAGCGTGCCACCAAACTGCTGTTTTGACAGCTTCGAGTGGTAGAGTTTTAGCTGAAGTAATAGCTAATAAACCTCCAACTAATCCTGTTAATACATCTCCACTACCTCCTCTTGCTAATGCAGGGGTGCTTTCTGGATTAATCAATATTTTTTGACTATTGGCAATAATTGTTTTTGCTCCTTTGAAAACTAAAATCAGGTTACTGTTTTTAGTTACTTTTTTAGCTGATAATATCCGATTATTAAGTTGATTTTCTAGGTGAGGAAATAGACGTTTAAATTCTCCTGGGTGGGGTGTAATAATTGTTGGTGCTTGACGCTGACTGACTAAATAATTTTTTTCTAAATTATCACAAATATTTAAAGCATCAGCATCTAGAACTATCGGACAATTTACGGATAATATTGCTTCTACTATAGATTTAGGTTCTGTGGTTAAACCAGGTCCGCAGGCGATCGCTTCAAATTTACTTAAATCTATATCTTTTGGTAATTGTTTTATTGTTCCGGTTTCTGTTTCGGGACAACCAATAATTAGTACTTCTGGTAAATGATTATTTAGTATAGGTTTAATTGATTTTGGTACGGCAATTGATAACATTCCGACACCTGTTGCTCTAGCTCCTAATCCTGTTAAAATTGCTGCTCCACTATAACGATGGGAACCTACAATTAATAATAAATTACCGTTTTTATATTTATAGGTTGTTGGAGAAAGAGGTAAGGGGAAATTTGTTATAGCAGATGTTTTTGTGATTCTTTCAATAGTGGGAAATTCTCCTAAAATTTCTGTAATATCTGCCAGAGGAATATCAAAATCTATTAATTCGGATGTACCTATATATTCTAAGGCTTGGTCTTGTAAAAATGCTTGTTTCCACAGACCTAAACAAAATGTGTGTTTAGCAGAAATTGCTGTTCCTAAAACTTCTCCTGTATCTGTATGAATTCCAGAAGGTAAGTCGATACTAAATATCTGTTTTTTCCAACTATTAATTTGATTGATTGCTACAGCTAAATCTCCGGTAATTTCTCGTTCTAAACCAAAGCCAAATAAACCGTCTATGAGCAAGTCGCAATTTTTGACCGGGGAAATATTATCAACAAAATTAACTCCTAAAGATTGGAGATACTTACTATGAGCATTTGTTAATTCTTTAAGTTTTGGTATCGGGCAGTAAACTATTATTTCATAACCTTGGAAATATAATTCTCTGGCTATGACTAAAGCATCTCCGCCATTATGACCAGGACCTACTAATATACCAATTTTACTAATATTACGATTGAATAATTTTACGATTCTTCGTGTTACTAATCCTGCAACTTTTTCCATTAATGCTGCTACTGGCATTCCGGCAACAAATATTCGTTCTTCTATTTGTCGCATTTGGGCAGCAGTAACTACAAATTTTTCTTTAGTATTGTTCATTGATTTTAGGGAGTAGGGAGTAGAGAGTAGGGAGTAGGGAGTAGAAAAGAAGAAAAAATGTACCTCAATAACTTGAGAAACGCTATATAAGATTCAGCAAACCCTAATTACCTATGTTTAAAAGTATAGGACTTACTAAAAGGATTTTTTGTCTTTTTTCTTCTTGATACATAAGGGACTTGAAATTTTACTTAAAGCAGTTTTGGAGGGTGCATCTCATATTTACAAAAATACTTTTTTCCTATATATTCCCTATTCTCTATTCCCTATTCTATATTCCCTGTTGCCTGTTGCCTAAAAATGTATTTCAATCAACTTTTAAATTTAACTTCTGACTGACTTTTAACGACCAAAGTAAATAACCACATTAACAAACCCCGAATCTAATAAATAGCGTTGCCACTTTTCTGCTATTTCTTCCTTTTCAAAAGGTCCTATCGCTACATTTTCGGGAATTTCTGTCACTTGAATACCTTGGTCGGGAATTCCTAATAATCGCAATTTATATGTAATTAAAGCTAAATTTGTTGACTTACTAGGAATTAATAAATAATAAGATTTACTATTACTTAGTCCATAAGCAATTGAACGTTTAACTGGAGGATATACACTAGCTGCTAAAATTGCAGGTTTTACAGGTTCACCAAAAGCTTCATTTGAATCAAGTTTTTCTAGTTGGGCATTAATTCCTCTTTCTTCCAAATAATCTAACAAATCTAAAGCGAAAAATAACTGAGAAAAACTTCCTACTTGAATTACGTCGTTGCCTGCAAAAGAGCGCAATACTGCCCTTGGTTCGATTTTTCGCCGAATAATTCCTAACAATAAGGCACTGTCTGATTCAATATAGACAACATATCGTAAATTGGGAAATGGATTTACTTCGATGGGATTAAATATTGGTTCTTGTTGTCGAATTGATGGTCTTACTGTTGATGGAGGTAATACTTCAAAATTTTTGGGAAAACTGGAATTTTCTGCTATTAATGATGTCTGTTTTTTTGTATTGCTATTGGAACTAAAAGTTGTAGTTTTGCTTTGACTTTTATTGGTTGGTAAACTTTGACTTGCAATTACTTTACCCTGAGCGATAGTTTGGTTATTTATCGCTAAAAATCCTCCTAATATAATTGATAATAATGATTTTTTTGAAATTCTGTAGTTTAATATTAAAAATAATTGGTTTAGCATGGTGAGTCGAGCCAATAAATGATGATTTTTAGTAGGCGTTTGAACATAGTTTATTACATGGGTAAAACAAAGTGAAATTATATATAGCAATTCCCAAAAAGCGTGAGGTACAAAATTATTTTGCTTTAGGGAGTAGAGAGTAGGGAGTAGGGAGTAGAAAAAAAGAAAAATAACTGTAAATCAGTAACTTGAGAAACACTATATAGCAGTCCTAAATTATCTTTTTATTTTGGGTTTAATACCCCACCGTCTACACGATATTAACAATTGGTTGGGGTTTGAGTCCCCATCCATTTTTTCTTCCTTCTTCTTTCTTCTTCAATAGTGAAAATTTTATTGGTTGCTATTTGCCATTTCCTATTTACTTTTCCCTAAAAGTCTAATGCCAAATTCATTTCTAAATTGCATAGAACAATATTTTAATCAGAGTTGACTTGAAATTAAGACAGACAAATTAATAAATTTGATAATTCTGTGCAGTCTCATATATAGCAGTGGAAGGAAAGGTGAGGAAATATCGAGAACTTAAAACTCAGAGAAAGTAATTTTTTTCCTGCTTCCCTTTTTCCTTCTTCCTTCTTTCTTTCTTACTTAAGATTAAGACAGAAAAATTAATAAATTTGATAATTTTGTGCAGTCTCATATATAGCAGTGGAAGGAAAGGTGAGGAAATATCGAGAGCTTAAAACTCAGAGAAAGTAATATTTTTCCTGCTTCCCTTTTCCTTCTTCCTTCTTTTTTCTTCCTGACTTGAAATTAAGACAGACAAATTAATAAATTTGATAATTCTATGCAGTCTCATATATAGCAGTGGAAGGAAAGGTTAAGAAAGATCGAGAACTTAAAACTCAGAGAAAGTAATTTTTTTCCTGCTTCCCTTTT
>NZ_RCBY01000105.1 GCF_003838195.1 Okeania hirsuta
ATCCCTTAATTTATCAGGTTTAATTTTTTTATACCGATGCTACCGGATTTGATATCAATAAACATCTCCAGAAAAGAGGCAACAGGCAACAGCTTATCTGGCAACAGGGAACCAACCCCGAACCCCTCCCAGGAGGGAAATAATTGATAATTTATGGATAAGAATTGATTTTCTTTTTGATTTTTACCAGATGTCTAATAATCAAATAAACGTTCTATATCATCTCCAGAGGAACCACCACGGCTAGAATTAACTCTCAAAGATGCTCCATCTTTAGAAAAATCATAACTCAAAGGTTCAGTTTGAGAAATAAGGGCTTTAGCCTCTTCTACTAGAGATGTTGCTGGAGATTTGACCATTAAATCTTTTAGAGCTTCAATACGTTTAGGTACAGCGGGATGAGTAGTATCAAATTCAGCGCTTGGAGTTTGCAGCAAAACATTCATTGCTCTTAAACAACCTTCTGGTTCAAAACCTGCCTTTGCTGAATACAAATATCCCTTTTCGTCAGCTTCCAATTCTCTTTTACGGCCTTCTTCAGCCAAAGTTTGTTCTAATTCTTCTTTTTTCTGAGCAACAATTTCATTTATTTTTTCTTGGCTTGCTTTAGTGCGTTGACGACTAGCATTGCCCAAAACAGCACCACCAACTCTCCCTGCTCTGCCTCCAAATACTCTAGCTGCAGTACCTCCGATAGACATACCAGTTGCCTCTGCTTGAGCATCCTGTTTTTCTGCTAAAACTTCTTGTTGAGCCTCTTGTTCAATTTTTTCGATCAAAGCAAGTTTTTCTACTGGGGCTAAAGCTATGTGCCTTTCAGTATGATGTGCCATTTCGTGGGCAACTACGCAAGCTATGGCAGAGGCATCTCCTACAAGTTGGTCTAGGATGCCGTTGTACATCGCAATAAGATTAACTTCTGTAGCAAAGGCATTGATTTCATATTTGGGAAATATGATGATTCGCCAAGGTTTTTCGTCTAGTCCATTTGCTCTAGCAATACGGTCAACGATTCGATACAGTGTGTAAAGGTCATCAGGTAGTTCTTGTTTGGCCTGTTCGTATATATTTTTTGCTTGTTCGGTGTCTTTTGTCTGTTCTGTTGGGGTAGAATTTTCTGAGGAAGTTGGGTTGGCCTTAACTGATAGTTGATTGCTGGGTAGTAGGAATGTGGCTACTGCTAATATGGCTAGTATGGTTTTAATTTTTAACATGATATTTTCACCTAAAGTTAAAGTTAAACTAATTTTTTATTAACTAGCGATCGGTATTTTTCGTATCGGAATGCTTTTTAAAGTTAAGACAAACAATATTGATAGCTAGTTTTGTCTTGAAAAATTTAGAATAAACTCACTGGTATAAAATAGTAAATGATGATTTTATCGGATTTATAGTCAGTTAGCAAAGCTATATTTTTACCCAAGATTTGAGGTAATCTACCTATTAATAGTTTATCATTAAAAGTTTAGACTTAATCGCTTATTTAAGGTCATAATGATTGAAGTTGAGAAGTTAAGCAAAATTTATGGTTCAACCTCAGCAATTAAGGAGGTATCCTTTGCTGTACAACAAGGAGAAATATTGGGATTTTTAGGTCCGAATGGTGCAGGTAAAACTACAACAATGCGGATATTAGCTGGATATTTGCCTGCTACGAGTGGCACGGCTAAAATTGCTGGTTATGATGTCCATGAAGATTCTATGGCAGTACGACAATTGATTGGTTATCTACCAGAAATTCCGCCTTTGTATCCAGAAATGACTGTGGAAAGTTTTTTATTTTTTGTGACAAGAATTAAACGTGTTCCTGCGGGCGATCGCTCTTCTAAAGTTAAGGTGGCAATGAAGAGATGTGGGTTATTAGATAAGCGGAAAATATTAATTAGAAAACTTTCTAAGGGTTATAAACAAAGGGTTGGTATTGCTCAAGCTTTGGTACATGACCCGCAAGTAATTATATTAGATGAACCTACTGTTGGTCTTGACCCTAGACAAATTATTGAAGTGAGAAATTTGATTAAGAGTCTTGCTAATGACCATACAATTATTTTGTCTACTCATATTTTGCCGGAAGTTAGTATGACTTGTAATCGAGTGACGATTATTAATTATGGTGAAATTGTTGCTACAGGTAGTCCTGAAGAAATGAGTAATAAATCAGCAAGTGGGTGGGGATATGAAGTAGAAATTGAGGGAGAAGATCGGGCAATGGAAACAGGATTAAAGTTATTAGCTGAAGTTCCGGGGGTTCAATCTCTAGAAAAAGTTAAGTCAGATAATGAAAGTCGCTTCAGAATACAAATAAAATCTCAACCAGATATGGAACCAGGAAAAGAAATTGCTAATACTATAGTTAAAAATGGTTTGAGTTTATGCGAGTTGCGCCGAACTCGTGCTAGTTTAGAAGATGTTTTCTTAGGGTTAACTACAGGTGATATTCCTAAAAATTCATCGATTGAAGCATCGGCAAATTCTGTCATAGATAAAGTGAATAATGACCGAAATATTGAACTTCATAAAAATCAAAATCCTCTTCCCGATCCTTGGCAAGATGTGACAGAAAAAGATGCTCAAGAAGAAAAGAAAAATTGAGGTGATCGTTGAACAATTATTAATTATTACCTATCCTTGAAAAGAAGAGGATTGAGTCGAAGGAAAATTTTTTCTTTTTATCCTCTTAAAAGAGGAGGCTTTCCACCACAATTTTTCGGTAAGCATAAGGAGGAGGTAAAAGCAATTGAAAAATTGAGAGGGAATTAAAAGTTACTGCCAATTTACGCTCATTCAATCTTATTAGACCTCTCCTCCAAAAGAGTAGGGACGTTGCATGCAAGATCCATACAGGGAAATAATTGATAATTTCTCTGGGATAATTGATTGGATTTTTTATTATTGGAGATGTCTATTTAATCTCCCCCACTCCCCCACTCCCCTACTCCCCTACTCTCAACTATATAATAAGTATTCAACCGGATTTGATATCACTTCCAGACCACAAAAAAATCAAAAGGAAATTAAGTAATGCTAGTAGTAATTAGCAATATTTTGGCAATCTACAGAAAAGAGTTACAAGGATATTTTGCATCACCATTAGCTTATGCAATTACAGGAATATTTTGGTTATTGGCAGGATATTTTTTAGTTGCTATTTTATTAGGACCTGATGGAATTATTCAACAAATTGCGACTAGAGACCAATTAGGAATTACTGAACCGCCAGTCGATGCGCCCTACGAATTTTTGAAGGCTTATTTGGGTATTATGGGTTCTCTTTCTTTGTTTTTACTGCCGATGTTATCCATGAGTTTATATGCAGAAGAAAGAAAACGAGGCACTTTAGAATTATTAGCAACTTCACCTATAACTAACTGGGCAGTAGCAACAGGAAAATTATTAGCTGTATTAACATTTTATATTTCTATGGTATTGCCATTGTTAGGGTTAGAAGCTATTGCTATTGGTGCTGCTGAACCACCTATTTCGCCAGTTTTACTTTTGTTAGGACATGGTGGTTTAATATTACTAGCTGGAGCAGTATTATCATTAGGAATGTTTATTTCTTCTTTAACAGATAGTACAATTTTGTCTGCCATTCTTACCTTTGCTTTAGTATTATTTTTGTGGGTAATTGATGTTGTAGCAAATAATGTTAGTGGTCCTTTAGCAGAGGCATTAAGACATTTATCAATGCTGACACATTACACTAATATTATTCAGGGACTTGTGGATACTAGCAGCATAATTATGTTGTTGAGTTATCTTGTTTTGGGAGTATTTTTAACTGCTCAATCAATTGATGCTTTACGGTTCCAGCGTTCTTAATGAGGAAGGAGGAAGAAAGAAGGAAGAAGGGAAAGAAAGGTTCATAAGGGAGAAGGTTTTTTTATGACTGTACTGTGGGCATCTTGTCTGCTAGTAGTGTATTTGACTGATAGGAAAAAATAAGAGAGTGTGTGTAAATAAAGCTGAAGATAAGTGTCTTGTTATTGATTAAGTAGAAAGTCTTGAAACGGATCTACTATTTCTCTTTTATATTTCTCCAAATACTTCTTTTCTTCCAGAGAAAAATTTTTCACTCTGTCATCTAAATTGGTTAATGGTAACAATAATGTATTTGCACCTAAATACCTGTGAACATTTATTAACTTCAGACAATCTTCATTGCTCAACTTTGATAATACACCTTCAGACATTAACAAATTCTATAGACTTTCATCAATTGATTTTTACCGACACCAGATTTCAGTGATGTACTCAATAAGTCCTCCACTAATTAACTCAATAGAGTTAAATCTAAACGCTCCTGTTGATTTGCCCACTGAATAAATTTGCCTACATATTTTTTGTAAGTGTCTGTTAGATTTTATCGCATTTATCTGAGTGTTTTATGATTTAGAAAATACCAAGCTTTACTAATCATAAATTCTGCTTCTACCTCTTGACCTTCTGAGTGAGTATTCAATAGTTTGAGCCATGTTTCTAGAATCTCAACAGGAAAACCTTTTCCTATAGTTTTATCCAGAAAAATCTTCCGTTTTATATAGTCCTCGTAAAGAAAAAAGGAACTCAACTTTCTCTAGATAAGTCTCTAGATAATCTTTCAAGCTATTATTTGGGACTTTCCTTGAGGTTAAAAATAATTCAAACGGATCTAGAGGTTTATCTGAAAATTTGTCAGAGACTTATCCGTAAATTTGCTTGGGGATTTATCTTGAAAATATAGAGAATTAAACCATTGATAAACTGCCATAAAATTATCTGTCTGAAACTTAACTCTCTCTTCTAGAAAACTGATGCTCTTTTCAATCATAGATTCCAATAGTGGCAAACTTTGTTCATAGGTTGATGAGTGTAATTCTAGACAAGTCATATAAAGCTTACTAGCTTCATAATTAGTAATATCATGTCCGGTTGAACAGTTATAAATAAACGACTAAGGAATCAGGAGTCAGGAGGGAAGAAAGAAGAAGTAAAGAGAAACTTTTTTTTATCACTAATTATCCGGACATGATATAAGTTCTAAACCATTAGCAATCTCAGGAATATGGAAAATACCTCTCTATTTTTCTAATAAATATAAATTCAAAGAATCTAGTGCATCAGGAAAATTTTTCTGCCAATATTGCTTTAAATTACTTTGATTAAAAGTTTCTATATCTAGAATAGGAAAAAGTTGTTCGATCAACAGATTTTTAAAATTATCCCTCGTGATTTCTCCAACTAATGCCAAACCCGTAAATGTATTGAAGAACTATCTAGCTTAACTATTATTTGTGCCCACTTACAGTATTCAGGGTCAACCTAACCTATAGCTAAAGATACTTTATTATGTGCATTAGTAGGGAGGAAAAGGAAAATACTATAGAGAATTAATAAGTAATTAGTCTTTTTCCTCTTGTTCGCCAGTAAGCAATAGTCTTTTACCATTCAAAATTACTGCTAGTGCTTGAAGCGAAATCTTTTTCACATATTCGGGAAGCTCTTCACAAAATTTTTCTATTGGAATCTTTACTTTTTCATCTTTTGGTAATAAGTTAAAAAAGCTTTATTTTCCCAAAATTCAGTAATTTTTCTCATAATGATCAGGCAAATTGACATCACTGAAAGTTGGTATTGATATATCATTCAAAGCTACTAATAACCAAAAAAATCGGGTAGTGCTAAACAAGTAATGATTGATTATAGTGATGAATAAAATACCAAATTGCACCAATATGATTTTCCACAGATTTAGAAAAAGACAAAGTTTTTCGCACTAGCCTGGATACCCTTTGTCTTAAGAAGATTCACATTTTGGACAGGTCGGCATAGATGGACAACACTAACTTTTACTCCTCTATCATTACATATTGAGCACTACCAAAAATCGATTGTTAAATTCAGCCATTTCTGCTTCAGAAAAAAAATATAACGGTGCTGGAAAAATGAGAGGTTTCCATTCAACAAAGGTGTTTTTTTATCCCGACTACTAGCAAGAGCAGCTTGAGTAAGTATAATTTGTTTTTCTGGCAAAATAGAAGTATTATTCCCACAAATTTCTACAGCTTGGCGATTATGATCGCTACTTTAAATTCCCCAAAAGTAATAATTTTTTTTATGTATATCTTCCAGCTATGAGATATTATTCTTTAAACTTTCACTGTGCGAAACTAGACGGTATTCACTTTCATTTCCTACAAACTTGCCATAGATAAACTGGTCAAATTTAGATGCTTGAAAAGTATTAGGAATGTTTGACAGAGAACTCTTAATTCTTCTCACTAACCATTCAATAGGCGAAATTATATTTATTGGGTTGAAGCGTCATAACTTTGGGAAACATAACCAGGTAGAATTAATGCAAAGTGGGGATAGAAATTTTTGAGAATAGGGAGTAGGGAAATATAGGTATAATACTAACGGTGAAAAAATAATGTAAGGATGTCTTTTTGACAAAAGAGATAAGTAGGTAGGCGCAAATAAACTTCGCTATTCAACAAAATGTTGATGTAGTCAAAACCCTTGATATTACTTCCTTCCACTCCGTTCTAGTCGCTTCGGACGTAGTTGTAAATTTTTTCACTTACCTACTTAATTTCTGACCTAAAAAATGGTATTGAAGCCATTTATTCTGACTAATAAATAAGGTTAATAGTCCCCTATTCCAGGAGGTACTGATAACTGATAACTGATAACTTATTTAATGGAGTCTCGCAATGCCTAAAATAAAAATATTACAGGAAGATCAATCTTATACTTTTCGGTCTTATTTTGAGTTACCTTATGAAGCTGATGAAATCTTAGCAGAGTTAAATTATTCATTAGTTAAATCTGATTTATCTTTGCCAAGGACAACAAAAACATTAGAATGTTTATCGGAAATACAGAATAAATTAGAGAATATTTTACCCTTTGTGAATTTAAGTAATGAAACTGCTAGACGAGAAATTTTAGTCTCTCCAATTTTATTGGAAATTGTTCATTATTGTCATTGTCAGTTAAGAATTGAATATCCTTTGAAAGTCAATGATTGGTTAAAAGGTAGTTTGGATTATTTACTGCGTTCTCATAATAATTTATTAGTTATTGAAGCTAAAAATGACGATTTTACCAGAGGTTTTACTCAGCTATCTGTAGAGTTAATTGCATTAGCTGAAGTCGAAGAAAACAATATTTTATATGGCGCAGTAACAATGGGAGATGTCTGGCGTTTTGGTAAATTAAATAAAGCCGAACAACAAATTACACAAGATATTAATTTATTTAGAATACCAGAGGACATAAAAGATTTAGGTGAAGTTTTAGTGGGTATTTTGGAAGGAGTAGAGAATTAAAAAAATATGATAAAAATAAGAGTTATACTAAATCACCTAATATTGTTACATTTCATTTATTTGATGCTGATATTTCAACAATTAATAATTAATCATTACCTCTCCTTGAAAAGAAGAGAATTGACTAAAAGAAAAAAATTATTCTCTTGGTCGATTGGATATGGGGAGGAGACCCGCTCTGATCAGAGCCGCTCTGAAGTACGCCATCCCACCCTACGGGAAGCTCCGAAGATCGACCGCTTTTTTCTACTTTAAAGGAGAGGCTTTAAACCTTAATTATTCAGTAATGAAAAACAAAGGGAATAAGTAAATAATTTATTGCATAAATCCCTAAATTTATTCATAATATTATTTCTGTGTTATACTAACTTGAAAAAAGAGTGTTACAAAGAGTTTCAAACTTTAGATGTGAAATAATTTCCTGAAATTAGTTTAGCATTAGAGTTTTGAGCCTATAAAATATTACTTTTTACTTTTAACTTCCGTAAAACTTTATTATTCCTGATTTCCTATTCAAGACAATTTACAGATAGAAAAAAAGATAATATGAACAGTATCAAAAGTACTTGGACTTATATATTTTGGCTAGGACCAATTTTAACTATTATCGGTGTATCAGCAGGTGTTGTTTCAGGAACTTGGGAACCTATACCATTAAGTTTAATCACTACTGGCATAGTCATAATTGGTTTGTGGATTTTTTATCAAGCTTATTCTGTAGAAAAAAACTCAACTACAACTTGGTGGAGTGGTCGAGCAACCGAAGCAGGCACAAACGCAATTTTTGCTACTATTTCAGTATTGATTATCTTGGCACTAATTAACTTTCTAGCAGTTCGTTATCAAACTAGAATAGACTTTACTGAAAATCAAAAATTTACATTATCGACTCAAACAATTGAAGTATTAGAAAATCTCGAAAAACCAGTCAAACTTTGGATATTCGATCGAGGAGAAAATCCTCAATATACTCAACTAATAGAAAACTATCAAAGACAAGGAAATGGTAAATTTTATTTTGAGTTAGTAGACCCCCAGAAACAACCAGGAAAAGCTAATGAATTTGGGGTACAACAATTAGGAGAAATTCATCTCGAAGCAGGAGAAAGAAAAGAAGTTATTATTAGTAGAAAACTAGAACCTCTCACAGAATCTAAACTAACTAACAGCATAGAAGAAATACTCGGTGGCAAAATTTTAACAATATACTTTATTCAAGGTCACGGTGAAAGGGAATTAGAAGAAGGGGAAAGAGGCTTTTCCGAAGCTCTAAAAGCTCTTGAAAATAAAAAATATATAGTAGAGTCGATAAATTTGGCAAGTATTTCTCAAGTGCCAGAAGATGCAGATGTGATAATTATTGCTGGTCCGCAAAGAGAATTTTTAGAGGCAGAAGTTACCGCTTTAAAAGAATATTTAGATGGAGGTGGTGGTGTGTTTATTATGTTAGACCCAAGCACCGACCCAGAATTAGATGATTTATTTGAAGAGTGGGGAGTATTAGTTGACGATCGCCTAGCAATAGATGACCCAAGTATTGGTCGGTTAGTAGGTCTTGACCCTTGGGTGGTATTAGTTAGCAGCTATGGAGAACATCCTATTACTGATGATTTTAGTAATGGTATTTCATTATATCCTTTTGCACGGCCTATAGAAAGTGAAACAGTGGATGGAATAGTAGAAAGTCCTCTAATTTGGACTAATGACCAAAGTTGGGCTGAAACAGATTTAAGGGGTCAGTTACAGTTTAATGAGGGTCGCGATCGCCTTGGACCATTATCAATAGGTGTAGCTTTTACTCGTTCTTCTACTGTAGAAAAAAGTGATGAAACAGGATTAGACCTTACTCCCATTCCTCCACTTCCTGGTCAACCACCGAATGAACCTGTGGCAACTTCTACTTCCGAGTTAGAAGAGCAAAAAGAGATAACTTCAGCAGAAGTTATTCCCCCACTTCCTGGTCAACCACCAGATGAATTTGACCCGACAGAAACAGTAGAAAAATCAGAAAATACATCTGAAGAAGCACGTTTAGTAGTGTTAGGAAATTCTCAATTTGCTACAAACGGTTGGTTTCAACAACAACTCAATAAAGATGTTTTTCTTAACTCAGTTTCTTGGTTAGGTAAACCAGAAGAAAAAATACTTTCTATTAGTCCGAAAAAAACCACAAACCGTCGTATTGCAATGAGGTTAGTACGAGCTAGATTTTTAAGTTGGATGGCAATAGTAATTTTACCATTTTTAGGCTTTACAATTGGTGGAATTATATGGTGGCGAAGACAATAAATTAAAATTTATAGTAATAGAAAGTTGGAAAAGATTAATATTTGAGAGAAAGGGAGACAGGTAAAAGGTAAGCATTCAGCAGTCAGCTATCAGCTATCAGCCATTAACTCATTATTTTGGAACGATAAATTAGTCTCCAAGGAGAATTAAAAGTTATTAAGAAAAAAGTCATCAACTAACCTTAGTAAGTATTAAGTTCAAAAGCTATTTGCGCAGCATTCCGCAGGAAAAGCTGAATACTAATAGTTGAATCCTTACGGTAAAAGTGAAAAGTCATAAGAGATTTCAGCAAGAGAAAAAATTACAATCTAGTGTGACAAATCATTTATAATTGGAGTTTAGGGTCTTTAAAGGCATCAGAAGTCTACGGTGATGCATCGGTTTTCACAGTAGGTAAGCAAGGCCATTTTATTGTAGATTTTGGCAGTTAATTTACTTTTGCGTAAAGCAAACTTCTATTTTATTTGCTGGGCGAGCAACAGGAAATGTATTAATTGTCAAATCTTGATTCTCTTTAAATTTCCAACTACAATTATCTAGTAGGGCAGATATAAAAATTTTGATGACCAAATAAGCAAATTCTTTGCCTATACGCTCCCTTACACCACCTCCAAATGGGATATAACAAAGAGGTTTCTTTTGATCTTCAGCATTTACAAGATTAAACCGTTCTGGATTAAATCTTTCTGGTTGCTTATATATTTCTGGGTCTTGAAGAACTGAACTAATTCGATAACCTACATTCCATCCTTTAGGAATTCGGAATCCCTCAAAAGAGCAATCTTGAAGAACTTCTCGAAGTCCACCACTCACAGGAGGAGCTAGCCGTAATACTTCTTTGATAACTTCTTCTAGATAAACCATTTTCTTTAATTTAGCGAAAAATAGTGGTTCTAATTTATCCAATTTTTCATGTTCTATTTGAAGTAAGTTTAAAACATCTAAATGCTCTGTTGTTAAAATCAAAAAAGAAGTTAATGCTGAACTTAATTCCTTTTTTCCTAATGATAAAAGATTAACCATTTGTTCTACTATTTCTGTTATAGTTATTTGGTTATGCGTTTGTTCTCGAACTGTAAGTAATATACCTAATACATCTGAACCAAAATCACTCTATTTCTGTCTTTTTACAATGATTTGTTCAAATTGATTAAATAATTTATCCTTACTTTTTAAAGCACAACCTAATTTAGTCCAAAGAAAAGCTAACGGAATGGTATTTAATCCTGACTTCATGTCTTTTAAATAATTACCGATTTCACTTTATGAAGCAGAATCTATACCTAGCAATAATTTCAAAACAAGGTCTAAAGTATAATTATTTATTTCAAAATATAAATCTACAAAATCAGATTTTATCCATTTTAAAAAATAGCCTTGACTCAAATTATGAATGGTATTAATATAGTTATTTAGCCCTTGCTTATTGAGAACTTGAGCTAATAGTTTTTGTCTATCTCTATGTTCTTTACCTACCAACCTAGTAATATCAGTTTGACCAAAAATTATTTGAGAATTTTTGAAAATGATAGGTGATGTAAAGTATTTGTTTTAACTAATGAAAACAAATTTTACAGCTTAATATCCTTGAAAGTAAATAAATTTTTTACCTCAAATTCTGCTTTGATAAATAGGACCATATTTTTCGTACATTTATTTTATATAGTCTTGATAATTCTTGGGAAATATTTTGTTTTTTCCAATAAAAGGTAATCCTAAATTACCAGGTGGCAAAGGCAAATAAGAAGCTGGATTAATATTCATAAACATTGAAATTTCCTCATTAGATTTGTGACTCTTTCAAAAAATATTAAACATACTGTATCACTATACTATATTATTACAAAAAACAACTTTGACACAGTCTTTAAAGACTTGAGTTTAGACTAAGTAGGTAGGCTAGGCGTTAAAGTTTATTTTTAGACAAAGGCAGTAGGCAGAGGGCAGCAGGAGCTGTTTGCGCAGCATGACCTAGGAAAGGAAAGAGACTTATGAGCTACTTGACTTTTTATTACATACTTTGTTTTTTTCGTTCCTACCTACTTAACTTACCCCAAGAACAGGCAAAAGATTTTTTTCTTCTCCCAGTCCTTATTTAACTGTTGCCTGTTGCCTATTCCTTCTCCCGAAGGGAGTTGAACTTTTTCAAACTCAAATTATCAGAAAAATATTAAACATAAATACTTAATTATTTATTTGTTTTATTTCTATTGGCAACCGTTATTTTCTCCTGATTCCTGACTCCTTATTCTTTCTACTACGTTTTGAAGTTCAAAATGTAGGATTGAAATTTAATTTACTTCGAGAAGAAAACTTTTTTCAGAACTCGTAAATGTTATGAAAATCAAGAAAACAACTTTAACATTAATATTAACAGCACTTGCTTTAGGCGGTTTTGTTTATTTTTATGAAATTAGAGGTAAGCAGCAACAGGCAGAATTGCAAGAACAACAAAAACAGGTGTTTAATTTTAAGTCAGAAGAAATTCAGGCTATTACTATCAAACAAGAATCAGAAATATTAACTTTAACAAAGGATGAAAATGCCGAAGAAGCAACTTGGAAAATAACTGCACCTACAGAAAAAGAAGCTGATTTACTAACAGTAGAATTTTTGTTAGACCAAATAACAGGATTAAAAAGCGATCGCTCTATTAATACTCCTGTTTCTCAGTTATCTGAATATGGTTTAGAAAAACCAGAAATTACTGTAGAAATTAAACTTCAAGATGAGCGAACTAGGAGATTGTTTTTAGGAAAAGCAGATTTTGATGGTACTTCTATATATTCTCAAGTAGAAGCTGAAGGAGAACCGCCAAAAGAGGTGTCTGTTTTGTTATTATCTGTCAATTTCAAAAATGTTTTAACTAAACCAGTTGCAGAATGGGAAAAACAAGAAAAACCGGAAGAATCATCTGCTGAAACAGAAGAATCTACTGAAAAAAAAGATGAACCGGAAACAGCTAAACCATCATCTGAAAAATCTCCCGAACAATTAGAAGAATCTACTGAGAAAAAAGATGATGTGCAAATAGAAAAATCATCTCCTAAACCGGAGGGATCTCCTTCACCTACTGATGATTATTTACTGACAGAATAACTAAATTGATAGGTGGAATTATCCAATAATTAACAATTACAGCAAATTTGAGGATAGTGAGGTAAAGTTTAAGACTAATCTATAATTTTTATTTATTCCTTGTTCCCAGAACACAGATCCGGTGTTTCCTAAAAACATAAAATTTTGTACCTTATCAACTCGAAAACTGCTGTAATAATTAATAATTACCTATCCTGAAAATAATAGGATTGACTAAAAGTATTTTTTTTCTTGTCTCTCATGAAAATGAGAAGCTTTAAACCTTCATTATTCGATAAATTTTCTAGAAATGAGAGCTAAAATTTAACGCTCAATTAATATCGTAGAATAGAACTAATATAAAATTACATAAAAGAGATTAATATGATTGTAGAAGCTACCCCACAATTAATGACCTTGGATGAATTTTCAGATTGGTATCCAGATGGTTATGGTCGTGATTAATTACAAAATGGAGTTGTTTTTGAAATACAGTCTACAGGAACTCACGAACAAGTAGCAGGTTTTCTCGCCCTTAAACTAGGAGTACAAATCGAACTTCTTGAACTTCCTTATATTATTCCCAGACAAGCAATTGTTAAACCGATATATACAAATAAATCTGGTGATAATCCAGACGTAATTTTTCTGGATGAATCTGCTTTAAAAGATGAGCCTTTATGGAAAAAACGTTCCACAATTACTCAATGAAAACCGCTGTAAGCTAATTATTGAACTTGTGAGTACAAATTGGCGTAATTTATGGTCATAAATTAATTGATTATGAGGGTTTAGAAATACCAGAATATTGGATAGTTGATTATTTAGGATTAGGGAAAAACATTATAGAGGCAACCCAAAAAACCTACTTTGTCAATTTATCAGTTAATTGACGAAGAATATCAAGTACAACAATTTAGAGGAGATGAAAAAATTATTTATCCTACATTTCCAGAGCTTAAATTAACCGCCCAACAGATTTTTGCAGTAGGAGATTAAAAACATGAAAAATAAGATTTTTCATTTCCTAGACAAACAACTAAAAAGCAGAACAATTCAAAATTTGTAGGGGTTAACGGCCGTTAACCCCTACTATATTTAGTGGTTATGCGTAATACCATGCATGAAAAAAGAATGTTACGAATAATCAGCATGATTATAAAGATATTTGCAGGAGATGTCCCTTTGACAAAGCGGTCGATCTTCGTAGCTTCCCGTAGGGTGGGATGGCGATCTTCGGAGCGGGTCTGTAAGAACGGGTCTCCTCGCCATATCCAATCGACCAAGAGAGCGGTGCGACCCCGCGACCACACCAGTCGCACCTAGTAGCGCAACAAGAGAAAAAGAGAATTTCCTAGCTAAAAACTGGTATTGAAACTATTCCCATGTGACTCAGTCTTCCTGACTTCCTCTTCTGGGAGGGGGAGGGGCGAGGGGTGGGTTGACTTCTAAGAAATATCCTAGCTATTTGTAGCAAACATTTATCAAAATGGTATAAGTCCTGACCCAAATAGATGAAGCGCAATAGCCAGAACTGCTAAAATACTGAAAAATATTACACTTAAATTCAATAAGACCCAGATTTCCAGAGTAACTTTCCCACTTATGACATAGCAACCATGACTCAAACTGCACTTAATCTAGGGACAACAATAACCGACACCCAAAATGACGTTGAACTGCATAAAGTATTCAAAGTGTTTGAAGGCCATACAGCAGTAAGAGGTGTGGACCTGAATATCCGTCAAGGAGAATTTTTTAGTATTCTTGGCCCTTCTGGCTGTGGCAAGACTACAACATTACGCTTAATTGCTGGGTTTGAATCCCCATCAGCAGGTGAAATAATGATTAGGGGAGTATCCATGAATCAAACTCCTCCTTACCGTCGCCCTGTAAATACTGTTTTCCAAAGCTACGCTCTATTTAATCATCTCAGCGTCAAAGATAATATTGCCTTTGGACTACGAATTAAACGTGTAGGAAAAACTGAAACCGAAGAAAAAGTGGCACAAGTTTTACGACTGGTGAAAATGGAAAAATTTGCCGATCGCTATCCCAATCAAATATCTGGTGGGCAACAACAAAGGGTAGCTTTAGCAAGGGCGTTGGTAAATCGTCCAGCAGTATTATTATTAGATGAACCTCTTGGTGCCCTAGACTTGAAACTACGCAAACAAATGCAAATGGAATTGTCTAGCTTACATCAAGATTTAGGGGTTACATTTGTGATGGTAACTCACGACCAAGAAGAAGCTATGAGTATGTCTGACCGTATTGCCGTGATGCACGAAGGTAGAATAGAGCAGATAGGTTCTCCTCAAGAAATTTACGAGCGGCCTGAAAGTCCTTTTGTAGCAGATTTTATTGGAGAAACGAATTTATTTCAGGGTAGAGTTGAATTTATCGATCATTCAAATATAGTAGTTAAGACAGATCGTGGTATTAAAATTGTTGTACAACAATCAACAGTTAGTGAAGAGGCAAAAAACGGAGAGATTTATGCAGGTGCTACCGTAGTCGTCAGTGTGCGGCCAGAAAAAATAGAGCTAAGTCTTTATTCCCTAGATATATCAGAAAATTGCTTTGAAGGTAGATTAATAAATGTTATGTATATGGGGACTCATGTATATTATCATGTAAATTTGTTGTCAGGCGATCGCATGACGATCAGGCAGCCCAGTACACAAGGAACTTTGCCCAGCGCAGATACCCCTATCTATCTTTATTGGGCAAAACAAGATTGTTTGGCTCTAAGCGAGACAAGATAACAAAAACGTAAACTAAATTTTCACTATTGAAAAATTACCGAATAATTAAGGTTTAAAGCCTCTCCTTGAAAGGAGAAAAAATTTTCCTTAAGAGTCTAATCCTCTCCTTGAAAAGAAGAGGTAATTGTTAATTATTAATTATTAATTATTAATTATTGAAAGTGCCTCCAACTAATTTCGAGAAATATCGGGGAAATGTTATTGCTGCATCTATTAACAAGCAAGATGCTCGCACTTCTAGACGTCAATTTCTCAAAACGTCAGCAGCTACCATCGCAGCTTCAGCTCTTTCTAGCTGTGGTTGGAGATTAGCTGAAGTAAAATCTAACCCCCGAATGCAGGGAGATTCAGATTTACTCTATATATATACTTGGGCAGGTTATACAGACCAAGATTTGCTAGACCGCTTCTACGATGAAACAGGTATCAAAGTAGTTGCAGATGTGTTTGACTCTAATGAGTCGATGCTAGCTAGAGTGCAAGCTGGAGGAGGTGGAGCATATAGCATCATCTATCCATCTGATTATATGGTGCAAAAAATGGAATCCCTGGGTTTGTTGACAGAGTTAGACCATTCTCTAATTCTTGGTTTAGACGATCTGTTCCCAGAATTTCAAGACCCTATATATGACCCTGGTAATGTCTATAGTGTACCCATAAGTTGGGGTACTACTGGTTTAATTTACAATAGCAAACTGTTACCCACTGCGCCCACTGACTGGGAGTATCTCTGGGAAAATAAAAATTTAATATCAAAGCGCCTGACTCTAGCTAATGACGTGCGCGAGGTGATGGGGTGTGCTTTGCGAAAGCTGGGATATTCCTACAACTCTACTAATGTTGAAAGTATCAGGGAAGCTTACCAAGAGTTACTCATACTTAGACCAGCGATCGCCTCTTTTACTACAGATGGTTGGCGGTCTCAAATTTTGGTAGAAGATTTGTTGATAGCTATGTGTTATTCTTCTGATGCTGCAGAAATTAAACCAGAAAATGAAGATTTAGAATATATTACTCCCCGCAGTGGTTCCTCTCTGTGGACGGATACATTAGTGATTCCCAAAAATGCTCCTAACCCTGATGGTGCCTATCAGTGGATTAATTTTATGTTACAGCCAGATATAGCTGCTGAAATTGTGGAGAGACTCAGTTTTGCTACACCTTCTCGTGAAGCTTATCGAAGATTATCAGAAGAACTAAAAGAAGATCCTACTTTATTTCCCCCAGAATCAATTATTGAAAAGTGTGAAAGTTTAGTTCCACTGGGTAAATATGAAGAAGTTTATGATGAATACTGGACGAAATTAAGAAGTGTATAATTGCAAGAAGGAAGAAGGAGGAAGGAGGAAGACAAATTCCTGAGTAGATTTATGTATGGAATTTTTCTACTAACTTTTTTTTAGTCATTAAATCCTCAGTAAAAGTTAATAAATTTCTTTGTTCCTGAAAATATATAGCATTATGCATTTAGGCATCGAAAACTCAGTCAGAGATTACTTTTAACTTTTTACTTTTAACTTCGTATAGCACTATAGAACCCAATCCTTGAGAAATGTTCCAATTTCTACAATATTATTTTTGAATTTTGACTTTTGAATTTTGACTTGACAAATATGACTACACCTACTAAACCGTCTGCTCCAGCTTTCCCTAATTCTCAGTCAAAACATGGTATAAGTCAAACATTTTCTAAACTGTTAGGTCCTCTAGCTTTATTAGGTCCGGCAGGTTTATGGTTACTGTTGATATTAGTGTTGCCGACTTTAGTAATTTTCCAACTGAGTTTAGTAGAAAATATTCGACCTGGAGATTTAGTAAACCCTGATGGCATTGGTAACTATTTACGAGTATTTGACCTGATTAATTTAAAAGTAATTTGGCGTTCAATTTATTTTGCTACAGGTACAACAATTTTATGTTTATTATTGGGATTTCCTGTAGCCTATTGGATTGCTTTAATGTCACCCAAACGGTGGCGAAATTTACTTTTATTAGGTTTTGTCTTGCCACTTTGGACTTCATCTTTATTACGTTCTTATGCTTGGATTACAATTTTACGACCAACTGGCGTATTAAACTCAATTATTGGAATTATTGGATTACCACCTTTAGAAGTATTGAATCGAACTCCCGCTGTTTTGATTGGTATGAGTTATAGTTATTTACCCTATATTGTGACTATTCTTTATGCTTCTTTAGAAAAGTTAGACCGGAGATTATTAGAAGCATCGGCAGATTTAGGAGCAACCCCTATACAAACTTTTTGGAAAGTGACTGTTCCTCAAAGTTTACCTGGTATTGCTGCGGGTTCTTTATTAGTTTTTATTAGTTCTTTAGGAGATTTTGTTGACCCTGAATTATTGGGTGGTGCTTCTAGTATGACAGCTGCTCGATTAATTTATAATCAATTTTTAGGAGCTACTCAAAATTGGGGGTTTGGTTCAGCTTTGAGTATGGTTATGATTTTGGGGGTGAGTATAGCGATCGCTCTTTTACTAAAATTTGGCGATGGTAAACCCTCTAAGTAGGGTTTGCTGAAAAAGTCTTTTCGTAAGGGGAGGAGACAGGAGACAGGAGACAGGAGACAGGAAACAGGAGACAGGAGGCAGGAGACAGGAGACAGGAGGAACGAGGGAGGAAGTAGGATTCAACAATTAATAATTACCTCTCCTTGGAAGCGGATAGGATTGACTCAAAGGAAAAAATTTTCTTCTCTTGGTCTCAAATGCGTTGGCTTCGGAGCAATATAATTCTGTCGTCGTCATACAATGGTTAGAGAAGAACGATCGTTTACCCCTACAATATGGACTCTTGTCTTTAAAATACTGAATAACACCGATGCTACCGGATTTGATATGACTTCAGGTAGAGGTACTGATAACTGATAACTGATAACTGATAACTGATAACTGAAATGACAAATACTTTAATAAATCCAGAAGATAATATCCCAATAGATATGTCTAAATCTCAATCAAAAATTCATATTTCTTGGCAGGTAATATTTACAATTTTAATGTTTTTGTTTATGTACTTGCCAATTTTTGTCTTGACTTTTTATAGTTTCAATAAATCTAAATATAGTGCAGGATGGGAGGGCTTCACCCTGCAATGGTATGTCAAGCTTTTTCAAGATACTAGAGTTTTAAATGCTTTACAAAATAGTTTAACTGTAGCTATTTGTGCTGTGGCTGTGTCAGCAATTATTGGTACTTTAATGGCAGTAGGTTTAGCAAAATATAAATTTCGAGGCAAATCTTTATACTTAGGTGTTTCTTATTTACCATTAATTATTCCTGATATAGCGATCGCTGTTGCGACTCTAGTCTTTTTAGCAGCATTGGCAATTAGATTAAGTTTATGGACAATAATTGCAGCTCATATTGTTTTTTGTCTAGCTTATGTGGGTTTAGTTGTTTCCACAAGATTAGCAGATTTAGACCCTAATTTAGAGGAAGCTGCCCTTGACTTGGGAGCAACTCCAGTACAAGCTTTTTTGCAAGTATTGTTACCCCAATTAATGCCAGGAATTATATCTGGATGTTTGCTAGCTTTTGTATTAAGTATGGATGATTTTTTAATTGCTAGTTTTACTTCAGGAAGTGGGGCAACAACTTTGCCAATGGAAATTTTTAGTAGGATTCGTACAGGGGTAAAACCTGATATTAATGCCCTGAGTGTAATTTTAATTTTAGGCTCAGGAGCGATTGCAATTGTTGGAGAATTTTTGCGGACTAGAAGTGAGAAAAAAAGTATTAAGTAGTTCAGGAGTCAGAATAGATTAATTGTGGTTCAACAATTAATAATTAACTAGCTATCAGCATTTTCCGTACCGGAATGCTCTGTAAACATAACTCAGCTTTCAGCGCGCTAAAAGTTTGGGTTTAAATCCCCATAACTGGAGTTGATAAACAAAGTAAAACTATGATATTTATTAGTCCTAAAACAGATTTTGCTTTCAAAAAAATATTTGGCTCAACTGAGAGTAAAGATATTTTGATTAGTTTCTTGAATGCTCTAATATATGGTGGTGAATCTATGATTCAAGATTGGGAAATAATTGACCCATATAATCCAGGAGATACGATTAGTTTGAAAGATAGTTATCTAGATGTGAAAGCTATCTTAAATGACGGCTCCAATGTGATTATTTAAATGCAGGTATTGAGTGTTACGGCTTTTGAAAAGCGAGTAGTTTATAATTTGTGTAAAACTTATGGCAATCAATTAAACACTAGGGAAGGATATCGGAAATTAAAACCAGTAATTGCTTTAACGATTACAAATTTTGAGATGTTTGAAGAAACCGGCAAATAGATTAATCATTTTGTGTTTAAAGAGAAAGAGCAATTATTTGACTATAGAGACGAAGAAGTAGCAATGATATTTGTAGAATTACCGAAGTTCCCCAAAGAGTTAGAAGATTTAGGAGGAACAACTTTAAGTTTTAGTAGTTTGGAAGATTTGTTGAATTGGTTGAAATAATTGGATAGGGAATAGAGCGATCGCTCCCTTAATCTAACCTCTCCCACATCTATAAAGCTAGACGCGCTACCAGTTTGGGTTAAGCGTATCTCGCAACCCAATTATAATAAATAAAGATTAAGTTGAGCAAATCCCAAGAAGTTGAATATAAAAATATATAGCAGTAGAAGAAAAGGGCGCAGATATATCAAAAGCTTAAAACTCCGACAACGCAAAATTTTTCTAACTTCGCTAACTTCGGTCCCTCAATCGTTCCTTCTTCTTTCTGCTATACCAATTACTACTTGTTCAACCTACGAATTAATCCATTCAGTGGCTCCCACTAATTGATTATTGTCGAATACTTTTACAGGGCAAGGAATAATAAATCTAAACAGTTTTGTTGCTCCGACAACCCATTTATTATCGGACACAACTGCAATTTTTTCCCAAGCAGTTGGGTGTTGAAGACCTACTTTTGCATCATCCCATAAAGCTTTAGCTTCAAACCCTGAAAAATCACTGCCCAAATTATAAAGCAAGCGAATTTTGGGTTTTTCTTTTAACTTAGCCTCTATGGCGGGAATCAAAACAGATTCGTAGTCCTCTCCAGTGACTCGACCATGAGCAGTAAAGGCAAGAACGTTATCCTGTTGATTGGAACTGATTTCAATCATAATGGCCCTCCTAGATTTCAATCTATATCAGAGCAGTTTGTAGAGTTTTTTTCTTCTTTTATTATAGCAATAGAAATTGAAAATGATCTTCACGCACAGTAGATGGGGTACAAAGTTCTAGGATTTTCACTAAACAGAGAACATAAATTAAAATTATAGTGGTTTTCATAAAAATAGACTATAATTCACAATTCTGTGACTCCTCAATATTTAGGCATACTCACTGCTATTCGAGACTAATATCATGTCAGGATAAGAGCGCGATAGAACTCGGTTCTGCTTACGCGACCAAAAAACTTTCTCCTTTTTCTCCTCTTCCTTCTTCTTCTTTCTTCCCTCCTGACTCCTGACTCCTGACTCCTGACTCCTTCTTTATCTTTTTTAAATTTTTATACTGCTATTAAGAGTAAAATAAAAAGTTGTGCCTTTTTCCACTTGAGAAGTACACCAAATTAAACCTTGGTGACAATTAATAATTCTTTTCACAATTGATAAACCAATACCAGTTCCTTCAAACTCATCATCTGAATGGAATCGCTTAAAAGGAGTAAATAATTCTGTGAATATTTCCATATTAAAGCCAGCACCATTATCTTTAATAAAATAAATTACATCTGATTTTTGTACACATAAGCTTTTGTCTTTGTAATATAAAGAGCATTGATTAATGATTGAATCTAATTCTTTTTGTTCTGCGGATAAAACTCCAAATTCAATCTGAGTAACATCTTTTTTAGATGAATATTTCCAAGCATTACCAATTAAATTTTCTAAAGCAATTGTTAAAAATCTTTGATCCCCTTGATCTGTAACATTGGGCTGAATTAATAATTCAACTTTTCTTTGTGGTTCTTTGATTTGAAGCTTCATTAGTATTTGTTGAACTATACTACTTAAATGCACTAATTCAAGAGTTATTGGACTTTTTTTTATCTTGGACAACATGAGTAAATCTTTAATAATCTGCTGCGTTCGAGCAGTTGATTGAAACATTAAATCAAAATAATCTTGAGCATTTTGATTGGTATAATTATCATCTCCATATTCTTCTTTGAGAAAATGAGTTAATGACTCAATAGTTTCTAATTGGTCGCGGAAATCATGAGCTATACTATAACTAAAAGTTTCTAATTCTTTATTAGTTTCTTCAAGGGTTAATTCTAAGTTTTTTCTTTCTGTAATATCTCTTACTGTAATAGCAAAACCATCCCCTAATTTAACGGCGATGAAATGATACCATTTTCCTTCTTCTTGGTTATTATAATAAATATCCTGCTCTAAAGATTTTCCAGTTTCTACCACATTAACTAAATCTGTAAATAAATCATAATGAATTCTATGTAAAAACTTTTTCAGCACTAATTTACCAATTAAATCTTGTGGTTCTTGATTAAAAGCTCTAGCAATAACTGGATTAACAACTAAACAAGAAAAATCAATAATATTTCCTGTTCTCTGGTCTCTTAATGCTTCCATCGCTGCAATACCATCAAGAGAGGAATTTAAAATACCAGAAATTAATGCCCTAGATTGATATAAAATAGCTTCTGCTTCTTGGCGTTGTTTAATTTCTTGTTTTAGACTTTCTCTTTCTTTTTCTAATAACTGTTTTTGTTTTTGAATAATTAACTGACTTTTAACTCTTGCTAAAACTTCTTCTTCTTGAAAAGGCTTAGTAATATAGTCTATTCCCCCTACTTCAAATGCTTTTACTTTATCAAAAACTTCATTTAAAGCGCTAATAAAAATCACTGGAATATCCTTAGTTTTAGGATGATTTTTTAAACGTTCACAAACTTCATAGCCATTCAGATCGGGCATTTTTATATCTAGTAAAATTAAATTGGGGCTGTCCGTTTCTATAGAAATTAATGCACTCTCTCCATCAATGGCTTTTTTTACCTTATAATTATTATCTTTTAAAAGAGTAGCTAAAATTTTCAAATTAGAAAGTTGATCGTCAACGATTAAAATAGTTCCTTCTGATTTTTTTTCTGATATATTATTCATATTTTTATGATTTATCCTGATTTAAGAGATTCGTAAGCATTCAGCATTCAGCATTCAGCATTCAGCTATCAGCTTTATTAATTTTAGTGGACAATTTAAGCTTGCTGTTCTTGTGCTTCAATTCTTTGTTTAAAAATGTTGTAGAAGTTAAGTAAATGCTTGCTTCATTTATTAAAAAGCTGTTTGCGCAGCATTCTGTAGGAAGAGCTGACCGCTAATAGCTGGATGTTTACAGAGATTCAATTAATTGTCTAATAGTCTTAAATTGATAATCATTGACTAAATTAGTTAATTTTTCCGCTAATAAAGATTGTTCAACCGGAATTTTTTCTATTAATTCTAAGATACTATCGTCATCTAAAGCTTTAGCTGCATCATACAGTTTTTCTAACCATTCACTCGGCATTACCTGCAAATCTTCTACTGTTAAATTTGGTAATTCACTGGTAGTTTTAGCTGGAGTTTCTTCTGCATAAATATATTCCACTCCTAAATGCTTTTTCATCGTCTCAAAAATTATTGATTCTCGGAATGGTTTTCTGACAAAATCATCACATCCTGCTGATAAAATAATTGACTTTTCTTCTTCTAATACACTTGCTGTTAAAGCAATTATTGCTGTGGCATTTCCTTTGATTGTGCCTTTAATTATTTGAGTTGCTTCGTAACCATCCATAACTGGCATTCTCATATCCATCCAAATTAAATTAGGTTGCCATTCATCCCAGATTTCTATGGCTTGTTTTCCATTTTCTGCTTCTTTTAATTCAAATCCTAATGGTTGTAATAATTTAATCAATAATAAACGATTAGTAGGCCGGTCATCTACAATTAATATTTTATAACGGGGTTGATTGGGTTTTAAAGCTATGACATGACGTGGATGTTCTTGAGTTTCTATATCTTCTTTACTGACGATATCAACTTGGATGTCAAATCGAAAAGTTGTACCTATTCCCACTTGAGAGTTAACAGTAATATCTCCTCCCATTAAGTTGACAAATTTACGACTAATTGGTAATCCTAATCCTGTTCCTTCTTGACTATTGTTGCCTGTTTCTGTTTGGACAAATGCTTCAAATAATTTGGGCATTTCTGCTTCAGCTATTCCTGCCCCTGTATCTCTGACTTCAAAAATAATTTTCGTAGTAGAGACTTCATCCTTCCAATTTTCTCCTAAATACTTACTGGCAACTGTGACGCTTACACCCCCTTCAGATGTAAATTTAATCCCGTTATTGATTAAGTTAATTAATACTTGACGGAGTTTTGTTTCGTCAGTATAGATATATTGATGTACATCATCCTGGCGGTCAAAAATTAATGTTAATCCTTTATTTTCGGCGGTTATATGTAATAAGTCTTCTAGTTCGTTCAACAATGAATAAAAGTCAAAGGTTTTAGCATTGAGGTTCATTTTCCCTGCTTCAATTTTAGATAAGTCTAAAATATTATTAATTAAGGTTAATAAATAGTTGCCACTCTTATTAATAATAGTTGTATTTTCTTTTTCTTCTGGAGATAAGGTTTGAGAACGCATCATTATTTGTGAAAAGCCTAAAATAGCATTTAATGGGGTGCGTAGTTCGTGACTCATATTGGCGATAAAACTGCTTTTTGCTTGATTTGCTACTTCCGCTTTTTCTTTGGCAATGGATAATTGTTCTGTTCTTTCTACAACTTTTTTTTCTAAAACAATATTTTGTTCTTGAATTAATTTTTGATTAAGTTCAGCATTTTTCAAGGCTTCATTTTGTGCTTTCTCTCTTTCATCTTGAATTAGATTAATTCTATCTGCTAAAGCAAAGGAAAATAATAAGACCACTAAACTAAAAGCGAAATTTGAAAGTTTGTTTATAGAAATCTCATAAGGTATAAAACTCAAAACAGTCAAACAATGAACAATTATTGCCACAATAGGGGAAAACATAGCTAATAAAAAATATTTACTTGGCTTATATCCTTGCATCCATCTTATCAAAGCAGTTGTTAAGATTATTACACTAATAAATATAATATAAAAACTTTGGATAATACCAGCCCATTTTGTTGATATGGATATAATAATTGTCATAACTAGAACTAAAGATATAATAAATAAAAATCTATCCATTTTAGGAAGATATTTTTTAGTTTTCAAGAAAGATTGGGTGAATTTTATCCAGGAAAAATACATTAATAATACTCCTAATGATTGAATTTCAAAATAGCTAGGAAAATTATTCCAAAATAATTGATGTCCTATTCCCTCTATACACAATCTAAACCAGACATAACCTATAATAAACAATAAAAAATATAGATAACTTTTGTCTTTTAAAGAAATAAATAAAAAAAAGTTATAACCAATCATTATTAATAGAGTTCCATAAGCCATTCCTGAATCTAAGATATTATATTGATCCTCCTGTAAAAATGTTTCTATGGAATAAATATTCAATGGAATAGATAAACCTGCTTTTGAAGTTAAACGTAGATAAATAGTTTTTTCATTATTTTCAGTAAAAGGCAAACTAAAGATAAAAAAACGATGGTTAAATTCTCTAGTACTAAAAGGTGAAAATCTGCCTGTTTTAATTATCTTAAATCCTTTTTTATCTCCTTGAGGGAAGTAAAAATCTACTGTACCGGTACGAGTATCATGGAAAGTTAATATCCATTTTTGTGTCAAACTTGCTTGATTTTTTATTCGAAAACGAACCCAGATTGCTGATTTTGTGATACCGAAGTTTGGGATACTTTTATTACTAGGAGTAAATTCTTGATTAACAACATCTTCAATAGTTAATTCTCTAGTTTGATCTTCAAATATTTCTAAATGTAATCCTAAAAGATATTTGGTATTTTCATCCGTCAAAATCACAGGATTATTAATATGCTTTAAGTTATGATTATTTTGAGCATAAATCTTAGATGCAGAAATCAATAAACAAAAACTAACAATTATCAATATCAAGAATCGTTTAATATAAGTTTTATTCATGTTATGTTACCTAATTAAATAAATTAAGAAGTTATATAATGTCTGGTTGAATAATTACACTTTGGAGGAAGGAATGCAGAAGGGAAAGAAAGGTTTAAAGAGATCAGGTTTTTATAACTGATATCAAGTCCGGTAGCATCGTTATTGTAAAGGTAAGGAAGAAGGAAGAAGGAAGAGGGAAGAAGTGAAGAGGGAAGAAGGCTTTAGTTATCTAGAATAGAAGACTTAAAAGTCCAAAAAAACTGAAATTTTTTATAGATATTCACCCTTGGGGTTACACAAACGATGCCAGCGGACATCATATGATTATCCTAACATGGTATTAGAGCAAATCTAAAATCATCAATTTATACCATTTTTGTACATAATTTTTTATCATATCTTGATGCTTAACGCCTAAATGATTCAATTAATTGTCTAATGGTCTTAAATTGAAAATCATTGACTAAATTAATTAACTTTTCCGCTAATAAAGATTTCTCAACCGGAATTTGTCCTATTAATTCTAAGATACTATCGTCATCTAAAGCTTTAGCTGCATCATACAGTTT
>NZ_RCBY01000106.1 GCF_003838195.1 Okeania hirsuta
CCGACAAGTGCCTGAACAAAGCAATGTTCCTGCCATGGCAGCTAAAGCAGAATTTTTGGCACCACTGATATTTATGTTTCCTTTAAGATGAGATGGACCACAAATTTTCAGTATTGATTGGTTGATCGGGGATGATTTTGGGTTCTCTTTTGAGTTTGATAGTTGATTGATGGCTCTCTCCTCCTTCAATTACCTAATTTATTAATTTTAATTTTTGCTTCTGATTTTACTGGAAAGTTAGCAGATGTCTAGGGGTTGACAAATCCTATGTCTTAATATAAGTTGCGAAAAAAAATTAGATGTCTCCGGAATAATTGGGGTTTGCTTAAAGACTGGAATAGTGTTGCAGAATTATTTAAGCAAAGCGGATGTTAAGGAAGTCAGAAGTTATTTTTGTAACGGGGATTTGAGCAAAGCTCCAAAAATGTTTCGCCTTAACAAGGCGGAGTTGCGCGAGCCAATTATTTTGATGATTTTTTGACGCTCGTTAGTGACTCAAGTATAAATTTTACTGATTAAAAACAACGGGAAAAACAGGAAAAAGGTTTAAGGGTAAAAAAGTAAGATATATATAATAGAGAAAAAGCCTCTTTTAAAAGGTTGGACAGGTTTATTACCAAAAAAGTAATTTCCATCACAATTTATGAAGTATTATTA
This sequence comes from Okeania hirsuta, assembly GCF_003838195.1. GTDB lineage: Bacteria > Cyanobacteriota > Cyanobacteriia > Cyanobacteriales > Microcoleaceae > Okeania > Okeania hirsuta. Next base: position 658 of record NZ_RCBY01000106.1, read on the forward strand.
AGTTTATACCAAGTTAAAATGAAGCTGCATTGAATAATATTTAAAGTATAATTGACCGCAAATAATTGTAGATAAAGATAGAGCGATTTAATGAATTTGATAATTCTATGCAACCTCATCTCAAACTGGTATTAATCATAATTCTATCGAGGCTAAATCTTCTTTTTAAAATTCCAAATTTGCCTTCAATTTAGTTGTAATTTTTTTTATATAAGTTATATAGAATCCGCCTATACAGTATATGTTTATAATTCTATCCACACCTTAATATTAAATCGGACTATCTCCTCATATCCCCAGATCTCCCAACAACTCTAATAGACATCTCCCATAATAAACAATAAAATCAATTATTGCACTCTTATTTATTAATTATTTCCCCCTATTCTCTACTCCCTACTCCCTACTCTCTAATCCCTACTACCTCTTTTCTGGAGATTTCTAATAAGTATTCAACCGGATTTGATATTAGGTGGATATGGTGTGTTTATCTGGGATGTGGAGACCAAGTGCTATGAAAAATATATGGAGGTTCTAGGGAATAGTCAAGGCGAGAAAATGGCATGAAATAGTAGCAAAAATAAGGATATAAAACACTCGAACTATGCACTTTTTTTCTTAAAAAAAACTCAATCTAGATTTACATCTGAAATAAAAATACTATATGAATAAATGTTAAAACTAGGAGTCTAGAAATGAAGCAATAAGCCAGCGTTCAAAAAAAATCAGTAGCTTGAATCTCCATCACTATTTTACGAATAATTAAACCAACTTACTTGAAAATTGTTTTTTATTAATGTTTTTATTATGATTATTGCTGGTCTTCCTTATGGGGAAACACTTATCCTAATTCTTCTCTCTTGAAAGAAAATTTGTAAGCATTCAGCTATCAGCATTTAGCTATCAGCTTTTGAAATAAAAAATAAAACAATGAACAAAGTTAGCTGAAAGGACTATTTCATTTTATGCGGAATGCTGCGCAAACATATTTCACTTCTTGAATACTAATTCCTTCTTCCAAGATAATGACTTAATAACTCATAGCTAATAGCTGACTGCTGAATGCTTACGAATTTTCAGCTTTCTCTGATTCAGTAAATTTGAATGTTTGACCGACATGAAATGAATTATGAATAATAATTAATTTTGAGTTAGATTTAAATGTAGTCAGAATAAGATTATATTTTCGACGACAAAATATAGAGGTGGTGAATGGAGATAGGTATTCCTAAGGAAATTAAGGATCAAGAGTTTCGTGTAGGACTAACTCCTGCAAGTGTCAGGGTATGTACTGAAGCTGGTCACCAGGTTTTCATCGAAACAGGAGCAGGGTTGGGTGCAGGTTTTAGTGATGAGAATTATATCCAAGCAAAGGCCAAAATTTTACAAAATGCTGGAGATGTTTGGAATTGTGAAATGATCGTGAAGGTAAAAGAACCTCTATCATCAGAATACCAATTTCTCAAATCAGGACAAATTCTGTTTACTTATCTACATTTGGCTGCTGACCGAAAGCTAACTGAAAGGTTGATTGAAAGTGGGGCGGTGGCGATCGCCTACGAAACAGTAGAACTACCTGACCATAAGTTACCTTTGTTAACTCCCATGAGTATAATAGCTGGACGTCTTTCTGTGCAGTTTGGAGCGAGATTTTTGGAAAGGCAACAGGGTGGTAGAGGTTTACTATTAGGCGGAGTTCCTGGTGTTATGGCTGGTAAGGTGATGATTCTGGGAGGTGGGATTGTTGGTACAGAAGCAGCTAAAATTGCTGTTGGTTTGGGGGCAAGGGTTCAAATTTTTGATATAAATTTGGAAAGGTTAGCTTATCTGGAGACTCTATTTGGTTCTAGAGTGGATTTGTTATACAGCAGTTCTTCTGCTATTGAAGCAGCTATTGTAGATTCCGATTTACTTATAGGGGCAGTTCTAGTTCCTGGTCGTCGTTCTCCAGTTTTAGTAACTAAAAGTTTGGTAGCGCAGATGCGTCCTGGCTCTGTGATTATTGATGTAGCTGTGGATCAAGGTGGTTGTGTGGAAACTCTACGTCCAACTTCTCATACAAATCCTACATATGTAGAATCGGGAGTTCTACATTATGGAGTGCCTAATATGCCAGGAGCAGTTCCTTGGACAGCTACTCAAGCTCTGAATAATAGTACTTTACCCTATGTATTACAGTTGGCTCATTATGGGAGTGAAGCTTTAGAAAAAAATCCGGCTTTGGCTAAGGGTTTGAATGTTAAAGACCATTTTTTGGTTCATCCTGCTGTCCGAGAAGTATTTCCCGATCTAAGTAATAATTAAGTTTAAAAATCACACTCCTTGAACATCATTAAGAATAGAATCATTAGATTTATATCAATATCTAAGATAAGATAAGTTTTTCAGCAATTTTCATAGATAGTTTTTTTTGAAATTATCTTCATTCTATCTCTTTTATTTCTACTACTCTTTATTTGACATCCTCTTTGGTAAATCGGTTCGATAAGTAATTAGGGTTTGCTGAATCAGTGTGCATGGTAAGGGTAGAAGTTAGGATAAACGGGGAATTATAGAGGATATAGTAGGAAGAATCGTCCCTTGATTTTTTTGCCCAACTCTTGATCAAAATCCTAAATTTTTGAACCATTACCACCTAAAATATTGCACTTTTTGATACTTAAAAAGGCTAAAACCTTATTTAGATTTATAGTTGATTAAAACTAGCAGAGTGATTATTTATGAGGAGGCTAAATTTATCTTTGGTCATATTCCTAAAACTGGAGTGACTAGCATAACACTATCTCTAGAAGAACGTTTTGAGGTCTAAAGACATTTTTATAGGAGAAAGTAAATATGGTGATAAGTTACAACAGATTTATGAAAAAAAAAATTGGGATGTGTAAACAGTTGTCATACCAATTTGATAAATGTTTGTTACAAATGGTAGGAGTAATAAAGAAGGAAGAGGAAAGAAGGAAGAAGGGATAAATATTGAAAAAAAGGGAAAAACAATATAAATAACTATCTAAAATTAACTGAACTAGCTATTTTTCAGCATATTTGAGCAATACCTACCTTTTTGTAGTATTCTTTTTTCAAATTGGTATTAGAGATAGAAGTATAAGATTTAGTTGAACAGGAAAAGTGGGATAAGTTTTTCACATTTAGTTGTTGTCATAAATCCTTATTCCAAAGCTATTTCTATCTACTAACCAAACCTATAACTAAAAAAAACTAGATTATTTTTTTGAACAGGAATTTTCCACCATTCAGGCTAATAAAAATTACCTTATATTTCCAGGCTTATCAAGTCTTAAATTAAATATTTGGGTGCTAAAGTTAATAGTTAATATTTTCAAAATACTCTTTGGGTAATCAAATAGTCTACTATTAAAGATTATTTAGATACTACTAACTTTTCTGAGTTTATTCGCCATCCTATTCTTTTCTGGTAAAAGATAATTCTTTTTATACTCAATAGACATGGCTATCAAATCGCGATCGCCAGATCCTTATAGTTGATAGAGTCATTAAGTTAGAAAAAATTGGCTCTGCATGGTCAAAATTATGCTAAGGCTGAGGAATCAGTTGTAAACTAAGCTCTGAAAATAAATCGGCTTTTAGAACTGTTAAGTTGATTCCTGAAGACCGTAGCTATATATATTCGTAATTCAAATTGACACTCTGAGCGTTAAATCTCGCGGTTATAACGGGAGTCCTCTTTCAACATTTATGATAGAATTTGATTTTGCTTATCATCAAAAATTTCTTTAGTCAAATACAGCAGGAAAAAGTGTTAAGCTTCATAAACTAAAAAAGCTATTTACTGCTGGTGAAATAACCATCTATACAGTTAAAGTTCACGGTGGAATAAGACTTATAAACCCCTAATTTGTGTGAAGTTAAAATGCTCTGCAAGATTATAGATTAATGTTTATATTATACCAAATCAACCAAACAACGTAAATAGGTAAAAATAAATGAGAATATTCTCAATAATCAGCATTTAATTAATTTTTGTAACAATTGAAAAGATTAAAAATTATCTTTGTAATTTTTAATATTTATTAGTTTTAGTTATAAAAAATATGGTAGTAAAAAAACTTAATTTAAAGTGATTGACAAATTGAAGTAGATCGGCAATAATAAAAAATTGTGATTTAGCGGAACTGGCGGAATTGGTAGACGCGCTAGATTCAGGTTCTAGTGTTCGCAAGGACTTCCGGGTTCAAGTCCCGGGTTCCGCATTATCTAGTGCTGCTACGCGGAAGTTAAAATTCAAAATTCAAAATTCAAAATTCAAAAGTATTGATTGGTAAGGCTTTTAGAATTTTGTAACTGGTTAGTTATTCCTACCATCCTGCATTAGGTATATGGAGTATTTCTTGATTAGCGATCAAAATCTAATGGGTAGGAAAATCACAATATCCTGCTCGTGTTTCACTCCTCAAATAAAATCAGTAATAAATACTAGATAAAAATATAAGTAGTGCTGACCAGTTTAAAAAATCCTTTAGTAAAGGAAATCCGTAAGCTTCATCAATCCAAAGGAAGAAAGGAGAGGCAGTTATTTTTATTAGAAGGAACTCATATCCTAGAAGAAGCTTGCCACAAAAGTTATCCTCTTTTAACTGTATGTTGTACGCCTGAATGGCAAGAAAGACATCAATTTTTGTGGGAATTATTATCTCAAAAAGCTCAAAGGATAGAATTAGTAAGTGAAAGGGTTTTGAAGTCTCTTACTACTACAGTTAATCCTGATGGAATAATAGCTATAGCACCACAAAAGTCAAAAAATTCTGTCAAAATTGCTAGTTTGGGAATTGCTTTGGACAAATTGCAAGACCCTGGTAATTTTGGTACTATCATCAGGACAGCTACGGCAACAGATGTAGATGGTTTGTGGTTAAGTGCAGATAGTGTGGACTTATATCATCCTAAAGTAGTTAGAGCTTCAGCAGGGGTATGGTTTAAGTTACCTATGGCAATTTCTGAAAATTTAAAGGCCGAGGTATTAAAGTTACAAAATCAAGGTTTGCAAATTGTAGCAACAGTACCAAATTCTACTATAAACTATTGGCAGATTGACTTACGAAAACCGACACTAATAATCTTAGGAAATGAGGGTTCTGGTATTTCACAAGATTTACTTGAGTTGGCTGATTATTCTGTCAAGATTCCTTTGGGTAACGAAGTGGAATCTTTGAATGTTGCTGTCTGTACAGCAGTAATTTTGTATGAAGTTCAACGTCAACGTCAATCTCAATCAAATTAGTAAATTATGAACCTATTCCAGTAATAAGATTTTTGCTAAAAACCCTAAATATTTTGATAGTTAAAAACTAAAGATTAAACTTTTCAGACACATTTTAATTGAACAAATTAGCCTGTGAAAAATAGTGGGATAGGTTATTATATTATTCTGAATCCGCTTCCGATAATGGTTGGCTTTGATGATTTGTTTCCATATATTGGTCTATGTCAGCGATCGCTTCCTCTAACTCTGATAAACCAAATTTTTGATTGGACTTTTCACTATCTTGAAGATCGGAATTAGACTTTTCATAGTTGGGTTCCTGAAGAGAGTTATCCAATTGTTTCTCAAAGCTATCAACAAATGTTTTTGCAGCCTGACTACGAATATCTTTTTTATCCATATTAATTTCTGTCCTTGTTATCTTCTTGTTAACAGTTCAACTTATTTTTATATAAAAAAAGGCATACAAACAGCAGGAGTCTAGTGCCGCTACGCGGAAGTTAAAAGTCAAAAGTTAAGAGTCAAAAGTATTGCTTAGTAAGGCTTTTAGGATTTTGTAACTTGTCAGTTATTTCCGCCATCCTGCACTAGATATTTTATTTCTAGATATCTTTCCGGAGCAAAAGTTAAATCTGCTCTATATTATTAATTAATAGCTAATATTTTGATGATTTGGGGCTTTTGATTTTTTTTATAGAGCGATCAGATTATTAATTTTGACTATCTTTGTTGAGCTTTTAAATTTGCTCTACAATCAATGAATATTTTAAGCTATTTTTAGCCATTTATCATTCAAAATGTATCTAAAGTAAGTTTATATAAACTCTTTTTAATCAAATGAAATCATTATCTAAATAGTAATATAAACTGAATACTTATAGATTTCAGTATTTTATCTGAAATAATGAGATTTGTTTTTTTAGGCTCATTATATCATAAACATATAGCTAAGAAAGAATTGGTTAGGACGTAGACTAATAACCAATCTTAGACTAGAAAATGTTTTTCCAACTGTTGCCTGTTCCCTGCTATAAAAGTTTTGTTTGTCGCAGCAAAAAAAAAAAGACTAAGTGAAGTAATGTCTGTATGCAAGGCTAGCTCATACAGACACGAATGAATAGTTTCCCAATATGGATTATGTACTTAATTTTCTCGCTCCTTGTGCTTTCAACTTAATTATTGCAGTTTATTTTGGTCAAGAATTAAGTTAATCTGGGATCTAGAGCAAATTAAGTTCAAACAAATCCCAAATAAAATATTTAGCTACATTCCTATAATTTCTAATATTATAGTTTTTGCAAACATACAAACAGGTTTTAAAAACAACAGATGACTCAAGAATTTGATTACGACTTAATAATTATTGGTGCAGGTGTTGGTGGACATGGTGCGGCATTACACGCCACAAGTTGTGGCCTAAAAACAGCTATTGTAGAAGCAGCGGAAATGGGTGGGACTTGTGTTAACCGAGGTTGTATACCATCCAAGGCGCTTTTGGCAGCATCTGGTAAAGTTCGAGAGTTACGGGATACTCACCACTTAAAAACTCTGGGTATTCAATTAGATAATGTAGCTTACGACCGACAAGTTATAGCTTCTCATGCTAGTAACATTGTTGACAAAATTAGAGGTGACATGACTAACAGTCTGAAACGTCTAGGTATAGATTTGATTAAAGGCTGGGGGCAAATGGCAGGTCAACAAAAAGTTATGGTCAAGACAGATAAGGGAGAAGAATACTTTACTGCTAAAGATATTATACTTGCCCCTGGCTCTATTCCATTTGTTCCTCCTGGAATAGAATTGGATGGTAAAACAGTTTTTACCAGTGATGATGCTTTGAAACTAGATTGGTTGCCACCCTGGGTAGCAATTATCGGTAGTGGTTATATTGGACTGGAGTTTTCTGACATCTATACTGCTCTTGGATCTGAAATTACTATGATTGAGGCATTAGACCAATTAATGCCTACTTTTGATTCAGATATAGCAAAAATTGCACAAAGAGTTCTAATTCAATCCAGAGATATTGAAACTAAGGTTGGTAAGTTAGCTATGAAGGTAATTCCTGGATCTCCGGTAATTATTGAACTAGCTGATGCTAAAACTAAGGAAGTAGAAGAGGTTCTGGAAGTAGATGCTTGTTTAGTTGCTACAGGTCGCATTCCCTATACAAAAAATTTGGGACTAGATTATGTTGGTGTAGAGACTGACCGTCGGGGTTTTATCCCAGTAAATGACAAAATGGCTGTTTTGTCAAGTGGTGAACCAGTACCTAATTTATGGGCGATCGGTGATGCTACTGGAAAAATGATGTTAGCTCATACAGCTTCAGCTCAAGGTATAACAGTGGTAGAAAATATTTGTGGTCGTCATCGGGATGTAGATTATCTTAGTATTCCGGCGGCTGCTTTTACTCATCCAGAAATTAGCTATGTTGGTATGACTGAAACAGCAGCTAAGGATTTAGGTAAAGATCAAGGATTTGAAGTAGGCAGTGTAAAAACTTATTTTAAGGGTAATTCAAAAGCAATTGCTGAAGGAGAAACAGATGGTATTGCTAAAGTCATTTATCGTCAAGATACAGGAGAATTATTAGGAGTACATATTATTGGCCTTCATGCATCCGATTTAATTCAAGAAGCAGCAAATGCTATGGCTCAAAAGCAATCTGTTAATCAGTTATCTTTTAATGTACATACTCATCCTACTTTGTCAGAGGTTTTGGATGAGGCATTTAAACGAGCAACTGTTAGTTAGATCAGGGAACAGGGAACAGGAAATAGTGGTGCGACCCCGCGTCGGTGTCAGACCCAAGGGAATGCTGAATCCTGTGAGGGAATGGGCACTCCTGTGAGGGAACAGTAGGAAAAATATTTCCCTTGAGGGAACAGTAGAAAAAATATTTCCCTGTCTTACGGTTGATCATCAGCATAAATCCTAACCAACTCGTTCTTTGCTATGGTTATTAATTTCAAGAAAATTGTTATATTTAGTCTCCATAACTGATATAGCAATTTAGTATTCAGTCATCATTTTTTGGTTTCTCAGAATTTAATTTTGCTTTGAAAATTACTAACTGTAACTTCAGCAAATTAAGAAGTGCTATACTACCGAATCTTGAAAATCTGAAGACTACAAAAAGAATCATTATTAAAGATAGGGTAGTCCTAAAGATGTAAGGATATCGGTTAGTATATTTCTTGAATTTTCAGGAATTAAGCTTCAAAAATTATCTTTTATTTTGCGGGTTTAATACCCCACCGTCAACGAAGGGTTAATTTATTGTCACGCTTAGAAAAATTGTATCCTTTGAAATCTCGTACATTTTGCTAGAATTAGTTAAGGACTCGTGTAAAAATAACCCGAACAGTTTTTTTTTGATGGAAGCTATATTTCACGATTTATCCTAGATAAAATTTGTACAACTTATTTTTACATGGCTCCTAACCAAAAATATAGAGTTGTAAGTATTCTATGATGACAAAGAATTAGCCCTACACCGTCAACGGGGGTGCTTAAAATTGTTTGAGGTGATCAGACAGGAAGTGGCAAGTCGTTGACTATCCCCATGCAATTAGACCTTTTGCCTTCTGCCTTCTGCCTTATTCAATACTTATTTAACACTACCAAAAATAGGAAATTATCAAGAAAAAAAAATGCAAATTCGTCGCCGACCGCCAACTTCAGCAGTAGAAATGGGTAGTTTACGCTATGAAGTTGCTTTGCCAAATTCAAAACCTCAAAATATTCTGGAAGAAATTGTTTGGTATAAAGAAAAAGAGGTAGATTATCTGCGGGATAAACAACCATTAATTGAGTTAAAAAAGAAAATTAACTTAATGTCTGCTCCTCTGGATTTTTTGGCTATCTTATCAACAGGAAAAACTCAACCTGCTGTAATTGCTGAAGTTAAAAAAGCCTCTCCTAGTAAAGGGATAATTAGAGAAGATTTTGAACCAGTTACTATAGCTAAAGCGTATCAACAAAATGGTGCAACTTGTATTTCAGTTTTGACAGACAAAAAATTCTTTCAAGGTGGCTTTGAAATTTTGTCAAATATTAGGAAAAATGTTGACTTACCACTACTGTGTAAAGATTTTCTGATTTATCCATATCAAATATATCTTGCTCGTTTATATGGAGCTGATGCTGTACTACTAATTGCGGCAATTTTATCAGACCAAGATTTAAAATATTTTATCAAGATAGTTAATGCTTTAGGAATGACTGCTTTAGTTGAAGTTCATAGTTTAACAGAGTTAGACCGGGTATTGACAATAGAAGGAGTTAAGTTGGTCGGTATAAATAACCGCAATTTAGCAGATTTTTCAGTAGATTTACAAACTACGTGTAAATTAATGGAAGCTAGGAAGAAGGAGTTAGAAAAACTTGGAATTTTAGTAGTAAGTGAATCAGGAATATATGGATATGAAGATGTAAATGTTGTTAAAAATTCTGGTGTGGATGCTGTTTTAATAGGTGAGTCTCTGATGAAAAAAGCAGACCCAGGTGCAGCATTGCTACAGTTATTTACCTAATAATTAAGGGGTAAAGTTTTCCTTTACTGTACAAAAGTTTGTCGGTCTACAAGGAGAGAAAAGAAAAAAAATATTTTAGTCAATTCTATAATCTTAAGGAGAAGTTATTGTTCATTATTAATTGTTAATTGTTGAAAGAGTCTAGCAGTCGAAGCAAAAGTTAGGACATATCAAAAACTTAAAACTTAGACAACACAAAATTTTTATTCTTCCTTCTTTTTTTTCTTCCTTCTGCTATAACAGGTTAACTCAAACTTTTAAAAATATAGGCTTTTAGATTTAGATTAGATATTGACAATTTTTCAGATAAAAACTGTAGACGATAGAATTATCAAAAAAATTACTGAATAATTAAATTTTCAACCCTCTCCTTGAAACTCGAAAGGAGAAAAAATATTTTATTCAGTGCTCTTGTTTTAAAAAGGGTTTCCTAACGGAATCCTCCACAAACAGCAATTCAGCAGTCAGCATTTTCCAAAAGGAATGCTCCGCAAACAGCAAGTGATTTATATAGCTGTACTAAATAGGTTTTAAACAAATGTTAGTGATCGAAATACTGATGGTTACTTCTCTTGATATATAGCTAATGTTCATATTCTATCTAGTGCAGAATGGCAGAAATAACTAACCAGTTACAAAATCCTAAAAGCCTTACCAATCAATACTTTTGACTTTTGAATTTTGACTTCCACGTAGCAGCACTAGGATAGCTATAGTGATTTATGTTCATATTAATTATCTTTTCACTTATGGGTTTAATATCCTAGCTTTACCCACGGTGTCTACAATTATTTGGGGTTTTAATTCCCATAACTTTTTTTTGTTCCTTCTTCAAGAATAATTACTAATGCAGTAGTTCTCTGATTTCTATTTGTTGTTCAAGTTCCCACATAGCATAATCAATCAATCTGTAAACCGTTAGAAATAAAACTATGGAAGCAATACCAGTTCCCTCCCGTATTCATTATGAATTGCTACTTCAGTTATTAGAAAAAAAGACAATTTTAGCAGTAGACTATAATACAAAGCAGCACGAAAAAGCACGGGAACTTATTGTAACTGTGAGAAAAGCTTTAGCACTACAAAAACAATTTGAAGAAAGTTGCAAGCAAGCAAATTTACCAATTGAATATCAATGGTCTCTCAATGAAACAGAAAAATAAATATTAAGTGCATTAGGGCAAGCTAAAAAAAAGGTATTTATGAACTTGATAATATTCAAAAATTAATATCTAAGACTTTTGAAAATCCAAAGGTAGAATTGGCAATTAATAACTTCACTAAATAAGACCTAGAATAAAACTAACAATAGATAATTAATTAACAATCATTCATTAATTATTTCTCTGCTGATTAAATCTCAAAGCACTGCTAAATAAAGGTTTTAGCCTTTTTGGGGCCTTTAAAAAGTGCCTGGTTTCCAGTCTAAAACGCTCAAAAAGGAGCGTATTTTAGGCGCATAGTTGGGTAGAAAAATCATTCTTACAATTGTTACTCCTACCTCCTCGCTCATTCCCATTCCTCCCCTCCTGGGAGGGGGAGGGGCGAGGGGTGGGTTTTCTCCTGTCTCCTACCCCTACTAAAAGACTTTTTCAGCAAACCCTAATTAGAAGAAGTAATTATCAATTATTGATTTAGTCTACCTAACTAATAAATACCATTCTTAGGGGTCTCACAATTGATAGATTTGTTCAATGTAAAGTTTTTGGGAATGATTAGGAGCAGTTAATACAGTTAGTATTTCGGCAATAATTTGTGAAACCATTCAAAACCATTACTCTAACAACAAAAACTTTGTGGTTAGTTATAACTTCTAACTTTTACCAGATAAATAGTTGCTTCAAGCATTGAATTATCCGTTAATATCTTAAATGTAAATTCTATAGAAAGAAAAATCAAAAATTTCCTCAAAAAAAAATAATTAAAATTAAATAACTCCCAAAATAACAAAAAGATTCCAACTTTGGAATCTTAAAGAAAAAATAAGTTTTTTCAATGAAATGCTTCTCAATCAATAAACATATAAACTAACTCAAGTAACACAAAACAAAGGAATAGAAATAATGAATGATAAACTAATGTTAATGATTCCCGGACCTACTCCAGTACCAGAAACAGCCTTACTAGCTATGGCTAAACATCCAATAGGCCATAGAAGTGGTGACTTTTCCAAAATTATGGCCGAGGTGACAGAAAACCTCAAATGGCTACATCAAACCAAAAATGATGTGCTAATTTTAGCATCTAGTGGAACTGGGGCCATGGAAGCAGGTATCATTAACTTTCTCAGTCCAGGCGATCGCGTATTATGTGGATGTAATGGTAAATTTGGCGATCGCTGGGCAGAAGTAGCTACGGCCTATGGTCTCCAAGTAGAAAAAATCACAGCAGAATGGGGCCAACCTCTGGACTCAGAAAAATTTCGTGAACAACTAGAAGCAGATAAAGAGAAAACAATCAAGGCGGTTATTATTACCCATAGTGAAACTTCTACAGGTGTTCTCAATGACCTAGAAACTATTAATAGTTATGTTAAAGCTCATGGCGAAGCATTAATTATAGTAGATGCCGTCACCAGCATTGGGGCAGTCAATATACCAATAGATGAGTTGGGTCTTGATGTTGTTGCTTCAGGTTCTCAGAAAGGTTATATGATACCCCCTGGTTTAGCTTTTGTAGCAGTAGGTGCTAAAGCTTGGACTGCATATGAAACGGCCAAATTACCACGTTACTATCTTGACTTGGGTAAGTATCGTAAAGATGCAGCTAAAAATACTACACCTTTTACTCCACCAGTAAATTTATTCTTTGCCTTGCAAGCTACACTTAGGATGATGCAAGCTGAAGGATTAGAAAATATATTTGCTCGGCATCAACGTTTAATGAGTACGACTCGTGCAGCAGTCAAAGCTTTAGGGTTGCCCCTCTTTGGGCCAGATGCAGTAGCTAGTCCTGCTATTACGGCAGTTGCTCCTCCACCAGAAGTAGACGCAGAAAAAATACGGACTATTGTAAATAAGCGTTTTGATATTGCTTTAGCTGGTGGACAAAACCACTTGAAAGGGAAAATTTTCCGTATTGGACATTTGGGTTTTGTCAGCGAACGGGATATTCTCACCGCTATCTCTGCATTAGAAGTTGCTTTGCGAGAGTTGGGATATGAAGCTTTTACTCCAGGAGCAGGTGTAGCTACTGCTTCTAGAGTTTTAGCTGAGTCATAATTTAACATCTAAAATGTTGCAATAGTAGGGGCGGGTTCTACGTTAAATTAATGAGTCTTAACCAATTTAGATGAACCCGCCTCCACCCCATTTACGAAGTCATAATTCAGAAGTCAGAAGTCAGAAGTCAGAAGTTATTTTTGTAACGGGGATGTGAGCAACTCTCCAAAAATTTTTTGCCTTAAAAGGTGGGGTGACACGACCCAATTATTTTGATAATCTAACGCTAGCTACATATTGAAGAACCGTTATTTTCAAGGTTTAATAATAGAATAGATTTTAAGTTTGATTTTAAATTGAGTTCTGAACTAGAGTTAAATTGATTATTTCTAGTAATTATTCTGTAAGTATTCTGTAATTATTCAGCTATTAGTTGTCAGCTTAGGGCAATAAGACTCCCTCCTGAAGGAAGTATTTAAATGAATATAGACTTTCAGGTTAAAAGAACCTGCTTTTGTAAGATTTAATTATGACTGGATTATGGCTTAATAAGAACCCTTAATATAGGGTTTAAATCAAGCTCAAAAAATAGCTGATAGCTAATAGCTGATGGCTGTTTGCGCAGCATGACCTAGGAAATACTTAGATTATTCTGGCATTTAGTTGAAATCATAAGTGGTTTCTAGCCAATCAAATATTTTATCTAATTGCTCTAGAGTAACTAAACCATATTGCCATAAAATCATTGGAAAAGCACTGAAGTCTGGTTTACGATCTACTAATGTTGAACTAATACTAGCTCTTTCTGCAACTGCTATAGAAGCTGAAGAAATAGATAAATCATCTTTCAAGAAATGAATAAAGCGAGCATAATTATTTGGTGTCATTTTTCTTTACCTCCTATTTTTCAGACACCATTCTCTTTGTAACTCTTGTTGACAATAGAATATATAGAGTCACATATTTAAGAGAATTATCATGTCAATAAAATTAATATTTTTTTTGGATATTATCGATAGTTATTTACTATCATCAAGCAATAAGTTTTCTTGGATATTGCTAGGATATGCCAGTTTTTTATCTGTTTACTAAACTCTGCATTTTTTCAGAAACTTGAGAGTGAAACTAAACTAGATATAGTACTCCTGGACTATACTAAGTTTTGAGAATAGCTTGGTTTGAATCTACATAAGTTGCCTATGCTATTCCGCAAAAGCTAGCTATTAATTTCTAGAAAAATTTAGTGAAATTATCGTTACTCAAAATGTATATACATTCAGGTTGAAAAAAAATTCACTATCTGTCTCAACATTACAGAAGACTTTCTATTGAATTCTCTCTCTAGTCAAAAGATATAAACAGCGCAGACAGAGGTTCTAAGTAGGTAGTTGCCTTTTTTCAAACTATTACTACTTACAAGGCTAAACTTGGCCAAGTCAAATTTTGGCAAAATAACTACGACAAAATAACTACTTTGGTTTGAATATTTGTATGTATTTTAATTCACAATACGAACCATCTCTATATGCATAAATGCGCAAAAATATACAACTAGATTTTCACTCTTAGCACAAAATATCATTATCCTCACACCAATCAACAGAATTAAATTAAGCAAAGCAAAAATAGACTCTTAGTAAGACAAGTTTTTCTATATCTTCTATACCTTCTTGGTAAAAGTAATACTCATCAAAACTTCAGCACTATCGATATTGTCAAAATATTTCTCTTACAGCTTGCGAAACTTAATTTATCTTTATTTATTTCCGATGAATAGAATAGCAGTATTACAAACCATCAAAAGCTTAAGAATACATATTCTGCACTTTAGGTGAACAATACTTTGAATCCATCTAAATAATGTCTAGCTTACCAATATAGCAAATTAAAACTTTAGTGTAAATATATAGTAAGTAAAATAATAAAAAGTTTTATTAGGTTTTGTCAAAATAATTCAGAGTTTTGCGATATTTTAGCTTGTTGTACAAAAACTATAGGTCTGGGGAATAGCAAAAAATAAATCATCCAATTTTTGGATTCAATTTGTTTGTTTTGTACCAGAAGGAAAAGGAAAAAACTTTGATTATTGATATTCCGTTATTTTTACTCCGAAGTACTATGTAGACAGCTATTTCATAATTCAAATAAAGGAATGGCAACTGCTATAATTTTTGTTGACATACTACCTTCTTCTCAATTCAACCTAAAACCTAAAACCTACCACCTTCTTCAATGAATGATAATTTCCTCTAATCTCAGTTCTGTCAAATACCTAAATTTTTGTAATCATTATCCGGTCTCCTACTTTCAAACCTAATTCCTTTGCACGTCTTCCCCGAAGTTCAATTACTCGATCGACTAACACATCAGGTCCATAAGTAGGGCAAGGGTCAGCTAAACAAGGAGGGACATTATCAGCGATCGCCTTAACTATGCCAGAATTTATGAATATAATATCAAGAGATATTTGGCAATTTTTCATCCAAAAGCTAACTTTCCGAGGCGGGTTAAAAGAGAATAACATTCCTCGGTCATCAGCAAGTTTAGTCCTGTACATTAAACCTATTGCTTTCTCTTGAGGGGTTTTCGCCACCTCTAAATTAATTATCTGATTAGATATATGAGCTTTTGCCGTAATTGGTAAAATTTGGCCTTGTGGAGATATCTGAGAATCTGATATATTTTGAGCTTGTGCTGGAGTATGAAAAACTTGAACAAATATTATTTGTAGCAAACAGCAAAGCAACAGAAATAAGATGATTCCAGACTTAAGTAAACCAATTTTACGACCCATAATTAATTATTTCTCAGATATTCTATGTATGTTTTATTCTTGAAGAAACAAGAAGGAAAAAGGAAAAAGTAGATGGGGACTCAAACCCCAAAAAGCTTGTAAACACCCCAAGTGACGGCGGGGTATTAAACCCAAAAGAAAAAGATAAATAATAATTTTATAGTAATTTTTTTGAGATTTCACTTATTTTGACATTCTTGTCGTTAGATCAAAGATTATAATGGAAAATTCTTGCTTCTGTGATTCTAGGGTTAGGCGAAAAATCAAACAAGTTATATTATGTCCGGATAATTAGTGATAAAAAAACTTTCTCTTTCTTCTTCTTTCTTTCCTCCTGACTCCTAACTCCTGAGTCGTTTATTTATAACTGTTCAACCGGACATGATATTAAGTTATGCTCCACGACGATTAAATATCTGTTTATAGTTACTTTTGCAGCAGCTATATCACGATTTATTTGATTTCCACAACTACTGCAATTATGTTTTCTATTCCTGCGGAATATTGCGTAAACAGAAAGTTTTTTCTGATTAATATGCCCAAATTTAATATCAAGTCTCATTAATTAGCCATAATAAAAATGTTCTTCTTTTGATAGAGAATATTTTTTCGGTGCGGAATGCGGAGCAAACAAATTTCCCCTACTCCCTACTCCCTACTCCCTAAATTTTTCCGAAGTGGTTATTCAAACAGACATGATATAAGACATTCTTGAGAAATATAATTTTTATCAACTTTAGCAAAATACTTACCTCAATTCCTGCAAATATCAGCCAATATTTCATTGATAAATTGACCTATACCAGAATCCTTTGATTGTTTTCTAACAAGACCTTGCTTACCAAGAATTAAAGACTCTAAGTTTCCCTCAAAACATATCCAATACCACGGACTGTCTGAATTAATCTCTTCTCGCCTTCTCGTTCAATTTTCAGGCGCAAATATCTAATATATACCTCAATTACATTAGACTCACCCAAAAAATCATAACCCCAAACATTTTCCAAAATCTGTTCGCGACTCAATACTTCGCGAGGATGCTCCATTAAAAACCTTAATAACTCAAATTCCTTCATAGTCAACTCAATACTACGACCATGACATAAGACCCGTCGAGTAGCCAACTCTAAAATTAAACTCCCAAATCTCAATTGGTCCTTTTCTGCTATAGTAGGTTGTAAATAAAAACGGACTAATTTTAAGAATTCATCACTGCGATAAGGTTTGAGAAAATAGTCATCAGCTCCAGACTCCAGACAAGCAACTCGGTCGTCAATTTGGTCGCGACCCATCAACAATAATATGGGCATATTATTACCCATTTTTCTCAGATGACTGCACAATGATAGTCCAGATTCACCAGCTAACATTCGGTCAATTACAATCAGAGCAGGTTTAATTTCTATTGCCCTGTGAAGACCCGCGGTAGAATTAGTAGCTACAATTGGATGATAGCCTGACTCTTCTAGATCCAAACTCACATATTGGGCGAGAATTTCATCAGTCTCTATTAGTAAGACTGAACGATCTCGATCTATAGTTAAGGTAGTCATAGCAATATGATTTTAATTGTGAGATATTGGAGACTTTTGTTTTAGGTATGGAGGGAATAGGGAATAGGTATGGAGGGAAGAAACGAATATATATGAATAAAATAACTGCTATATTTTATGCTTTAAACGAACACCTCAATTCTCACATCTGATTCGGTGATTGCTATATTTCTGTACAAAATTTATGATACTAACACCCTCTCATATAATCCCGGCATATTGAAGTTAATCTAGTGCAGGATGGCGGAAATAACTGACCAGTTACAAAATCGCGCGAACAATTACAAATCAAAAATGATTGACTTTTAAATGCATGACTTTTAACTTCCGGGTAGCGGCACTAGCAGTGAAAATTTTGAAAAATAACCACCAGAATAATTTAAGGTAATTCAACAGAAGTTGGCTTGGCAATGTGCGGTAGTCCCCATCCCAATTTCTCGCGCAGAACATGGAAAAACTCTGGTGGCTTAAGTCGAATGAAACGTGCTTTATAATGTGATTGTTTCACTCGTACTCGGTCCTCTGGCAAGACATAACATCCTCCATTACCATCTACAATCATCATCATACGATTTGGACTAGCAGGAAAAACAGTTACTGGTTCAGTATCAGCAAAAACCAAAGCACGGGATGCTAGAGAATGGGGACAAATAGGTGAAAGCTCCAAAACGGGAACTCCCGGAGTCACAACAGGGCCACCTGCCGATAAAGAATAAGCAGTAGAACCAGTCGGAGTAGAAATAATAATACCGTCTGCCGCAATATCTATAGGAGCGTGCCGACCAATTTGGATCTCAAAATGGCACATACAGGTCATAGGTTCCCGATGTAAAACCATTTCATTTAAACAAAGGGCTTCCCATAATAACTCATTATCTCGGAACAGACGTACTTCTAGCATTGTCCTTTCTTCTACTTCATAGTCTCCTGCTAATACCTGTTCAATAGCTGGATATAACTGATTGACAAAAGTCTCAGTCAAGAAACCCATGTGACCTGTATTGACGGTCAATAGTGGAATATGGCAAGGTGCTACTTGACGAAATGCAGATAAGACTGTACCATCCCCTCCTAGGACTACAGCAAAAGTCATGTCTTTGGTAAAGCCAGAGGGAACTAATTGGTCTATAGAAGTATGACATAAAGGATGTTCTAGGCTGGGATAACCTAAGATTCCTCCCGATCCATTATTGATGTGAATATCATAGCCATAAGCTGTAAGCTTGTCTTTTAACTCATTAGTTATGCGACAAGCTATTGGTTTGGCATCGTTATAAATGATTCCTATTTTTGACACTCGAAAAAATCTAGTTCAGGGTGGTTAGAAACTTTAGAAAAAGAAAGGTTTATTCTTGGAAGTTGATTTTCCTAATTTTGCTTGCTCGTACTCTATTTCCTTCAACTTTTTCATAATCCGACTATAGTATTCTTGCAAATAAGATTCTAGTGTGGTTATTTCTTCAGGATTAATGCCAAATACAGGATAAACATCATCCATTGAAGCTGTTAAAGGTTGACTGTTGGCTAATACTTCTGCAAAAGCTAGTCTATCCGAGACATTCCAACCCCATTGAAATGACCTAGTAAGCTGACGAAATATACGCAATAAGTTAATATTGGTACGGGTTACTTTTGCTTTTTCTCCAGACAGTCTTTCACACATCCGAATAATTTCACTAGCATCCCAAGCACGGGGACCTACTACCGGAAAGCTTTGATTTTCTGTTTCGGGAACTGAAATACTACGGACAGCAAACTTAGCAATATCTTGAGTATCCATATATGCAATCGCTGTTCCTTGACCGGGAACCCAAACTGCTTGCTTATCTAAAATTGGCACTGCATACTGGCCAATTAATCCCTGTAAAAAACCACAAGGTTTTAAGATCGTGTATTTTAAGCCAGATTCAGCAATAAAAAGTTCTGTACATCGCTTAATTTCTAGGAGAGGGACTTGGGGATATTTCTCTGCATTTAAAAAGGAGAAAAATATAAAACGTTCTACACCTTTAGCCACTAGAGCTTGAATCAGTGATACTTTTCCTTCCCAGTCTACCTGTTTAATACTCAGAGAGTCTGTTGGTCTCGCAGTTGCAGCATCAATCACTGCATCAACTCCTTCCAAAGCTGGTAGTAGAGTTTTAGGCTTACAGAGATTTCCTCCTATTAGTTCAGCCCCCCACTCTTTTAAAAAAGATGCTCTACTGTAGCTTCTGATTAAGCAGCGTACTTCATAACCTTCGTTTAGGGCACAACGCACTATTTGTCT
Organism: Okeania hirsuta; assembly: GCF_003838195.1. GTDB lineage: Bacteria > Cyanobacteriota > Cyanobacteriia > Cyanobacteriales > Microcoleaceae > Okeania > Okeania hirsuta. The sequence goes on from NZ_RCBY01000106.1 coordinate 20,215, forward strand.
ACCAAGAGTACCAGTAGCCCCTACGATTAATAGTTTCATAAACAGTTTATTGATTATATTAAAGATTCTTTATCACTTTATCAAAATTATCTCATTTTTTTACAAAACTTAATATTTTGAGTTAAATATGTTTTAGCTTATATTTTTATTAATCTATTTAAGATACCATAAGATCCATAGAAAGTAAATACCACCATAGGCATTCCCCACTAGAAAAAATTAATGAGGAAATGCTCCTATAGCAAAATGTCAGTCAGTTAAGCGATCGTACTACTTTAAAGACCGGGAAATTTGATTATTCGCCTCCTTGTAATTTAAGTAATAGGAAACCTCCTGCTAAACCAATCAGAATCACAGAAAAAGACAAAATAGCTGCATTGAAAATCTCACCACTCATATTCTTAAAATACTCCTATGTAATTTGTGATATATATTTTAAGACATTTTGACTTCTCCCCAGACTAAAGTCATAAGTATTCTTCAGCGGAATAAATATGAAAATATCAGCAACAGAAATAGAAAATACAAATCCTCGTTTAGGATTGACAATTGGAGATCCTGGGGGCATAGGACCAGAAATAATTCTTAAGGCTTTAGCAGACCCTACTGTTACAGAAAATTGTGACTTGACAATTATAGGCAGTCATCGCATTTTGCAACAAACCTATCAAAAACTATCTCAACTCTCGAAAAAAACTCAATCGCAACAATTACTTGTCAAATGGGAAAATTTAAAAATTTTAGATGTAGAGTTTAATGGAAAATTAGAAAATATATTTCCCGGCAAAGGTAATGCTGTGAGTGGGGAAGCTAGCTTTTGTTTCATGGAAACAGCTATTGCTCAGACTTTAGCTGGAAAATTTCAAGGTATTGTTACTGCTCCTATTTCCAAAACTTGCTGGCAGATGGCTGGTCATAAATACCCTGGTCAAACTGAACTTTTAGCAGAAAAAGCAGGAGTAAAAAAATTTGGGATGCTATTTTTTGCGCGATCGCCCCACAGTAATTTTGTACTCCGCTCTCTTTTAGGGATGCTATTTTTTGCGCGATCGCCCCACAGTAATTTTGTACTCCGCTCTCTTTTAGCTACCACACATATACCATTATGTCAAGTTCCAAAAGCTTTAACGCCAGAGTTGCTGAGTTGGAAATTAGAATTGCTTATAGAAAGTTTACAAAAAGATTTTGGGATTTCTCGGCCAAAAATTGCTGTGGCTGGTTTAAATCCTCATAGCGGAGAAAATGGACAATTAGGAACAGAAGAGCAAAATTGGCTGATTCCTTGGTTGGACAAACAACGCGATCGCCGACCAGATATACAGTTAGATGGGCCAGTGCCACCGGATACTATGTGGGTAAAACCAGGTCAAGCTTGGCTAGGTTTACCAGCTAAAACTTATGATGCTTATTTAGCGTTATATCATGACCAAGGTTTAATTCCAGTCAAGCTAATGGCTTTTGATTTAGCAGTGAATACTACTATTGGTTTACCATTTGTTCGTACCTCTCCCGACCATGGTACAGCTTTTGATATTGCTGGTCAGGGTATTGCTGATGCAACGAGTATGAAAGCAGCAATAAAGTTAGCTAAAGAACTGATATTACAAAGAAGTTATTAATAGAATTGTCTCTGCAATAGTTGACTTAGTGAATCTACAATCTAAAATATACAAATAAGAGGTACAAAAAAGCTGACAAATTTTATTGTCAAGCAAATATACCTACTAATATAATTTTAGTTAGCTCTCAGGGGTGAGAAGAAAAAATTCTTACCCTAAAATAATCCTATTAAGGCATGAGTTAACAAACAAGAAAATGGTAAAAAAATCAAAATTTATTTGAGAAACCTTTGAAAACTATATCCTTTGGTATCCAGGGAAAAATGGATTATGAAACTTTAGGAAAAGCAGGAGGAATTAGCACAACTCCTGGCACACCCCAATGGGCACTTGCTATTAAGTTAAAGCTACAATCTGTTCTGAAAAAAGATGTAGTTGTTAATGAGGAACAATTAAAAGCATGGCGTGAATTAATGAAACAGCCTGCTGCTTATCAACAATTACTTGATGAGCAAGGAAAACCATTTAATAGCTATGAAGAATTATGTCGTGCTCAACCACCTTATGGATTAGGTTGTGAAGCTAAAGAAATTGAAGAATTAATTAGCAGGTTAGAATCAACTGGAACAAAAACAGTTGATACATCGGAAGACCCGGTCAAAGATTTAGGAAATCCATCAAATTATTTTCATAAATTCTCTAAACTTGTGGAAGCTTGCCCGGATAATCAAGCTTTAAATGCACCGAAAATAGGAGAGATTTTGGATTATGCTCATAGCACTGCTCAATTATGGAGAAAACGATGGGAACATTTAGGATGGTTAGAACAATCAAAAAGTAGTGGGAGAGGTTTTTATCAAATTACTGAATCAGGAAAAAATGCGGTTAAAAATTGGTTAGAGCAACAGCCAGAAGGTAAGTTGAATCAAGAACTTTGGGTAGTAGTTCCTAAAAATCCTAAAAAGGCTGCAGAAAAATTGATTAAGTCGTTTAAAGATGAGGATTTAAGAGAAATTTACAAATTAATTGGAGAGTCTTTTGGTCAAGAATTAACTATATTTCATTCAGATTCAGAGATGGAATAAGAATTTGTTTTTGGTTATTAGCAGATTACCTAATCTATCAATGTCAGGGTTAACAGCATCAATTAAGAGTTTAATTTTTTTATCCTTCAATGTAATTTAATGCTGAAAAAATAAAAGGTTGTTTTTGAGGAGATTATTAATGTTAAAAGTAGTCCTGAACTGTATGGAATAAGTAAATTATTGAATCAATGAAAATAGGAGTTTTTCTTCTGAGTAAATGTTCCTTATAAAATAGCTATAGGGATTACTTTTAACGGGGGTATTTTGAGTGAAATAAATTGTGTCATACTTGAATCAAAATTTTACTTATCCGAAAATTAATAAATAAGTAATAAACAGCCTCTACTCCAATTAAAAATTTAGGTATATTGGTAGTTTAAATTTTGTAGAGATACTCTATTCTAAGTTGTTATTTAAGTTATCAGTTAGCCCCCTGCTCCCTCTACTAATTTTTCTTCTTCTTTCTTTCCTCCTGACTCCTGACTCCTAAATAATTAAGATTAATATCATACACTAATTCACCAACGCCATAAATTTTATAAGAGGAACTAATGACAGAGCTTTCCACTGAACAATTGCTTTATTTGCTTTACACATTTGCTTATTCAACAGAAGGAACTGTTACTAGAAGTACAGTTAGGAATCATTTATCTAAAAAACGCCGCCCCAATGCAAAACAGGTTTGTGAGAGTTTATGTGAGCTGAAGTTATTGGAGTCTCCTAAACGAGGGAGAATTAAAGTTACTGAGATGGGAATGAAAGCTCTAGTTCTTAATCTTCAAACAACGGAGTATAAATTTAGGTCTAACAAAGGACCTAAAATTTTAAATGCTCTGATGGCTTGTTTAAAATTAACAGCAAAATATAATCAGATAAATTATCAAAATGAGGATATGGATTTTGAGACTTTTGTAGATAAGTTTAAAAAGCTTTACCTTGAAGAAAGGAGGCGTCAAGAATTGGAAGGTGTTGTGGCTATTCGTAGTAAAGAAATTTGCCAAAAGTTTAGGCAAAATAATCATATTTCTGAATTGCTACTAGAAAAATATTTTGAGCAATTGAAATCTGATGGTTTAGTATTTGCGGTACAAGAAAACAATAAAGAATTAATTCAATGGGTGAACTAAATTATGCCGGAAGATGCAGGAAAAAAAAGATATATTAGAAAGTTTTTACAGCAAATTCAACCAGGAGAAGGTTATGTGGAAAATATTTGGGTTGAACGTGATGTAAGATTACCAGGAAAAGAGGGTGAAGATGATACTACAACTACAGCTGAAAGTTTATCTGGTAACTCTTCAATATCAAATATAACGGAATTGCTTCGAGACGATCTTAAACATACTTTTGATGATAGATCTTTTACATTTAGATTTGTGGCGGCATTTCTTGGTAGTGGTAAAACTTCCCTATTAACTTATTTGCATGAATTAACAACAACTCAGTCAAATTATGAAAAACATTCTGTAGTAATTCAGTTTCCACTTTCTCATTTACGGACAGTTGGTAGTAGTCATAATTTTAGCATTAAACTTTACTGTTATATTTTAGGAGATACTTTTTGGCAATTAATACATAATCAAAATTTATTGCCAGATGTAAAAGAAGTTGCTAAAAACATTCTCGAAGAATTTGATGCAGGGTCATTATTAAATACAGGAACTAGAGAAGAGATAAAATTAAATCCTTTTAGGTCAAAATTTAGTAAATTTTTCGCAACAAGTGAAGTAAATTTTGTTGAATTATTTTTTGATGTGATATCTCAAGTCACAAAAGTAGACCCCAGATTTACTTTTGTCTATCTAACAGATGAATTAGATTCATTAGAAAAATTTCAACAAGAAATAGAAGAAACTAGAGTAATTTTTAGAGCATTAATCAAGCAAGCTGCTCAGAAATTTAGAAGAAGTATTCCTCTGCTAATTTATTTGGTAGGTACATCAGATAATGTCAGTTCTTTAATTGAAGGAGACTCTGTATTAAAAAGTTTAGTCAAAAAGTCAACGATTAATCTTAGTTTAGGTTCTGATAAAGAATTTATGATGATTAAACAAGAGATAGATGAAAGAATTAAAGGAGCATATAAAGGATATAAAAATTTTAATAATGCTTGGCAAGAAATTCAGAATATACCTTTGAGACCAGCTAAAAATTTTAGAGAATTTTGTCAATATTATTCAGGAAAAGTTCTAGAAATACATGAAAGGTATTTCTAGAACTTTTCCTGAATAATGCTTGGCAAGAAATTCAGAATATACCTTTGAGACCAGCTAAAAATTTTAGAGAATTTTGTCAATATTATTCAGGAAAAGTTCTAGAAATACATGAAAGGTATTTTGCCGAAGCAGAAGAGCAGAAATTTGAAGGTGATGCTTGTGAATTAGTCAAAGCAGAATGTCAAAAAAGGTGGGGAAAATATTTACAACAGAGAGTATACACATTATCAACAGTGGAAACTACAAAAGTAATTCAAGGCAAAAAAACAGGACAAAAGCATGCCTTAGATTGTTATGTAGAATTGCTTGATAATAATAGAGTAATAGCTAGAACTTTTGGTGAAGCTAAAAATTATAAATTGATTATTGAACACTTGGATGATTTTAGTCGATGGTTAGATGATTTAGGATTTAATCCATACCCTTCAGAAAATACTCCTCCGGACTTAGCTTTTATGATTGCTCCTTCATGTCCAGAACGTCTTAAAAGAAAGCTAGAGTTACAAAATATTGAATTTATTCAAGTAGATAAGGTTATTGATAAAAAATCAAGTAAATTACCAAATTCAACAAGTTCAACTATAGAGAAAATTATTGAAACAAAATCAACTTCATCCTCACATTCGACAAGCTCAACTGCTGTTAATATCAATACAGCGAACGAAGCAAAATTAATAATTGCTTTTAAAAGAACAAGTGTTAAGAACAAAACTATTCAAAAGCTGCTAAATAATAGAAAAAGTAATCCTTACAAAGACTTAAATCATCTGGTATCGGATCTTAAGTTTAGCGATAATGTAAAAGCTAAACTTCAAATTAAACTCGATAATGAAGAAATTAGTTTTTCTGATTGAAGTAACAAAAGTCAAAGAGATACTTGCCATGGAATAAATCATTTATATCTCTCCACCCTTCCACTACTAAAAATTTTCTAGGCAACTCTA
>NZ_RCBY01000107.1 GCF_003838195.1 Okeania hirsuta
TCGCGAAATAAAACCTTAAAGTGAAATGGGAAAATTCTGGTTTTCACTGATTAAATTATCCTGCCATTAAGTAGAAATTCCAGAGTCCAGCCGCAGTGAACATGAAGCGATCGTCGCGCATCTTTAATGTGATTTCGATACAATCCTCTCCCTGCATTATATCTCTTCACGCCAGATATTGTATGTTCACATTTGACGCTAACGCTACTTTTCTCTCTATTGAAAAGTAGCGTTAGCGTCAAATGTGAACATACAATCCTCTCCCTGCATTATATCTCTTCACGCCAGATATTGTATGTTCACATTTGACGCTAACGCTACTTTTCTCTCTATTGAAAAGTTTTTGTTCCTCAGTTAATTCCTTTCCTTTAGGTTTTTTCGTGGGAATTTTGATGTTGACGAATTCCTTCTGTAATCCCTGGAAACCCAAATCTACATGAATTTTCACTTCCAAAAAGCACAAAATCTACCAATTTTTCGCGCGTCCAACTGCCGAAGGCCCATGAACCTTGCCCTCTCTTGCTTTTGATAGGACGAGGACCCTTTTATCTGAGTCTGTCATGATCAGATGTTGACTCCTATGGCACTTTTTTTTACCTGAGTCATGATTTTTCTGCTTTTGCTGGTCTTTTGGACGCTGGATTGGCCGTTCCGTACCATCAATCATCACTTCTTTGGCAGATGGAAACCTGCCAATGAATTCTTCAATGCTTTGTAACTTACGTTCTGGTAAGGCCATTTTTTTCCCTAAAGCACTCTCAGGGCAACGGTTGTAGTCTTAACATCCAATAGTGTGCTCGGCTGCGGTGTAAGTCAAACAATATTCCTGCCACATCAAAGGTAGGGTAACACTTGAAGTAGAACAAGATAAAAAATAGCTTGTCTTTGGCCTCTAACAACCGCGCTTTTCTCCCTCCTCCTAAAGCTCGAACTCTAGGTTTTTGGCAAAAGAGCGTTCGCGGAGGGTGGCGGAGCGCCGTATCGCTTCCGAGTCAAGTTGGACACAAAAAGCTTGTAATAATTCATCCAATGCCTTACGGTTTAGTCCAGTCAATGCCCGCACTGAGGCGGTCTTCTTTTAGCACCCGATTCAGATCTAACATTGTCCCATCTCAAACACCCTATTAACTTTACTTTACCTTATAAAGCGACAAGTCTAATTAGCAGAGCCAATAATTTTATTGCGGTTTAGATATTGCAGTCTAGAAAGCTTGGTTTCAAACCTACGATATGACTTTACGCTTTCAAATACTTTTCCATCACTTAAAGTTGCTAATGTTTTGACACCTAAATCCACACCTACAACTTCAGTAGTTGTTGGGGTTGGGCTAGGAGTAAATTCATAGCTCAAACTTAAGTACCAATCACCTGCCTGTCTACTAATAGTGATTTTTTGAGTAGTTGCTTCAATTGGTTCATAAGTTTTGACCATACCAATAAAAGGTAATTTGTGACTCCATCCATTTAATTCTATGGGTTTTCCACAATTATCAATTGTGAATGAATCAGATTTACCTTTCTTCTTAAATCGTGGGCGTTTGCCCAATCCCTGAAAAAATCTCTTAAATGCTTCACCTAAGTTGATGAAAGCATATTGATAAACTTTAGACGACAAGTTTTTCATCCAGGGGTAAAGGGGTTTGGTGTGATTAGTAAAAACCTCTCTCAGTTTACGAGGGTTTGGCTTGTAACCATCTGTGTATGCAGCATTCCATAAACTTAAACCCCAGTTGTAGCACCACCTCGAATAGCCAGCGTGTTGTGCCATCAGAGTTTTTTGTTTATTATTTAATTTGAGTTTGGTTCTAATGGATTTCATGGAGATTGAGCGCCGCCTGTCTAATGGTGTGCTTTTTAAGGTATTATATCGTTATTTATTGATTAAGTCAATGCTCCCCGCTCTAAAGATACGGAGATTCTTAAGCAATCCAAAACTGGATTCTTAAAGGCATTATCAAACTATAGCGCTGTGCGCAGGGAACAGGGAACAGGGAACAGGGAACAGGGGGAATAAAAAACCGATAATATAAGACTTCTGGCTATTGGACATTTCCTGTAATATCATGTCCGGATAATTAGTGATGAAAAAACTTATCAAGAGTGCTGAAACAATAAATCTTTCTATTTTCCCTACTCCCCTACTCCCCTACTCCCCTACTCCCCCGCTCCCCTACTATCTTAATAATAAGTATTCAACCGGACATGATATAATTTGTAAATATGCCAGCGCACATTGCCATACCTCTACTGACTCCTTCGAGAGAAAACTCCAAAGTTGTCGCTACTTTTTTGAGAATATTAGCTGCTCCATTCACATCAGCATTTAGTGACAAACCGTTTTTGGTTTGATATAAACCTCTCTGTACTCGTTTTCCTGACGGCTTCCACCTCTCGGGTTTTTCACCGTAGTTTGGCAGGAAATCATCATCCAAAAAGCTTACTTGCGAGGTGTAAGATTCTTCAGTTGCAATAAAATCTATGCCGTACAATTCCCATAACTTACTAATTCGTTCTTTGAGTTTAGCTGTGGGAATTTGCACAAATTTTTGATTGTTTTTGGCTCCAATGTTAATAGCATTTTTTTGCCCCTTATTCCATCCAAAAACAATCCTACCAATACCATTTTCTAAGCAGTTATTTATAACTAATCTGGTCGCTTTATTCACAGCATCGCGCATTTTTCTGTTGCGTTTTTCAGTTATATTGGCTAACTTTTTTGACCAGAATCCTTGAGGTTTGTTATCTTTAATTGTTGCTATTTGTTTGTGATACCACTGGTTAACTGATTTTAAATATTTGCCATCTACAATCAAGCTTGTTCCTACATTGCTAACCCAAGTTAACCAATTACCAACTCCGTGGTCAATACCGAGAACTTTATCCCTGTCAAGTTCAGGTTAATCGACCTCTAACTGATAAACCCACTCAACATAAAAGCAACCATTACGAGGTAGAATCCTTATTTCTCGAATTTTTTTAAACTCAAGATTGCTGGGAAAATTTAGCCAAAAACTATCAATTTTAAAAGCAGCTTTAACTTTTTTCCCCAGAGGTACTCTCACCTGGTTTCCTTTCAGTCTCAAAGCTTGTTTTGGATAAGTTATAACTCCTAGTCCTCCCTTTTTTCGATATTTGGGAAGTTGAGGTTTATTTTTCAGTTTTTCTAGATAGTGTTTGTAGGAAAGCTCCTTGTAGGACTTAAAAGACTCTGTTACTCCTCTCAAGGTTTGCTGTGCTGCTTGAGAATGAAGAAATTGATAATTATGATTTGAGTTTAATTGCTTCTCTAAGTCGTGTTTTCCCGTGATGTATCCCTACTTAAAATACCATTGTCTAGCCAAATATAGCGCTGTGCGCAGGCAACAGCTCATCTGGCAACAGCTCATCTGGGGGAATAAAAGACCGATAATACAAGACTTTTAGCTATTGGACAGTTCTTGTAATTTGTAAATATGCCAGCGCACATTGCTATAAATCCCACAATTAATAAGTCGGTTAACCGTGGTACATAAGGTAAGCATTCAGCCGTCAGCAATCAGCTATCAGAAGAGTGCTTTTAGTTGATGATCAAAGCAATATTTAATTCTCTTACTAAAAAAGTTAGCTCTCTTACCTTTAAAGTCTATATTAATTTAAATACTTTCCTATATGAGAGAGTCTTGTTGCATTAAGCAAACAGCTATTAGCTGTCAGTTAGAGCACAAAAAAAGGGGGTTTAAATGAATATAGACTTTGGAGCTGACTTTTGTAGTCATATTTTTCTAGCTCAATTAATAAAACTTTTATCACCTACTAAAAGAAATCGCTGATAGCTGACGGCTGAATGCTTACTTAAAAAGACGTGGCTTTCAAACTCTCGTCCTTCTTCCGTAATGTTCTGAGTTAAATGAAAGAAGAAGTTAGAAACTTGACTCATTATCATTGGTTGAATTTTCTTTGATTGATTAAGGGGGGTATGGCAACCGAATTTAGAATAAATTATCGGATTCTTTCAGTATTTCATTTTTGATTTCAGACTTAATTCGGTAACTTCTAGCCTCTAACTTCTGACTTCAACTATAATCCCCACCAGAACCATATTGCCATTGTTCAATCAAACGGCGATAATAATAATTTTGCTCCAGAGGAATTTTTGTCACTAAAAACGCCAATTTATCTCCTATAGGAGATAATAAACTAAAAATTCCCAAATTCAAATAATGTTTCATCCAATCTAATAAATTTCCGATGCCAACTTGAGGAATAATTTTAATGACTAAACCTGGTTGCTTTAAAGAAGTCATAAATAAAGTTTGTGCTAAAGCAGGAAACTGCACCACATCTTGCAGAAAAGGCTTAAGTACAAATTCCCCTAATCTATCCATTACCTGAAATACACCTGCCAATAGTTGATTAATTTGATTTGGTTCAACTTTTTGGTCTACCCCCACACTCATAGAACGTTGGAACAACCAAGTGACTGATATACTAGGCTGATAAGGTTGCAAAAGTGCTAGAGCATTTGAAGAAAGGTTGTCCGTTTGGAGAGCTTCATCAATACCCCCGGTTAGACGTTTCAAATGACGTACCATAGCTCCAAAACCGCCAAAACTAAGAGGAGATTGACTGCCACTACTATCGCCTACTGGCAAAATACGATTCCAGGGAGTCTTCAGGGGACTTTGACGATAACAGGGAAAAAAGCCAAAGAGGGCACGTTGGAATGTAAGTTGACTAAGCTCCACTTTTTGATATTCAGGCAATAAGCGGAGATATTCTTCAAAGAATGATTCTAGGGAAATTCTATCTGGGTGAGCATCTAAGTAGGTAAATAGATAAGTAGTTCGTCCATCTCTAGCAGGAAATGCTTCCCAAAAGTATTGACATTGGTTTTTTATAGGAGTGAATGAGGCAAAAATGTCTCCTGTATCGTTTTTTGGGTATCCAGTGGCACAAGTACCAACTACTAGACAGACAGCATCAGGTTTTTTGCCTTGGCGTGCTTGTTTCAGAATAGGAGAAAAATGCCCCATTGCATCCAGGAGCAGTCGAGCTTTGAATGATTGGCCATTATTAACCTGAATGTCGATCCCATCTGGATGAATAGTTGCTGCTTCGTAAGCTGTGTTTTCAAATAGTTGACCGCCTGCTTGAAGGAAACCCTGTTTTAGACTTTCTAAGAGGTAAACTGGATCTACACCTATATTGAGAACATCTTTTACCCAAATGTCTTCGCTCTCTGGAAAACTAATTCGCGCGGGGTTGTATTCGGTGGCGATCGCTGTTTCTAATTCTTCTGAGGAGAGAAGATTTAATTCTATAAATGTTTCTAGTTCTTTGCGGGATATGTTCCATTCTTGTTTCCTCCCTTTGAGGATACCTCGTTCTAACAGAGCTACCCGCCAACCTTTCTTTGCTAAGGTTGCTCCAATAAGTATACCCAGAGTTCCACCACAAATTACTACATCCCAGTCTAAAGTGTTTAATAATTGAGTTTCTTTTTTCACAGTAGTAGGAATAGAAATATTGTCTTCTCGAAGGTTTTGCCAAACCTGGTCAGCTTTCCGCAGACCTTGTAAAGGACTTCCCGGAATTTGCGAGAGAATTTGTTCTGTTAAGGACATAATTTTTTTGATTAATTTTTACCGTAATTATTTTATTGCTGATTTTTAAATATTCATTCAAATTATAAGCAATTTTGACGTTGCTGATTTGAGGTATGAAATCCTACTTTAGGTAAATTTTCAGCCAAAATAATAGTGCAAATTATACCTATTTCTTCCTATTTAGTCTCCGAAAAACTCCTTTCTATCTACTGAATTGCTCCTGATGAATTGTTAAATCATACATTTATTCACCAACGCCGTAATTTCATATTACAATTTCAATATAATTGTCATCTTTGTTATGAGTTTAAATAATTACAAAACAGATTTTTAGTTTGGAAGGCTTTTTTAGTAATTTGAAGTATTATAAGATTTTGCTTAACTATATTTAATATAACTATAACCATTTTTATTAATTGGTTAAGAAGCGTTGCACAGTAGACATCTCCAAAAATCAAAAATAAAATCAATTCTCACACATAAATTATCAATTATTCCCCTCCTGGGAGGGGGAGGGGCGAGGGGTGGGTTCCCTACTGCCTACAGCAAAGCTGCCTACTGCCTCTTTTCTAGAGATGTCTAGTGACGAATGATTTTAGATTTTTGATTGAATTGGATTTTGAATTTGAGAATTGCTAGAATTATTAATATTAGGTTTTTTTTAGTCAAACTCTAAACTAATTTTTGGCAATATTATTCCATAATTTGCAACCTCGTTAAGATAATTATATTTATACTATAGCAATCCTAAATTGGTTGTGACAATTTTTATAATAGCTAATTTGAACTGAAAACTTTTAAAATTATGACTCCTGACTCCTGAATCCTGTAGGGGCGAATGGCCATTCGCCCCTACCACCAAAATATTACAAGTTAAATAGGATTGCTATATTTATGATTATTTTTAATAATTATTCAATTTTATCTAAGGTAACTTGTAACATTTCTCCAAAGTAATACTATAGTTGATCACTATTGCCTCTACTTCATATCGGGATTATTTCAGATATTTACACCTAAATCTCGAAGTAAATTCAACCCTATTTTTGTTATTTTTACCCACTTAACTTTTAAATAGATGTAAAGAAACTCAATTTTTTTGCATTGTACACCTAATTTAATTAGATTATCTCATCATTACTATCTTATAACTGAGAGCAAATAACAGTTTCAATCCTAAGACAATTCAGTTGTTTCTAATCGCTCTTAACTTACTTAAAACCGATCAAAATTATACCTGACAAAGTTAAAAATAGGTTCACCCATATTTAGGTATTTTTGAAGATCAAAATACTCAAATTTGTCAACTTGTCTTTCAAAGTCTATTTGCTGCCAAAAACTAGGTTTCAAATACTGTAGATGACTCTAGTTTTTTGCAGCACTTTGGAATACCTAGATGATGATAATCGCAGATTTTAGAGACCATTACGATTACTACAAAATTTATCTATTCTTCCTCATTATTTTCATCTTCTTTTTCTACTTCTATATTAATCTGCCTAAGATGAATATGTTTATGTCCTAACTGGATAATAAATTCATCCCCTGGTTTTAATCCCATTTCTTGTGTATAGTTAGCGCCTATTACTAACTGTCCATTTCTATGAACACAAGCACGGTAAGTAGCAGCACGCCCTCTTCCATCTTTAACATTGTTATCATCTAAATTTAGCCCCTTTGCCTGTAAAACTGCATCGTAGAACTTAGCAAGATTTACTCGTTTCTGCTTATCTTTTGTATTTGAATAATATCCGCAAGCAATAGCAGTATCTTTCTTTGACTTGTGCGAGAGTTCTTTGACTTTCTTCAACAATGCTTTACCAGTCAGTGGAGTATTTGATTGTTCTGAAGTATTTAATTTTTCTGTTGTTGTTTTAGCCATCTTCTCCATCTACTTAAAATATTCTTCCATAAACTTTAACACTTACGTCGTCTAATATCAAGCCTATTTAACGTTTTCTTTGAGGATATTATCTAATCTCAACTTCAGCGGAGCAACCAACCCCTAAAATCAGACAGTTTTAAGATGTAAAAAAAACTAATGATTAATAGTTATGTACTACTTACCAAATAATTAAGTTTTAAAGACTCCGATTTCAATAATAAATAAATCAAAAAAATCATGTTCGCCAATCATATCCATTTTCAGGAGAGGTAATTATTAATTATTAATTGTTAATTGTTAATTATTTACAGTTAACTGTTCGATGATTTTTGCCTTTGTATAAATGGTGATTTAAATAATTCAAATTTATTTTTTCCCCAGCAATATATCCAAAAGAAAAACCTAAATCATTATTAACGGCAGTCGATTTCTGAACTTTACATTTTACACCTTCTTGCTTTAAATATACTTGAATAGCTAAAGAATATTTTTCAAACATTGAGCGTACAACCATAGCAGATGCCGAATTTCGATCGTCACTACTAGCAATACCTTTTTCCTCCATGGATTTTCGTCTTTGCTCTAATCTCTGTCTTAATCTAGTTGCACAACCAACTCGAAAAGCATTAATAAAAGTTCTTCCTTTACCCCTATGTTGTTTTACTAAACTGTCAACTACAGCAGTTAAATATTCATAAAGTGATTTAGAAACTGTAATATTAGTTTCTGTTCCTACTAATCTCATTTCACCACTGTAAGTAGAACGCATTGCTTGACATCCATTAGCATTAGCAATTCCTGCTAAAATCCACATTTTCCAGGTAACATAACGACCTGTTCTATCAATAATACCCTTAGTAATATCTTCATCCTTTTCTTTTCCTAAATCTGCTACAGATAAATTATGTTGAGCTAATAATTCTGCTGCCTTCTCAGCCGCTAATGCAGCTTCATGTTCATTAGGTGAATTGGCAAGAGCTAGGAGTTTACTAATCTTTTCCAGGAGATTCTTATTGACCATTTCTCTCAGCTTATTTCTAATGCTTTATTATAAATTTTTTATTATGCAACTATACTTACTCAATGTAATATTTATGGTGTTGCTGATGCGTAGGTATGATTTGTATTTGTTGGCGATAATGCTCTGCATAGCTACCGCGAACGCTAAACTATTAAATGACAAATACTTGAGATTATTCAGTTTTTATTTTCATACCTTGATTCAGCAATGGGATATTTACTAGAGATTATGGTTTGTTTCAGAATAATTTTTTTTGATTATATTTAATTTTTCACAATTATTCTGTAGTGAGTATCATATAGATTATGATAGTAATTAGCTTTGATGTAATCCTATATAATCAAAATTTATCAAGCTATAAATAACTTTATTGAATTACAAAATGCTATGGCTTCATAACTATCAAACTTTCAAAAATGTGTTTTAGTATAATTCAACAAATGCTATTTTACTATAGTGCTTAGAACAGTGTTTTATTGAGTTATACATATCCAAATTTATTGTCTATTTTTTGTCCTCTAAATCTCAATTTTTTATCTCATCCAACTGATAAAAGCTATAGGTGGTGCTGCATTGTAATGGTCGTGCATTGTCCGGTAATTTTTGTTACGAGGCACGGCAGTGGGAGTCTGTTGCTGCCGTACCTGGTATTTCTGTTTGCTGTATACCACTACGCTCTGCAGAACTACCAAGCTATAAACTAGATTTAATTTTGCTTCGAGCGATGCTTGATCGCTTATACCGTTTCACTAAAGTCAGAAGTCAGAAGTGATATTTTAGGTACTTAAAACCTCTACTCTACAGTAATTTCTGTTTATTATTTGACTTCATCAGTTACCAACTATTGGTGACATTATTTTAAGTGAATTGGTATTACAACATCACTTCCTGATATTTTGAATAACTCTATGGTAAATTTTATCCAGAAAAGTTTTGAATTATATAAAAGCTGAAAGATAATTTTCTTCCAGCTCTATACTTATATCAATTAATTATAACAGATAAAATCTATATCCTTTAAACTTAGTCAGCATTTTCTCGATACCATTCAATTGTATTCTTCAGTCCTTGCTTAAAATCTACATTAGCAACAAAACCAAACTTTTCTTTTGCTTTTTGTGTATCTAAACATCGCCTAGGTTGACCATTAGGTTTATCAGTTTCCCAAACTAATTCTCCCTTGAAATCCATTAATTCACAAATTAACTCTACTAAATCACGAATCTTTACTTCATGATTAGTTCCTAAATTAATAGGATCAGATTCATTGTAAAATTGAGTTGCCATAACAATTGCTCTTGCAGCATCTGTAGAGTATAAAAATTCACGACTAGGACTACCATCACCCCAAACAGGCAATTTTTTATCTCCTCTAACTTGAGCTTCATGTACTTTCCGAATTAAAGCAGGAATTACATGGGAACTCTTAGGATCGAAATTATCTTCAGGTCCGTACAAGTTAACAGGTAACAGATAAACACCATTAAAACCATACTGTTGACGATAAGCATCCAGTTGAACTAAAAGAGCTTTCTTGGCAATACCATAAGGAGCATTAGTTTCTTCTGGATAACCATTCCAAAGGTCTTCTTCTTTAAAAGGAACCGGAGTAAATTTAGGATAAGCACATATCGAACCCACACAAACAAATTTTTCTACATTTGCTTTATAAGCACAATCAATTAATTGCACTCCCATCATCAAATTATCGTAAAATAACTCACCAGGTTTTTCCTTATTCAGACCAATACCCCCTACATGAGCAGCAAGGTGAATTATAATATCCTGTTCTTGGACAGCTTTTTGGCAAGCTTCCAGAGTCCTAAGGTCATAATCACGCGATCGCGGTACAGTAATCTTATCAGGATTAGCTCCTGCTTTATGAAGTTGATCTATAACTTGGCGTCCAAGAAAACCCGATCCACCTGTTACCAAAATTCTCTTGTTTTCTAACTCTAATTTACTCATTAAAAACCTCCAAGATTGATACTAATTAGACTTTAGCTTTAAGGTATTGTGGATTAAAATCAGCCCAATAAAAATACGGTTATACTATAGGTCTTAGAGATAGAAAAATCTCTTATTTCCTATTACTGGGATTTAATTGCTACTCAAGATTTTTCCAGCTTTAGGGTGTAGAAGAAATTTTGGCTTTCCTGAGATGATATATAGCGGTGCAAGTCAAAAGTTATAAGGTAATATCTGAGAGAGTTTTCGATGCCCAAATGCTTCCCTAGGGGATGCTACCCATTCATGTCGCGCAGCGTGTCAAACCATTTTGCTCTGCAACATTAAAAGCGTTTGCGGAGCATGACCTAGGAAAGCTTTCCGCCTGCAAAAAAGCAAACAGGATTTACCAATGTCCAAGTCCTATATGCATAGTGCTATAGAAGAAAATTTGACAATTTAAATTTTACCAAAAATTTAGGAATTATATCCAGCATTTGTACAGTCATAATCTCATAGACCTTAACTGTTAATTTTTAGTTTAACTAAACTTCTCACATTCTGCATTAGTAAACAGCTATTTATGATTGCTATAGTAGCATCTAAAAACAATCAATTCCTACTAGGACTGTAGCTAAATATCATCTTATATTGATGCCAGCTTTTTACTTCATACTTATTCTAGTGCTAGAAATGTTTTTTCTTGAATTACTCTCTACTTTTACTCATTATATTATCTAGATACACCTGATAATTCTCTCTTTCTTTTTAGCTACTTTTTCATCATCAAGTTTATTTAATTTTGATAGTGCCAAAAGACCAATAAAAGCACTATCACCTCAAAAAAATTAAGGATTACCTCAAGAGTTAAATCCTCTTAATAACTTAGCCAAAAAATTTTAATCAAAACCATTGCTCATGGTAGTAGTTTTTTCCAAAGCTTTAATATCAGAATCAACCATTAAATTTACCAACTCTGTAAATGTAACTGATGGTTTCCAACCTAACTTTTCTTGTGCTTTTGTACAATCACCAATTAATAAATCAACCTCCGCAGGACGAAGATAACGGGGGTCAAACTCTACATAATCTTGCCAATTTAGATTTACATAAGTAAATGCTATTTCTAGAAATTCTTTAATAGAATGAGTTTCATTTGTAGCAATCACATAATCATCTGGTTCCTCCTGTTGTAGCATCATCCACATAGCTCTAACATAATCCTTTGCATATCCCCAATCTCGTTTAGCATCCAAGTTACCAAGATAGAGTTTCTTCTGTTTACCCGCTACAATTCTAGCTACAGCACGAGTAATTTTACGAGTTACAAAAGTCTCACCTCGACGAGGACTTTCATGGTTGAATAATATACCATTACAAGCAAAGAGATTGTATGATTCTCGATAATTTATTGTTTGCCAGTGGGCATAAACTTTAGCACAAGAATAAGGACTACGGGGGTAAAAAGGTGTAGTTTCTTTCTGAGGTACTTCTTGGACTTTGCCAAACATTTCCGAAGAACCAGCTTGATAAAAACGAACTTCAATTCCAGTACGTTGTTGATAGTCTCGAATTGCTTCGAGTAAACGTAGAGCGCCCATTCCCACGGCATCTACTGTATATTCTGGAGAATCAAAGCTAACCCTCACATGGGACTGGGCACCTAAATTGTATATTTCTACTGGTTTAACTTCTTCCAGAATTCGACGTAGAGTAGTCCCATCAGTTAAGTCTCCATAATGTAGAAATAATCTAGCATCAGGATTATGAGAATCTTCATATATATGGTCTATCCTATCTGTATTGAAGCTAGAACTACGTCTAATAATACCATGAACTTCATAGTCCTTCTCTAACAAAAGTTCGCTCAAGTATGAACCATCTTGACCTGTAATACCAGTAATTAGTGCTCGTTTCTTTTCAGTCATTGGAGTTAATATTTACTAAGGTAATAAATTGGCATGGGAATGTCCATAATAATTAGCTCAATCGCTACAGTGCAAAAAAATAAATATATATTTATTTTTTTGTTTGCTTATATAGTTTGGTTATACTCTCTACCATCCCCAGATTTCTAGACTAACCTAAAATTGTTCTCATAACCAAGTATTTTGAGTTAATATTTATCAACTTTACTCCTTGAAAAACACTATTTCTCTCAAGCAACTAAAACTGATTTTATTTAAGCTGATCAATTTTGGTTAGTAGGTTAGAAAGATAATAGTTGGAAAAATACTATCAACCTCTAACCCCGTAATAACTTCAATTGATTTTAAATCACTTAGTCATTAATGACAAGCCAATGACAAGCCTTAGTAAGCACCATTATTTTTTGGGAAAACAACAATACCAACTGTTTTAAACATGATCCATATATCTATCCAAAAATTTCTGAAGTTTACATAAAAAAGGTCAATTTGAACTCTCTTAGGATAGGGAATATCATTGCGACCAGAAACTTGCCATAAACCTGTAATTCCCGGTTTGATTGTCAGAATTTTATCCATGTGATGACCATATTTTGGTAGTTCTTCAACCACTAATGGTCTAGGCCCTACAACGCTCATATCACCTTTCAAAACATTCCAAAATTGGGGAAATTCATCTAAACTCGTTACCCTGAGAAATTTACCTATCCATGTAATTCTAGGGTCATGTTTTAATTTAAAACTTTCTTGAAATTCTTGGCGCAGATGAGGATATGTTTCCATAATTTCTCCTAACATCTCATCTGCATTTTTCACCATAGTTCTAAACTTCAAACAACGGAAAAGCTTTCGATTTTTACCCACTCTTTCTTGAACATAAAAAACAGATCCTGGTGAGCTAAAGACAATTAGTAAAGCTATAAACAGGTAAATAGGGGCAAACAATATGAGAACCGACAGAGAAAACAGGATATCAAATAATCGTTTATAACATCCTACCTCTAGGCCCTCTAGAAATCGACTTTTTTGTCTATCTCTGGGGAGGAAAGGTTGAAAACCGTGTCCTGTAAACCCTCTAATTACCTTGCCAGAGATGAATTGGCTATCGGCAGTCATCTTACTCCTTCACTTCACACCACACACAGTCCTGATCATAAAGCTTATAGCGAAATAGAGGGCAAATTTAGTTACGAAAAAGATGACTAATTTTGGAACAGGACAATTATTTGGCTCTCGCTTCGGATACTTGGGTGCCTCTATTGATAGATTTTATACAAATATTTGATTTGTATTAATCTCAAGATTAACCATGAGGATTATGATAGTCCCATATTTATATGAAATACTAAAATTTTTGCTACAAATATAGCAATGTGCGCTGGCATATTTACAAATTGCAGGAGGTGTCCAATAGCTCAAAGTCTTACCTGACCAGTTTTTTATTCCCCCAAATGAGGTGTTCCCTATTGCCTGTTCCCTGCGCGCAGTGTTATACTTAGACTATTTAAAGAGTCATGAGGCATAAGTTATAAGTCAGTAGTCAGGAGGAATAGCCTACATATCATTTATTAGAGTAAAACTCTGTTTTTAGTCAAATCGACATTTCTGGGTAAAGTTTTTTAACCAGTTAAATTATTCGTATCATTCTTTTTTATATTTCATATTTCATATTTCATATTAGATATTTACTATACCTACTTAGTTAATATCAGCCTATACCACCAGTCAATCGGCAATTATAAATAGTCAGTAGTTAAAGTTCAAGTTGAATCTATTGCAACATGAAAGTATAGCAGTACGTTTTTTGGTTAGGACAATAAATTTAAGTGAAAAGGGAATAGGGAGCAGGGAGTTGGGAGTTGAGAATAGGGAGACTGTAGTAAAAAATATCTGAAAAATAGCCTCAAAAACTTACGTAGCAAGAATTTAACGTCAAATTAGCTTATTTGTCGATCTATCTAGGTTTTCCTCGGTCATGCTACCGAAAGAGGAATTTTGAGCCTATTGATGTATTTCCTTTGTCCTGTAAGGGTTTGAGCTATTTTTACCCTCAAAAATATCAAAGTACCTATAGGAAATAGAAGAATCTCCGCGCCCTATTTGCGTAGTGCTATAGTGTGATATTCTACATCTGGCATAGGTTAAACACTAACAGTAGTAGAATTAGCAGTCTCAATAATTATATTCTCAATTGCCTCAGCAGATAAACTAGGATTAGCTTGTTTAATTAAAGCTGCGACACCTGCAACATGGGGTGTTGCCATAGAAGTACCAGCAAAGAAACTATATAAATTACCTGTTATTGAAGGAGCTACAGGTCCATAAATATCTCCTGCATCTTCAGGAAAACCATCCCCTCCTGGGGCCACGACATAATCCAGTTCGCTACCAGCTTTATTAGAAAAAGAAGAAAACTTGGCATTTCGATCTACTGATCCAACTGCAATTCCATATTCATTAGCTAATCTTGCTGGATAATCAGGACTGCTTGAACTACCATTACCCGCAGCAGAAACAAATACAACACCTCTATCAGCAGCATAACGAATAGCATCGAGTTCGCTGGGGACTAAATTTCTCCCACCAGAACTAAAGTTAATTACATCTGCTCCATTGTTAACAGCATAGAGAATGGCTGATATTCCGTCGCTAACCTTACCCACCCCTTCATCATTTAGTACCCGGAGAGACATAATTTTAGCATTTGGAGCTACTCCAGTTGTTCCTACTCCATCTCTCTTTGCAGCAATTGTACCTGCGATATGAGTTCCATGACTTTCTTCATCCATTGGGTCACTATCATTACTTACAAAATCCCAACCCCAGGTATCATCTATATAACCATTGTCATCATCGTCAATACCATTATTGGGAATTTCACCGCTATTGCTCCACATTTGGCCTGTTAATTCAGGATGGGTACTATCTACACCACTATCAATGACAGCTACCACAATACCTTCTCCCTGAAAACCTTGATTCCAAACTTCTGGTGCTTTGACTAAATCTAGTCCCCACTGATTTCCGCCGATATCTGGAATATCTGGAAAAGGGGCAGCTCCAGTAGCACTGGCCACTGCTGCTGAGGCATCAACTAAACCATATCCAAAAGTACTGTTCAAGCTTGACTGTATAGAACTAGCTGTTTGTGGAACTTCATTTATACTTATAGTATTATCAAAAATCAAGCGACTTTCAACAAGTTGTGTGTCAGATATTGCTTTAATTCTTGCTAAAATTAAACCATTTGTCTGAACCTGAATTAATGTATCCCCCGATAAAGAATCTGCCGTTAATAAGATGTCATTTTCTGTTAAGTTTTCTGGTATTTTTATTCTGTCAAAATTAGCATCAAAATCATCAATAATATCTGCCGTATCTATACTATTATTTTGAGGTTCTCGTAGCACAAATGTGTCATTGCCTGCTCCTCCAATTAATGTATCTCTTCCTAAATCTCCAGCAATTAGATCGTTACCATCTTCACCTAATAAAAGATCATTTTCTTTACCTCCAAAAATTGTATCGTTGCCTAAATCTCCATAAATTGTATCGTTGCCTAAATCTCCAAAAATTTGATCGCTACCTTGGTCAGCATAAATCAAATCATTATCTCTACCTCCTCGTAAAGTATCAGAACCCTCTCCACCAAATAGGTTGTCGTTGCCTTTATTACCATTAATTAGTTCAGGATTTGATGAGCCTATTACTGTATCATTACCATCTAGAGCTTTTAGACCTTCTGGGTATGGAGTCAGTAAATTTAGGGGTACAATAAAGTTATTAGGATTGTTATCTAATGAATAAGATAAACCATCAGAGCTAGGACCAATCATTGCATTCTTTTCTTGATACTAATTTTTAGTATAGGCGCACTTTATTTATTTTGCGTTAAATCATATCTTCCCTTTTTCCCTGATGCCTTGAATTTCATTAATCTTAGGAAATTAATTCTTTTGCTTTAGCAACTTTTCAAAGTTATTCTTTCTGATTATTCCTATTCATTAGGAGTCTTACTTATTCCTATCTTAATTATTTTCCATTTCATATTCAGCTTTTTGATAATTCTTTTTATTGTATCTTTACTTACCTCTATTTACAATTTTTTTTGAATTTTAACCATCACTTTATTGAGACTTTTTGATTCAGATTTTACCATCTATTTTGTCTAAATTTTTTAACCTACATTCCGCACTTCAAAACTTAGTATAAATGGTAAGTAGTCAGTAGTCATTTAGGGGAGCAGTCGGATTGGCGACGTACATTAGTCAGTAGGCAATGACCCTGACTAATTAGGGCTTGCTGATTAAATCTAAAAGTATTTACAGATAAAGGTTTTCGCCTTTTTGGGGTCGAAAAAAGTGCCTGGTTTTCAGCTCTTCATGCTCAAAAAGGAGCGTATTTTAGGCGCATAGTTAGGCAGAAAAATCAAAGGACAATTCTTACTGCTACCTCCTCTAAATTCCCTTTTCTCCTGTCTCCTGTCTCCTGTCTCCTGTCTCCTACCCTCACCCATAAGACTTTTGAGCGCAAACCCTAATTATCTGACTTCATCAAATATTTATGCTTGATTTATTCAATTAAATTTGGCTTTCGTCTCAGTTAAATTATGATGATTTATAGACTATAAATACCGATAACACACTGATATTTGTGCTACTTTTTATGTAACAAATTGACGTGGGCAATCTGATTTTCAAAATCATTATCCCCTTTTAATGCCCAATTTTTTCGATTATTCTTTACTTTTTGTATGCAACGAGCAACTTTATTACTCTTAATAAACACCACCATGTGATAGTCTTAAATCTAATCTTTTCTTGATTTTTTTGATTTGCTATTCCCTTAAAATAGGTTTTTTCCTATTTGCTGTCGTTCGTTATTGTTTAAATTTTTGAGGAATCTATCTCCTTGATTATTGTATCTTGATAACAATTTATTTTTCATCAGGCAATGTAGCAAGACCAAAATTAGTAGTGGAATGACCACTCTTAAATGTTGCTTTGGAAAAAATGCTCAAACTTTGCCAGAATAAAAATTAAACTCAAAAAGCTAATGCACTCTTTAAAAGTAATAATTCCAGTAGTGGATTGACACATCTAAAATGGTGCGTTATGACGGATTGTAAAATACTCTTCGCAGATTATATTTTAGACGTCTAACGCACCCTAATGGACTGTTTGAGCTAAAATAGTGCATTAGATTTGTCATTTTAGCTAGAGGAACTTATCTCTTAAAAATTTGCTATTGCAACATTTAAAATGAAACAGTCCACTACTGGATTGACACGCCTTAAATGTTGCTAAAAAAAAATGCTTAAACTTTTGCAGAACAAGAGTTACATCAAAACAGCTAATGCACTATTCTAGCTTTGTCAGTCCAGTAGGTTTTGAGCCAGAAGTTAGTAAATCTGTTCCAAATCACCTCAACAGCTATTCAAAAGGCCATTGAAGAAGGTGAAATTAAATTTATCCAGAAAAATGCTATCCAGAAAAATGCTGGTGGACTTGGTGTTTGCTTTAGTTGTGTATAATTTCTAGAACTAAACAGTAAATAGGGAAAGCTGACAAGGACTAAACGAGAGACGGTGTTGAGGCGATAGCCCATAATTTAATATTCCTTGCTTGTGCTTATGAGTACCATAACCTTTGTTATTAGTCAAGTCATAAACAGGATACTTTTTTGCTAAACGTATAATCAATGTATCTCGCCAAACTTTAGCCACAATACTTGCAGCAGCGATCGCTAAACACTTACTATCTCCCTTAACAATGACCTTCTGAGGTATAGATAAATCTTTAATTTGCTGATTCCCATCAACCAAAACCAAATTTGGCCTATATTTCAACTTGAGGACAGCTCGCTTCATAGCCAATAAAGAAGCTTGTAAAATATTCAAACGGTCAATTTCGCGCACGGAAGCTATACCAATTTTACAATCCAAAGCTATAGCTTGAATCTCACTAGCCAAATGACTACGACGCTTTTTTGTTAATTTTTTACTATCTGTTACTTCTCCCCCCTGATAAAGGGAAGCTAGAGGAGATGGCAAATCATCCAATTCTGGCAAAATTACTGCTGCTGCCACTACAGGTCCAAATAATGCTCCACGTCCTACTTCGTCCACACCAGCAGTGATAGGTTCAATTATATTAACAGGATATACCATTTATTCTTGAGTAGGGGAGTAGGGGAGTAAGGGAGAAGTCTTTTCAGTTATCAGTTATCAGTTATCAGTACCTCTGGAATAAGGAGGCTTGACATAAGGAATATTCTCTTTTTTTTATCCCCTTAAAAGGATAGGCTTTAGACCACAATTTATCGGTAAACATAAGAATAATTAACAATAACTGGTTAATAATTATCAAAAAATTATTCATTAGATGTTAATTACTTAATAACTGAAGTGTCACTTAAGCGTGGCACTTTTTTTAAAATTGGTATTACAGAACTGAGGTTTATAGATATAGCAAGGAACGAGTTGGTGTTTGATAGAGATTGATGATGAACTTGAGACAGAGAAAAGCTTTTACCGAATAATTAAGGTTTAAAGCCTCTCATTTAAAGGAGAAAAAATTTTCCCTTTTGCGTCAATCCTCTTCTTTTCAAGGAGAGGTAATAATTAATAATTAATTATTAATTATTAATTGTTGAACACTGTTCCCTGTTCCCTACTATAAATATAAATTCTGTTTATTCTTCTGTAGCTGCCGAAGAACGACGACGACGACGCCTAATTGGCCCTGAATCATCAGAGTCATTGCTATCTGAACTTAGATCGACATCTGAATCACTCAATTCTGCCTCGTATTGACCATTTTCCTCATCACTATCAAAATCACTTTGATCTTCTGACTCTAAAGACATTGATGAATCAACCTCCTCTACTTCTAATTGCGGTTCTTCATCGTTATCTTCCTCTTCGTACTCTACTTCTGACTCAAGCTCAACATCTTCTTTTTTTTCTGTTGTTTCTCTAACACTATTCTCCCCAGGTTCCTGAATAGAAATAATTACTGATTTAGGATTTTTAACCGTTCCCTCCTCTAAAAGTGTTATTGGAGAAATACCCATCAAAGCATAAACATCTTGCTCATCAGGTGTCATTTCTACTGTCACTATCTCTGGAGGTTCAGTAATAGGTCTAATTATCTCTCTTCCCGGGCGTCGATTAGGTGTTGTTAGTGGATATCCTTCTGAAAGCATAGGATATTCCATATCTGTGCCCATTTCTCTTTCTTGCAATTCTAATGATTCATCTTGCATTGTTTCACCGACTCCTACTCGTCGCCGTCGTCGCCGTCGGTTAGATTCTTGATAACTAGGGTGATTCAACAATTCTAAATCTGAGGAATGATTAGTAGACTCTACTTCTTGATATCCTTGTGTAGTCTCCCCAGTAGAAGTTTGAGTTGCTGTTACCAAAGTTGGAGGAGCAATAGTTGGTCTCATAGTTTCTTCGACCTCTGGGGTACGACTAACCACAGACAAATTAACTTCCTCCATCGGAATTTCTGATTCCCCTGGTAAACGAACTAAATGTCCTAATCCATTACAGCTAGGACAAGTGTGACCAAAAAGTTCATATACATTTTGACCTTGGCGTTTACGAGTCAACTCAACTAACCCCAATTCTGATAACTGAGCTATTTGAGGTCTTGCTTTATCAGCTTTGAGAACTTGATTAAAGTGTTCAAGAACTTGCAATTGGTCTCGCCGTGAGTCCATATCAATAAAGTCCACAATAATGACTCCAGCAATATTACGCAGGCGTAGCTGACGGGCTATTTCTGTAGCTGCTTCACAATTTGTCCAAAGTACTGTTTCACGAGCTGTAGCGGAGCGTGTGAAGGAACCGGAGTTGACATCTATCACAGTTAATGCTTCAGTCGGTTGGATAATAATGTAACCACCAGAGGGCAAGTCTACTCTAGGTCTAAGAGCTTCTCGAATGGCTGCATTAACCCGGAAATATTCTAGAATCGGGATACGATCGCTATGATAGTCAATTAAAACTTGTAGTGGTTTGCCCCCGCTCCAGTTAAGCAGGTGTTTTTTGACTCGCTTCACTGCCTCATTGGAGTCCACTACAATCCGATTTACATCTGTGCTATACATATCTCGCAGCACTCGTTGAATAAAGTCACTATCACGATTTAGTAGTGCAGGTGCTCTGTTGGAGTTGCCCTCCATTTGGACTGTTTCCCACTGTTTCTGCAATAGTTCTAAATCTTCTAGAATTGCTTCTTCTTCCATCCCTTCTGCTTCAGTACGGACTAATAGTCCCATTCCTGCTGGTTTGATTAAAATTGCTAATGCTCTGAGGCGATTTCTTTCGTTTTCAGAACGAATACGTCGGGATAGGTTGACACCCCGTCCATAAGGCATTAGGACTAAATAGCGGCCTGGTAGAGTTATGTTGCCTGT
Organism: Okeania hirsuta; assembly: GCF_003838195.1. Taxonomy (GTDB): domain Bacteria; phylum Cyanobacteriota; class Cyanobacteriia; order Cyanobacteriales; family Microcoleaceae; genus Okeania; species Okeania hirsuta. The sequence goes on from NZ_RCBY01000107.1 coordinate 20,794, forward strand.
TAAGCGTGGTCCTTTTGTACCAGTGGGTTCTTTCATCACTTGTACTAGGACTTTTTGTTGGGGTGTAAGTAGTTCTGTTATTGCACCGGAAGAACGCTTTAATCTTAATGGCCCTAAATCGCTAACATGAATAAATCCGTTGCGTTCGGGGTCTCCAATATTTACAAATGCTGCATCTATCCCAGGTAGTACATTTTCTACTACTCCTAGGTATATATCACTAACTTGATGGCTACCTGTAGCAACGACAAGTTCTTGTATTTGGTCTTCAGAAAATACCGCAGCAATTCTATGTTGCTCGGCAATAATTATTTGCTTTGGCATTCAATTCCCTCAATTGCTTAATAAAAATGTGGCGCTATAGATTAAGTCACCTTTGGTGTTATTTAGGTTATTTGTAATCTTGGATATTAACTGCAATGCTTGTTTTTTTCGGTGAATTTTACTTCTTTTTTGGCGTTTGTGATTTGAGGTATGAAATCAGTAATTTAGGTAAATTAAGAGTAATTCTTTAGAATGGCAAGATTAGATATTGTCTTTACTTAGATTGACCGAAAAGCACTTTTCTTTCTCCTGAATCCTGTCTTTCTACTGAATCCTGACTCCTGAATCCTGACTCCTAAGTAATTAAAATGAATATCATACACTAATTCACTAACGCCTCTTTTTTTTTGATAATGCTTGGTCTGGTGTTGAGTAGTTTAAGCTTCAGTTTACCCTTACCCAGTTGAATACTTCTACCAACTTATATCTTATTGTATTTTCAATTATTCACACTCAAAATAATCCAATTTTTTTACAAATCTTCATTTTTTGATCGGTTCTATATCAATCTAAATTGTATTGCTTATGATTCACATTTTTGTAATTTGAATGAAATTACAGCGTTTTTTACGACCTAAAGAAATACGTTAAGTCAGCTTTGCTAGAGGCATAAATAATCAGGTATATTTTTGCTGTAAACTCTATATTAGAGCGGAACTAAATTCATTAGTGAATCAAGGTAAAAAATGTTTTTTAGGTTTAGAAAGATAGTAAGCATTCAGCTATTAGTAAGTCAGCACTTCCTTCCGAATGCTATGCAAACAGCAGTTAGTAATGAATAATTACTTCTAAGGTTCAGGAAAGGGACTTTGGCAGCAACTTTTATTCAAACTCAATTTCAAAGGTTGCTTTTACCTTTCCCAAAATTAATAGCTGACGGCTGAATGCTTAGGAAAGATAAGAGAGTAAAGGTTTCCTGATTTAAATCCCGATCATTTATTTGTAGGATTTCTATTCCAACTTATACCTTCTTACCTTTTTCCTCCTTTGTAAAGTAATTTTATCAATTCTGACACTAAAAAAAACAAAAACCTAACTATAGATTCTTATTTAATTTATATCACCTCAAAAACAACTTTTTCCGGTGAGAATGCAGTAATTCAAACTCCTGTTTGCTTACTTGTTCCAGCATATAAATTATATGTTGTGGTCGTAGTAAAGTTCCATCATTCTGATAACTTCCTACATAACGAAGAATGCCATATATTTTAGCGTCCCATTTCGTTTCTAAAGAAAAAATATCAGTGGTTGAATACTCTATATACTCCAACTCAAATAAGCGATCGCGTAAGTTAATAACTTTTACTTTGCCTGACTTAGTTGTTTGTTCCCACAGAATTGACTCACTATTATTAATTACCTCTACCCACTTTTGCCAATTTGGCTTTTCTTCAGTTGTTTGATTGTAGAAATTTTCTGTTAAATTTTCTGAAGATTCAGCTATTTTCCGGACCTTCAAAACATATTCTGCTTTCTCTAATATCTGAGATACAGAAGGACTCTTTACCTCTACTTCTTCAACCTTATATATGGGTATATCCGTTGGTAAAGCAGCTCCCAATTTATTTTGAAATGTTACCACATCCATTGGTTCTGTCAACTCAAAATCCACAATTTCTCCTGTGCTAGTTGTTCCAAGAGATAAAGCACTAGCCGGAATAATTCGTGGACTTGGATGATATCCGCCTGAAAAAGCAATAGGTATAGAACTGCGACGAACTGCACGAGCGAATAGTCGAGCTAAATCTAAATGACTAACTAAAGCCATTTCTCCCAACTTCCCTAACCACACTCTTAGACGTTGTACCTTATTCTGGTTTGGCACAAATTTACCATCAAATTCTGGAATAGGCAAAGGCGGGACTACAATATTATGACCTAAATCTGGACCACATACACCACAATGAGAACAAGTTGCGAAAAAGCAGTCCGGAACAGTTATTGCTGCTAAAGCTTTGTGTAAATCTTCTTTGAGCCAATTTTTATCAATTCCAGTCTCTATATGGCCCCAAGGTAGAGGTTGGTCAAGTAGAGATGATAAATTTTGAGCGGAAGTAATTTCAGTAGAATTTTCTGTATTTTTAAATACATTCCACTCACCATTTTCGACTTGGCGATATTTCCAACTCAAGTCTGATTCTGCAATAGCTTCACTCCATGCAGCAAAAGCTCTATCTAAACTTTCCCACCAAGAGTCCATTCCTGCTCCTCGTTCCCAAGCACGGCGAATTACGGATGCTAGACGGCGATCGCCCCTACCGAGAAAGTCTTCCATTGCTGAGATACGAACATCGGTATAATTTACCTTTACACCTTTCATTCTTCTAAATTCTGCCTTCAGTAATTCTTGCTTACGTTCAAATTCAGCTACTGAGACAGAATGCCACTGAAAAGGTGTATGAGGTTTTGGAGTAAAGTTGGAAATTGTCAGAGTCACCTGTAGTTTCTTCCGACCTTTAGTTCTGCACTCTTGTTGTAACCAATTAACTGTTTCTGCAATACCCAACACATCTGCATCAGTTTCACCAGGTAAACCAATCATAAAATAGAGCTTAACCTTATCCCAACCTTGTTCATGAGCGGTTTTGACTCCTCGCAAAAGTTCTTCATTTGTCAATCCCTTATTAATAATGTCCCGCATTCTTTGCGTGCCTGCTTCTGGTGCAAAAGTCAGACTACTTTGCCTCGTACCACCAATAATATTGGCAATATTTTCATCGAATCTATCAACTCTTTGACTTGGTAGAGATAGGGAAATATTTTCATCTTTGAGGCGGTTTCTAATTTCAGTGCCCACTGCTGGTAATGCTAGATAATCAGAACAACTTAGGGAAAGTAAAGAAAACTCATTATGTCCAGTAACTCTCAAACCTTTTTCGATAGTATCTATTATTTCTTCTGGGTCTACATCTCTTGCTGGTCGAGTCAACATACCTGGTTGACAAAAGCGACATCCTCTGGTGCATCCACGTCGTACTTCTATTACCAGTCGGTCATGGACTGTTTCTACATAAGGAACTAAACCTATAGAATAAGCTGGCATAGGAGTGGCCACTCGGCGCAAGATTTTTTCTGGCACATCCTTACGAATGGGGAACACAGAACCATCTTTAGCCATTTCATAAAATTGTGGCACATACACCCCAGGAATTTGGGCTAAATCTAACAGTAATTCTTCTCTAGTTAATCCATTAGTTTTTCCTTGCTCAACTATTAGTCCAATTTCTGGCAGTAACTCTTCTCCATCTCCTAAAGCAATAAAGTCAAAAAAGTCTGCATAAGGTTCTGGGTTTGAAGTTGCTGTTTGACCACCTGCAAAAATTAAGGGATAGGTTTCTTGTGTTTGAGAAGAGTGGGACGTTAATTTTCGTTCTTGCCAAGTTAGGGGAATACCTGCCAAACTTAGCATTTCTAAAATATTTGTAGCTCCTAATTCATAACTGAGGCTAAACCCTAGAATATCAAAGTCAGTGAGCGATCGCCTTGATTCTACAGCAAATAGTGGGGTATCTGTAGCTCGTAATTTCTGTGCTAAGTCTGGAGCTGGTAAATATGCGCGATCGCATAGTTGTCTTGGTTGAGAGTTTAAGATGTTATAAAGAATTATATGTCCTAAATTAGAAGCTCCTACTTCATAAACTTCTGGATAGGTTAGTACCCAGTGGACTTGAGCATTGTCCCAAGGTTTATGGAAGGTTCCCAACTCATTACCAAGGTAACGAGCAGGTTTTAATATTTCGGATGTTAGTAAATTCTCTACTGCTACTGCCACTATTCGTACCTAACTTGTATTTTTTGGACATACATATTTTGGCGTTGCTGAAGCGCGTGTATGATATTAATCTTAATTACTGAGGAGTCAGAACTCAGGAGTCAGGAGTCAGGAGGGAAGAAAGAAGAAGAAAAAGTATGTAGAAGGAGAAAGTTTTTTACTGGCGCTCTTATCCTGACATGATATCGTACCTCAAATCAGCAATGCCCATATTTCAAGATAACACCAAAAACTTACTACTGGCGTGACACGCCTAAAACTGTGTAATAGATTTTTGTTTCTAGTGTCTTGATCTACCATCTCCCCATCTCCCCATCTCCCCATCTCCCCATCTAATCCACCATTTTAGCTGTGTCACGCCACTACTGTGAAATTCTGATTTACAGATGACAAGTTACTGCTAATTTCAAGTCCAAATGATTCATATCACTCTCTTGTCTAGGATTAGATCACCTACAAGAGTAAGCATTTAGCAGAGAATTTAATTATGTAGGGTTTTTCTATTAGCAATGGAACCAAAATGTATGATTCAGAAACTTGTATCTAAAGCTCTTTATTTTCGCAGACTGACTCCTGAAATCGAAAATCAAATCAACTTAGAGTTGACACGACTTGGCTATATTTCTGATGTAGATTATGAAGCATTAGAATTATTAATGGAGGAGATGGATGCAGGCAGAGTCCAGCTTGTTCCCAGTATATAAACTGCAAATCATTTTAACTTTATTATGGTTGAAAATTTCAGATGTTTAACTGATATCTAACATCTATCAATTGTTGGTATTTGGTATATTATGTAAGTCTTTGATAGATAGCCTTGGTCTTTGAAAAATAAATGCTTTAATGGGTATAATTATTTAGTTGATTGTATCTGAGTCTAGTGAGTTAGTTGAATTATGATTATATTTTTTGTTAGGGTGCATAAATCTGAATTTTATATATAATTTTGATATTTTATCTAGATTTTGTGAAGTAGATTTATTTTATCATTTTCTTTGTGGGTTTAATACCCCACCGTCTACACGGTGTTCAAAATT
>NZ_RCBY01000108.1 GCF_003838195.1 Okeania hirsuta
AGAGAAACTAAGCAAAAACTCCTATTGCGCCATCCGCAACAAAACTGCCGAAGAGGAACTAAGCAAAAACTCCTATTACGCCATCCGCAACAAAACTGCCGAAAAGAAACTAAGCAAAAACTCCTATTGCGACATCCGCAACAAAAACAACTATTGAGCAAAAACTCCTATTGCGACATCCGCAACAAAAGCAACTATTGAGCAAAAACTCCTATTGCCACATCCGCAACAAAAACAACTATTGAGCAAAAACTCCTATTGCCACATCCGCAACAAAAGCAAATGCTGTGGAAGTAAGCAAAAATTCTTATCAAAATAATATGGGTCGCGCAACCCTGCCTTTTAAGGCGCAATATTTTTGGAGAGTTGCTCACGCATCCCCTACTTCCCCTCTCAGGAGGGGAGGGGTTAGGGGTGGATTGGGAGGGGCGGGGGTGGGTTAACTTTTGACTTCTGACTTCTGACTTCGTTAATGCGGGCAAATATCTGGAATGGGCAAGATGCCCATTCCACAAATCTCAACTAAATATCAAAAAGGAGTCCCGCGTTGTAATCTATGATTCAGCGCCGGGAGGAATTTTTAATTTCAAATAAAATGAAGCTTCATTGTTGATTGATATTTTTCACCATTTGAAATATCGTATAATAATGAAGCAAATAACAACTATATCCTGTAAATTAAAGGTCAGCCCAGAAGTGGCAAAAGAAATAGAAGCCACTATGGAAATGTTTGCTCATGCTTGTCAGTATGTAGACAAAAATAGTGACAAAAAACTGACAAATAATGTGGCCATGCAAGCTTTGATGTACGGTACAGTTAGAGAAAAGTTTCAGTTATCAGCACAAACTACAATTCACGCTATTAGACGAGTATGTTCTAATCGCAAAACTTCTATTACTAATCATATAAAAAAAGAATTAACTTTTGCACCAACATCAGTTGATTACGACAGTAGAAAATTTAGTTTAGATACAAAGAAATGGATTGTGAGTTTAAAGCTTTTGAGTAAGCGCACAAAGTTTGAGTTATTAATAGGTAATTATCAACGAGGAATCTTAACAGGTAGTAAGGCTACTTCAGCAGTCTTAACTAAAAGAAAAGATGGAACTTACTATATAAACATTCATGTTAATCATATTGTTCCGGAGCCAGAGCCAACAAATAAAATAATAGGAATTGATTTAGGCAGGACAGATATAGCCTCAACATCTGAAGGTGAATCATGGTCAGGTAAAAATATAACTTCTAAGAGAAATCATTATTCTCAAATCAGAGCAGTTCTACAAAAAAAAGCATCTAAAGGCACTCGTAGTAGTCGGAAAAGATGTCGGCAACTACAGCAACGGTTATCAGGAAAAGAACGACGCTTTCAGAAACACGTTAATCACGAAATAACAACTTATTTAGTCAGAAAAGCAGCGACTATTGACATCCTCCCGACGCTGCACTTGCGTGACAGCGCGGGATTCCCCAACATCACTGATGGGGGCTTTCTGCTTCAATGCACCCGCCTTCGGGGATTTACTCCCTTCAGGTCTTACAGTCGCTCCACAGACTGACACTGCCTGCACGGCAGCCTTCTTGGTGGGCGTTCCCTTGCGTCTATCGCCGACGCGGGTTCCCATCCGCAAAATGTTTATACTTGCATTAATATCTCTATCATGGTGAGCTGTACATTCTGGACAGTCCCACTCTCTAACTAATATCTAAAGGTAGTTTATCTACCACATACCCACAATTAGAACAACCCTTGGAACTGGGAAAATATCTATCAATTTTAATTAATTCCCGGCCGTACCATTCTGCTTTGTACTCTAATTGTCTGACTAATTCTCCCCAGTTAGCATCACTTATTGCTCTTGCTAGCTTATGGTTCTTGACCATGTTTTTTACTGCCAAGTCCTCAACTACAATAGTTTGATTTTCTCTAATAAGTTGGGTTGTCAGTTTATGGGTATAGTCTAGCCTGGAATCTTTAATTTTTGCGTGTATCTTGGCTACTTTCAGTCTAGCTTTTTGATAGTTATTAGACCCCTTAGTTTTCCTCGATAGAGACTTTTGAGATAATCTGAGTTTTTTATACAGTTTATTAAAATATTTAGGGTTGTTAACTTTTGTACCATCGCTTGTGGCAATCAGACTACTAATACCTACATCTACACCTACTCTTTTTTTGAGTGGCTTGAGTTTTAAATCTCTGTTGTCGTTAAACCTTAAGGATACTGACCATCTATTAGATGGGTCAAGTTTAACTGTTATTGTAGTAGGACTGCAACCTAGGGGTAGTTGTCTACTCCATCTAATTGGTAATGGTTTACTACATTTAGCTAGATATACTTGACCATTTTTCCATTGAAATGCACACTTTGTGAATTCCGCACTACCTCCGTGACGTTTTTTCTTAAAGTTAGGGTATTTAGTACGTTTATTGAAAAAGTTAGTAAAAGCTGTCTGTAAATGTCTTAAACTTTGCTGTAATGGTACACTACTTACAGATGTGAGAAAGTTTAAGTCTTCCTGCTTTTTCCAAGAACTCAGCATGGCCGAAGTTTGCTTGTAGCTTACACGCTCCTGTTTCTCGTACCAAGCTTGAGTTCTAATAGCCAAAGCTTTGTTGTAGATTAGTCGCACACAGCCTAAAGTTCTCCGCAACAAGTTTTCTTGTTCTGGAGTAGGATAGAACCTAAATTTGTATGCTTTCTCGACCATCTATTGCTAGGGAATTAACTTTTCACAGTTTTAACACATTGTTTGTGAAATATCAACATTGATTGCGATTCATCCCGACGCTCCCCTTCGGGAGAGCGCGGGTCTTCTCGCAACACTTTGATAAAAATTCTATTGCCATAGAAGATTTAACTAATATTAGACAAAGAACTAATCAGCAACCAAGAAGTAAGAAAGAAAGAAGATTATCTAATAGTTGGGCTTTTTATCAGTTCAGAATGTTTCTTGCTTATAAATGTGTGTTACATGGCGTGAAATTAATATTAGTTAATCCAGCATATACTAGCCTTACTTGTCATAAATGTTTGCATATAAGTCCGACAAAAGAAACTACATATAGGAAGGGTAAAAACTACCACTGCTTTCATTGTGGGTGGAAAGGCGATGCTGATTATAATGGTGCAAAAAATATAGCTGCTTTGGGGTTGAGTGTAAACCTGCCTGGAGGTCCCTGGTTATCCTGTGAAGTTAGCAGTCTTGATTTCGTGCCAAGACAGCCGACTATATGGGATATACTGGAGGGCTACGAAAAGCCCGCATCAAATCAGAGATTATGATGCTGGGTAGTTTACGTCCTGTCTATAATGTCTAGAATAATTAAAAGCCCAAAATCTATCCAGTCTACAAACTGGCCTTCATGGTTCATATCAAACGCCTGGAACTAACTAACTTTAAATCTTTCGGTGGCACTACTACTATTCCGTTGCTACCCGGATTTACTGTGGTTTCTGGGCCTAATGGTTCGGGCAAGTCCAACATTCTCGACGCACTCCTTTTTTGCCTGGGGTTGTCCACTTCCAAAGGTATGAGAGCCGAACGCCTGCCAGACCTAGTTAATAACAAATTAGCAGGACGTAAAACTGTTGAAACTATAGTCAAGGTCACTTTTGATTTAGAAGATATAAAAACGAGTCTAAATGGCTACGAAGACCCCGAACCTTCAGAGTCAGAAACCCAAACAACTACAGAAAATCCACCAGAAGTCATAAAAAATGGAGCAAATACTCCAGAATCTGACGATCCATTTGAGATAGCTTCATCTTTTCATTCTTTAAGTGAGTGGAGTATTTCCCGTCGCCTCCGAGTCACAAAACAAGGGACTTACACCTCCACTTATTATATGAATGGTCAACCATGCACCCTGACCGAACTCCACGAACAACTAAATCAACTCCGGGTCTACGCCGAAGGATATAACGTTGTGCTTCAGGGTGACGTAACCAGCATTATTTCCATGAAGTCTCGCGAACGTCGGGAAATTATTGATGAAATGGCAGGAGTGGCTCAATTTGATAGAAAAATTACCCTGGCCAAAGATAAATTAGACTTGGTGAAAGAACAAGAAGAAAAGAGTGGCATTGTAGAAAAAGAACTGAAAAAACAATGTGACCGTCTTTCCCAGGACTGTGTAAAAGCTCAAAAATATCAAGAATTGCGGGGTCAACTCGAACAAAAGAGTCTCTGGCAAACAATTCTCAAATGGCAAAATCTACAAAAACAAGAGTGGAAACTTAGAGAAAATATAGAATCAGGCGATCGCTCTGCCACGGAAATTAACCAAAATATTCAAACCAAACAAACCGAAATTCAACAGGCCCAAACCGAACTAGACCAACTCAATGTCCAAGTTAAAGCTTTGGGAGAAGAAGAACTGTTGGCCTTACAATCAACCCTGGCCACCCAAGAAGCTGACCGCCGTCAACTAAAACAAAAGCATAAAGAATTAGAAAGCACCATTGAGCAAACCATCAAGAACCTCAGCCAACTTGAACAAGAAATACAGAAACATCAACAAAATCTGGAAATATTAGCCACAAACAAAATTGTTCAAGCTCAAGAAGTCGAATCTCTAGAGACCACTCGCAACCAAGCACGGGAAACTCTCAACCAACAACGAGAGTCAGCTAGTGCTATTGCCTCTACTGCCGAAGCTTGGATACAAGAACAAGCCCAACTTCATCATCAAATTGAAACTCTACAGCAAACTCTCAACCCCCAACTGACCGAACAAGCAAGAGTTAGGGAACAAATACATCAGCTAGAAAAGCAAATCCAGGAACAGCAAGAGTCCATGGCCGCCCTGGGGGTAGAAATAGAAAATCAAAATGCTTACCATGAAAAAATAGAAAAGTCAAGAGAAACCGCCAATTATCAAGTAGAATCCTTGACCAAACAATTAGCAGCAGTAGAACAAGACCTACAAATTCAACAAGATACTCAAACTCGCCTTCTCCAAGAACAAAGGGAAAGACAGCGGAAACTAGATAAATTAGAAGCCCAACAACAGGCAGTTCAAGAAGCTTCGGGAACTTATGCCACAAAAATGCTGCAACAGTCTGGTATTTCTGGCATTTGTGGTTTAGTGGCACAACTAGGGAGAGTAGAACCAAAATATCAGTTGGCTTTAGAAATTGCTGCCGGAGGCCGTCTGGGAAATATGGTGGTAGAAAATGATGCAGTGGGAGCTGCCGGGATTGAATTTTTGAAGCGACAAAGAGCTGGGAGAATGACGTTTTTACCTTTGAATAAAATTCGGTCTCCTCGTCTCAACCGAGATGATAGTTTGCGTTGGGGAGCAGCGGGGTTTATTGATTATGCGGTGAATTTGATTGACTGTGACTCTCGTTATCAGAATATTTTTGCCTATGTTTTTGGCTCTACGGTGGTATTTGATACTTTGACAAATGCTCGGAAATATTTGGGTAAACATCGAATTGTTACTCTGGATGGGGAAATATTGGAGACCAGTGGGGCGATGACTGGAGGAAGTGTGTCCCGTCGTTCTGGTAGCTTGCATTTTGGCACGGTTGATGGTAATGAGTCAGCAGAAATAGGGGAAATGGAAGTTCATCGTCAGCGCCTCCAGGAAATAGATATTGTTTTGGAGCGCTGTCAGGTAGAGATTTCTCGGAGAAAGGAGGATGTGAAGGAGCGGGCGCAAGCTTTGATGGAAGGGAAGCAGTATTTTAGAGAAACTCAGCTCAAAGTGGAGCAAATTGAGTCAGAGCTGCAAAAATTGACCAGACAACAAGAGCAAGGACAAGGACAATTAGAGAAAAATCATCGAGAATTGGTCAATGCTCAAACCAGATTAACATTCCTAGACCAAGAAATTCCGACCAGAGAAGTCCAATTAACAGAGTTAAAGCAAACTTTGGCTGAGTTGGAAAAATCTCATACTCATAGTGAGTGGCAACAAATGCAGGAGATGATTAGGTCTCAAGAGGCAGTATTACAAGAGCGGGAGAGTAATTGGCGAGCTGCCCAACAACAACTTCAGGAGTTGGAAAATCAACAAAGGCTTTTACAAGAAAAGGTAGAAGCTATTTCTCGTAGGCAGTCAGAATATCAAGAGCAAGAATTAGCAGCTAGGGAAAATATCAAAGATATAGATAGTCAATTATCGGTTGTGGACGAGCAAATTGCTGAAATTAAAGTAAGTATGGCCAAAGTAGAAGAAAAATTAGGCACAGAAAAACAAAAACGAGACCAAGCAGAGACAAGTCTGCGGGAAGTTTATTTAGCTAAACAGCAATTAGAATGGCAACTACAAAAATTGCAAGAATCTCAAGAGGGACGTCGGGAACAGTTAGTGACTTTGCGGACTCAGTTAGAAGAACAAAAGGCAGAGTTACCGGAGCAAGTGCCAGAAGTGCCGGAAAATATTAAAATAGGAGAATTAGATAAGGAGGTGCGATCGCTACAGAAACAACTTCAGGCCTTAGAACCTGTAAATATGTTGGCCTTGGAAGAATATGACCAAACCCAAAAACGTTTGGAAGAGCTAACTCAAAAATTAGCCACTCTGGAAGGAGAGCGGACGGAGTTGTTGTTAAGAATAGAAAACTTTACTACTTTGAGACAACGTTCATTTTTTGAGGCTTTCAATGCTGTGAATCAAAATTTTCAGACCATTTTTGCCCAACTTTCTGAAGGAGATGGTTATCTACAGTTAGATGATACAGAAGACCCATTCAACAGTGGGTTAAATTTAGTAGCCCACCCCAAAGGAAAACCAGTCCAGAGATTGGCCTCTATGTCTGGGGGAGAAAAATCTTTGACAGCTTTAAGCTTTATATTTGCCTTACAGCGTTACCGCCCATCTCCTTTTTACGCCTTTGATGAAGTGGATATGTTTCTGGATGGGGCAAATGTGGAGCGATTAGCTAAAATGATAAAACAACAGGCACAACAAGCTCAATTTATTGTTGTCAGTCTACGGAGGCCAATGATGGAATCATCCCAGCATACTATCGGTGTGACTCAAGCTAGGGGCGCTCATACCCAAGTTTTAGGGATTAAAATGACTAGAGATTAAATCTATTTGGAGAAGGAGACAGAAGTCAGAATAAAGGAGTCAGGAGTGAGAATAAGCTTCTGTGGATTCAAGACCGATAAATTACAATATAGAGATATAGAGATTAGTAATTTATTTTAACTTTTGACTTATTATAATACTGCCTCAGTCTGACTAAATTCTTTATTGATAAATTACAATGTAAAAATTATTAATTTCTCTTAACTTTTAAATTTTGACTTTTGACTTTTGACTTGTTATTTGACTTTTGACTTTTAAATTTTGACTTATTATAAGAATCGGGATTAAACAATAATGACATTTGAACAAATTTGGCAACGCTCCGATCTGTTAGGAACTCAAATAATCACTCGCGATAAAGGTAAGCGCCTAGGAGTAGTAAGCCAGTTATGGGTAGACGTCGATCGGCGGGAGGTAGTAGCTATTGGACTACGAGACAATATATTAGCCGTAGCTGGAATACCTAAGTTTATGTTTCTCAATAATATCTGCGAAATAGGTGATGTCATCTTAGTAGATAACGAAGAAGTAGTAGAAGAAGATATTGATGCTGAAGCCTATAGTAGCCTAATAAATAGTGAAGTCCTGACAGAAAATGGTGAACTTTTAGGTAGAGTTAGAGGTTTCAAGTTTGATACTACAGATGGCAAAGTTTTGTCATTGATTATTGCTTCTATTGGTATACCCCAAATTCCAGATCAAGTTATTAGTACTTATGAACTCTCAATTGATGAAATTGTTAGCAGTGGGCCAAATCGCCTGATTGTGTTTGAAGGATCTGAAGAAAAACTCAAACAGTTAACAGTAGGAGTATTAGAACGTTTAGGTTTAGGAGAAGCACCTTGGCAAAAAGAGGAAGATGGATTATATTATCCTCCCACTGTGAAACCTGATAATCAATTAGGTACAGGACAACCAGCTACTCGGGAACCTATTCGCACAGTAGCACCCTCAACTCAAGAAGCATGGGATGAAGATTGGGCAGAGCCAGAACCTAGAAGACCTAGAGTAGTTGAACCTGAACCTATTTATGATGACTACTATGAACAAGAAGTTGCTCCCCCTCCACGGCAGCTAGAGCGAGAAGCAGTTTATGAAGACTATTATGAAACAGAAGCAGTTGTTGCACCACCAGTCGCCCGTCAGGTAAGACAAAATCCTACTTATGATGAGTATGAAGAAGATAATTGGGGAGAGTCAGGCGGATATGAGTATGAAGATGAGAAATATGAAGAGAAAAAATATAAACCTGCTACAGAATATGAATATGACGAAGACATAGAAAAAGATGCCTGGGCTGATGATGAGGTTCCAAAACCCTATCAAGCACCTCGTGTAAATATTCCTCAGAAAACTAAGATGCCAGAATATGAAGAAGAACCTGGTGGTTATTGACATACTCCCGACGTTGTGCTTATGCGACAACGCGGGATTATTCAGCCTGGAAATGCCGGGTTGCTGTTTCGTTTGAGGTGATGTCCTCCCCCTGTGTTGATAATAATCCTATCCTGTTGATATAGCAGAAGTAATAACTCTATTAGCTGAAGATACTGAAAGGTCTAGGTATTCTATATGCTCACAATTAGTACAAGATGGTGTATGGGTTGAAATTGAAAGGCGTGAAAAGTATTATGATTATAAAGAGAGGGTTGATAAGTTCAAAATAAAAAGCAAAAAATAACTCTTGAGAACTAGAACTTTCCAAGAAACATTTTTACTGTCTAGTGTGGTGGTAGACAGTTCACTAGACAGTAATTTTCTGGACTATTGACCAAGTAAATGCGACAATGATAGTAATCAAGTTGATAAAGAATGCCAAAATCAATTATATCATGTCCGGTTGAATAATTAGACTTTGGTGGAAGGAAGGCAGAAGGCAGCTATGCTGGAGGCAGAAGGTTTTCTCCTATTATCACCTTAATTTTATACACGCTCCAATGCTACCGGACATGATATTATATCAAATCCGTTTAATTGGACATAAAAAAAATCTTCAATCGCCATAACTACGTTTATCTTTGTAATTCTTTCTCCTCCTGACTCGGTCCTCCTGACTTCCCCTCCACGGTCGGGGGAGGGGCGAGGGGTGGGTTGACTCCTCCTAACTTAACCATTCTATGGCTGTTTAACCGGATTCGATATTATGAGTCACTGCTTCGTTCAATTACTGAATGCTTTGCCATACGATAATCAAAACCGTTTAATTAGATCGTAATGAACTGGAAATTATTTTGGCGTAAAGTTTTGGGTTTGCCACAGACCTATTTTCTAATTGTAGGGACAGGATTAGGATATGTGAGCTTGATTATCTGGTTGGGAAATCGCCCCCTTACCTTAATTGTCGGGGGAGCAATTGCCCTTGTCATGGTGGCAGTTTGGTTTGGGAAACTCAGACAATTCTATGGGTGCAGTAGCCCTAATCTACTCGATGCAGCAATATTTCTCAATGAATTGGCAAGTATTGAAGGGAAACTTGAAGGACGTAAAGATGCCGATTGGGAACAAACCCTCATTTTGGTCAAACAAATCCAAATTTTTGCCCAACGCATAGCTAACCGAGAATCAAGTTTAATGCCGGAATTATTGGAGACTCTCTACACGGTTTTATCTCTTTGTGAGCAAGTAGCATTTGCCTTACTAACCTTGGACAAAATGCAAACTGAAACCTACAGAAGTCTGACCCGACAGCATTTAGAAACTACTTGTGAGCGAGTGCAAGAAACTCATCGTTTGCTACAAGAGTTACAAGATCGGGTGCTTTTGTCTTCTTTAGAAGCATCTACTGAACAAGCCAGTTTACCCCGCAGTCTCCGAGTAATCATTGCTGAAAATCAAACTGTCTTAGATAAGATCGGAACAAAATCATCGTCAATCCATGGAGGTTAGTTATGCTCAAAAAAGGACGTTTCTGGTTTCTCATCGGAGTTTGCCTTGCTTTATTCTGGGGATGTGTAGTCGAGCAAAAGGTAGATTCCTTTGCCAGTGCAGAGAGATATCTTCAGGAAAAGTTACTTCCTAAGATTTCCGTTGCCACATCCCTAATTCCCGATCGAGTAGCTTCGCGCTACACTATCGATGGGATTCAAGAACCTCTTCCTCCTATTGAACAGTTTCCTCTTTATGCTGCTCAACCCTCTACAAACCCCAAGGTAGTTTATCTCGAAATATTCAGTTCTTCAGAAAAAGCCAATATCAAAAAGCAAAATGAAGGTTGGTTGGTAGAAGTTGCTCAAGCTTTTAACCGAGAAAGAAAAACCATTAGTTCCGGTCAAGTTATTCAGGTCGGGGTGAGAAAAATTCCTTCGGGAACTGCCGCCAAGTTATTGGCTGCTGGCAAAGTGACACCGACAGGGTATTCTCCCTCTAATGATTTGTGGGTGGCAATGCTGTCACTTTGCCAGCAGCCAATAACTTGGCGGCTGGCAAAGTGACACCGACAGGGTATTCTCCCTCTAATGATTTGTGGGTGGCAATGCTGTCAAGTCAAGGAATTAAAACCATCTCTATCCTTCCCCGTTTAGTGCCGAACGTTGGCGGTTTTGTCCTTCAAGAACGTGTTTATCGGGAATTAGCTGCAAATGGCGAAGTGAATTTTGACAAGTTGCTCAATGCGATCGCCTCTGGTAAACTTTCCGTTGGCTATCCCAATCCCTACAGTAGTGCTACTGCTTTGAATCTGCTCTACTCGCTCTTTTGGCGAGCAGCAGGACACCAACAAGATGGAGAACCCCTAACAATTGCTGACTTAGAATCTCCTCAAGTCAAGTCAGTATTTCAAAGCTTTCAGAAACAGGTATTGATTACCACAACCACGACTCTAGACTTGCAAGAAATTTTTATCCGCGACAAGGATAAGTTACAAGCATTTCCGTTGGAATATCAAAATTATCAGCAACTCAAAAAAGTACCTGGATTTGAGAAAACCGTTTTTATCCCCTTTGGCATTCCTCATAATAATCCTCTGGTCGGATTTGCCTGGAATACAGCCAAACAACAAGAAGCCTTGCAAAAATTTGCTGAGTTTGCTGCTTCTGATGCCATGAAAAAACTGGCCCAGCAACAAGGGTTTGTCGAGACAGACTATCTTTTGGCTCCCAATCTTCCCCCGATTCCAGCAGGAGAAGTCTTAACCACTGCTCAATCATTTTGGAAGCGTCAGAAAGATGCAGGACGTACAGTTTATTTAATGACGGTAATCGATACCAGTGGTTCGATGGAAGGACAACCTCTAGCGAAGGTAAAAGAGGGTTTGCGCATTGCTAGTCAAGAAATTAATCCAGGTAATTATTTAGGTTTAATTAGTTATAACGAGCGCCCAAGCGAAATGGTGGAATTAGCTCCTTTTGATGAAATGCAGCACAAACGGTTTCTAGCTGCTATTGATAATTTACGTGCCGATGGTGGAACCGCTATGTATGACGGAATGATGGTGGCGTTGGGGAAATTGCTCGAACAAAAGAAAGCTAATCCTAATGGTCTTTTTTATATATTAGTCTTAACTGATGGTAAAACCAATGAAGGTTTTGTCTTCGCAGAAGTCAAAGACGTTCTCCAATACAGTGGGGTGCGGGTTTATCCTATTGCTTATGGGGATGTGAATCAACAGGAATTAGCAGTGATCGCTGCTCTACGGGAATCTACCGTTAAAACTGGTACTCCAGAAACCGTCAAAGAACTCCTAAAAGGTTTATTCCAGACTAATTTATAGGGCTAACTACTGAAGTAAAAAAATTGGACAAAGTTTGACAAATATTAAGAAATATTGAAAATAAATTGATGTTCTGCTGATGTTCTGCTACTATTAATTTTGAAGATGACAGAGACTTGTTTGCGAAGCATTCCGCAGGAAACGCTGCGGTCAATTTGGAAAACTATGTGCATCAGTAGGTGGAGTTCCCGCCAATTTTAAGCCTGTGGAGAAGATAAGTTGCAGACTGCGGTCAGTGGTCTTCAGTGTTTGCGCAGCATTCCGTAGGAAAACAGAAAGCTAGCTCCAGAGATGCATGCAGTCATGCATGGGTAAGTTTGGGTAAGTTTAGTAGAACGGAAATGAAACAACTAAATCGTTACCTGTTAACCATTCTTGGACTCGGTTGGTTGAGCTTTATGGTCGCAGGTTTGGTGCTCAATCAGGTTTTGCCTGTGCCTAATTTTGTTCTTCTCATAGAGCGGAGTTATTGTCCGCCCCAACAATGGCAACAAGTAGTAGAAGAATATATCGATTTATATCGGCAACATCAACAACATCTTGTCAAGATTGAATCTGTAGTTTTGTTTAACGATCTAGGAGAAGAAGTTTTGACGACTGTCCCGACTCCAGAAGAATTACGAGGTCAAGGCACCTACGGACGCTCTAGTCCCCAACGTGAGGCTGAATTAAGGAAAGCTTATGACCAAGTCAAGGTTATTCGCTGCTTGTGAAGAATTCAGAGGTCGTATCCCACATTCCGCACCACAAAATGTAGTATAGAACAAGGAGACAGGAGACAGGAGACAACTCACCCCTAACCCCTCCCAGGATGGGAATACAGGAGACAACCCACCCCTCGCCCCTCCCCCTCCCAGGAGGGGAGAAATGGGAATGAGCGAGGAGGTAGAAGTCAGAATTGTCCCTCAAGTTTTCTGCCATAATCATCCCAAAATACTAGCTTTTTGAGCTTTTTCCACCAAAAAGCTGGTACTTTTTCCAGACCTAAAATTGCTCAAACCAATATCAGTCAAGACTTTCAGATTTAATCAGCAAACCCTAGTTATATCATGTTCCCCTCCGGGGGAGCTACGAATTGCGGATAATCAGTTATAAAAAACCTTCTGCCTTCTAACCTTGCTCTTTCCCTTCTGCCTTCTGCCTTTTTTCCTCCAAAGTGTAACTATTCAACCGGACATGATATTATTTGCTCTTACTTGCATCAATTTATTGAAATTCTCTGCTGAAATTCAAGAAAATTTCTTCACTTGAAGAAGGAGACAGGAGACAGGAGACAGGAGACAGGAGACAGGAGGAAAATTACTTGGGGTTAGAATCCCCATGTAATTTTGAACACCCCCGTTGACGGTGGGGTATTAAACCCACAAAGAAAATGATCAAATGGCCGAAACCTTTGCCTGTTTTCCCCATCTCCGCGTCTCCGTGTCTCCGTGTCCCCGTGTCTTACCCCCACCAACCAATTTTTTCAGCAAACCCTAATTACTTCAATATCCCCCACTCCTCTACTCCCTCACTCCCTTAAGAAAATAAGTAGTCATATCTCCTTTCCCTTTGATTGAAACTTTACCCCGCTGTTCAAATACAAATTTTTTCTGGAGTCGCTGATATACAAGACTGGTAACTTGAATTTTACGAGAAATACCAGTAGACTCCATCCGAGACGCAATATTGACAGTATCGCCTCATAAATCATAGATAAATTTAGTTTGACCAATAACTCCAGCAATCACAGGTCTCACATGGATACCAACTCGCAAATTCAAAGGTTTTTCTAACCGATCACATAGATTGGCAAAACTAACCTGCATATCTAGTCCCATATTAGCGATCGCCTCCAAATGCTTATCTAGCTGAATTAGCAAACCCCCAACTACCATATAAGCATCCCCAATAGTTTTGATTTTCTCTAAATGATGTTTTTGAGTCAGTTGGTCAAACTTAGAAAAAATCAAATTCAGAAAATTTACAAGTTCAATGGGAGAAACATTGGAGCAAAACTCAGTAAACCCCACCAAGTCAGCAAATAACACACTCACATCATCAAAACTATCAGCGATCGCCCTTTGTTCTTCTTGTAGACGTTGAGCAATTTGAACTGGCAAAATGTTTAGCAGCAACTGTTCCATTTGTTTTCGCTGAAACTTTAAAGCTTCCTGCACCATTTTCCGCTCAGTAATATCAGAAACAGTACCCTCGTAATACAACAATTTGCCCTGAGAGTCATGTACAGCACGAGCATTTTCAGAAACCCAAATTGTCTGACCATCTTTGCGATATGCTAAGGACTCAAAATTATATACAGCATTATCTACTCTCATTGCTGCTACAAATTTTTGCCTGCGGTTAGGATCGTAATCAAGCTGTCGAGAAATATCTTTAATATTTTTGAGTAACTCTTCTGGTGAATGATAACCATAAATTCTTGCTAGTGCCATATTTGCACTAATAATATCAAATTTCATATAAGCATGATGAAGTGTTATACGATTTTTAAAAGCAATGATGAAGTGTTATACGATTTTTAAAAGAGAATACAGCAAATTTCAGGATAGTGAGGTACAGTTGAAAATTAATCTATAATTTTGATTCATTCCTTGTCCTCAGATACCGTGTTCCCTAAAAGCATAAAATTTTGTACCTGATCAACTTGAAAACTGCTGTATTACAAACTGTGTAGGTAAGGAAGAAGGAAAGACTGACGTTGGATAAAGTAAGAAAAAAAAGCAATAAAATGATATGTTTTATTGCTTAATTATATCGATAAGTTTTGACAGCAATATATAAATTATTATCAATAATCTCTATGATAACATGATATACATGATATAATAATTGCTGATCAATAAAATTATACCAAATTCAAAAAAGGTAGTTACACGATTAATCTCTATATTTCCACCAACAGACCAAACTACTGTAGCAATATTTTATGAAACTGGTATTATACTAATTGACACTACGAAAAAAAACACGCTCATTATATATTCTCTCTCCTCTCCTCATCTCTATTATTTTTAGCAAACATTTATCAAACTGGTATTATATTCTTTGGAGTACAATAGAGTACAACTAGTAAATAAAGTGTCACAAAAAAAAGACGATAATGAAATTATCGCCATGATTAAAAATGAAAGTAGAGAAAAAAATGTCTTCAACGAGTGGTTTTATCCCTTTGTTGACGTCTACGATCGCGCCACTCAGCCGCCGTTAAATATATCACACCTCCAGTAACAATTAACATTAGTCCTGATGCTACTATCGCCATAATATTTACGACTGTTAATTCCACAACTCCTCCTCAAATTTTAGATTTTTTCTTTTAGATTTTATCAAAAAAAAATGCTTTAGAGTAACTAAACTATATTTAGGCGTTGGTGAATCAAGCTATGAAAGCTAAATTTATAAAGTATAAAATGCTTTTTAATTAGTATTTAGGCGATCACCATTTAAAAAAATCATAGCCAAAATCACCAACGCCTATATTTACATAAAAACATTCTCCAAAATAATTATTTCCATATACAGAATGTAATAAATAATTGTTCTTTCTCTTCTTCCTTATTCCCTCTCATATCATGTCCGGATAATTAGTGATCAAAACACTTTCTGCTTTTCCTCTTTTTTCTTCCCTCCTGACTCGGTCTTCCTGACTACTCGATCATTATTTATAAGTATTCAAACGGACATGATATTACTTCTTCCTTCTGCAACTACAACCCAGGTCGCTCTTCTAAAATTGTAAACCTAACATGATTAATTGCCAAATTACCAATTGAAATTTTTTCCTTATTAACAGGTATCCCCTTACTTTTCAGAGTTTCAAACTTAATTCCTTTACCAATTTCCACATGATACCAAGCTAAACCCATAAAAAACCTTAACGGATAAGGGCCTCCTTCTTGTAAATCATCAGGGTTTGATTCCATAGGAACCCAACCAAAACCAGGTAGATAAAATTCTAACCAAACATGATTAAATTCTGGCTCTAAAGGCACACTTTTTCTATCAGCAAAAGCTGGACATTTATAGCGACCCACTGTACGACAAGCAATATTATTTAATCGTGCCAAAGCTAACAATAACCCTACATATTCTCCACAAGAACCAACACCTCTTTCTAATACAATATCTGGAGTATCAATCTTAGTTGTTACTCCATAAGAAAGTCGATCGTAGACATAATTCCGAATATTGAGAAGTTGACGCAATAGATTTTTTTCTTGTAAAATAGCATCTTTTGCTGCCTGGATAACTATCTCTTTATCCATCGCCAAATTATCATTATCTACCAGATATTTTTCCTGAAAACCTTCTGGCAATTCCGGAATATTTTCTACATTAAAAGGTTGAATTTGGTACTTAATTGCCCTGACTTCTAATAACGCCTTCCAACCAAATATACGCCTTTCACTTTGACGCAATGGTTTAAACCGAAAAACAGCAACTTTTTCACCATTTTGAATTTCTTCAGTAAAAGGTATTCCTATAGGAGAAATTTCCCTAACTTTTTGGCGATGAGTTTCTGATGGTAAAGCAATACGCCATTCTAAATCTTCTAAAAAAACTTCATCTAATGGTTCTAATTCCTCAACATAAGACATCTCTATTAAAAAAACATTAGAAACAGCATACTTTTCCTGTTCATTGTAATAAAAATAAAGAGGATGTATAAAAGAGCGATCGCGCTTACTCAGTTCATACTGTTTTTCTGAGTTTGGATCATCCCTAATATAAAGTTCGTCTCCAGCATAAGCGACATAAAGCTGTCTTTCCCCGGTATTTATATCCAGATAAAATGCTAACCCCGTAGGACTTTCAAAAGGAGTCAGTACGCTAAACTTAACTTTACCCGTTGCTCTTTCTAAACAATAAACCGTTTGCTCCTCGCGGTCGCAAAGCCACAATTCTTCATCTTGTACTGTAATATTTTCAAACCCTATTCCTGGAGCATAAAACCCAGTAATTTGTTGTCTAGTATTTTTATCTAATACAAAAATCTTACCTAGTTTTTGACAAGTGACATAAACTGTTGATTCCCAAACAGCAATTCCATCAGCAGGATAAGGTAAAGTGAAAAAATGTTGCCATTTTCGGCGTCCCTCTGATGAATTACCAATTGCATTGAGACAGAAATAAACTTCATTTTCCCTTGTCAACCAAAGAGTATCTTTCCAAAGCGCGAGACCTGTAACATCAATAAATTCATTAGTTTGAAAGGGATTTATAACTGTTGTATTATCTGTTTTTGGGTCAATTTCTAGCAGAAAACCACGGTTTTTGTCAATGGCATAGAGAATCTCTCTAGAAAAAGCAATACTATGTAGTGAGGCAACTCCAATTGGTCTAATAGTGCGTGGTCCAGAATATTGTTTTTGCATACTTTTAGGTGATTCAAAATTCGTGTTAAATTCAGAATAAATATTTTCGCAGTAGGTTTTGAGTATTCGTTTACTAAGCTACTTAGTATTGAAACTATATAATTTATTTGTCAAAAGTCACCCTGAATAGAGAAAATAAAATCTAAATGCGTCTGATGTTTACTATACAATTATTGACAAAATTCAATTGTTTATGCTAATGCTTCACAAAAAACTTATATTTTATAGAATAAATACCCTATTAAAGAAATATAGCAAAACTTAATACCAATACTTTCTTCGGCAATTAGGCGCATTTTATCTCTCAATAAATAATTATTTTTTAGCTGTTATTAGGTAAGCATTCAGCTATTATAAATCTCCAGAAAAGAGAGAACAGGGAACAGGGGAAAATAATTGATAATTTATGAATAATAATTGATTTTATTTTTGATTTTCGCCAGATTTCTATTAGCAGTCAGCTAGCTAATAGCTAACAACTGTTTGCGCAGCATTCCGCAGGAAATGCTGACGTTATTAGATCAATATAGGAACCAGAATGCACCTTTTTTTTTGGTAAGTCAAATTACACCTAGAGCATAACTATTGCAATGTTTCAATTTATCACATTAATTCCTACTACATTTATAATTATTTGCCTATTAGCTAATCAAGCTGTATCCAAAACTGCAGATGTGGATAAATTATGGGATAAAACTTCAGTGAAAACCAAAAAAGGGCATTGTTTGTCATGCAAAAACTTTAAACTAATATCAAAATCAACTCCAAAACTAATTTATAAATATCAACATAAAAACCTGAAACGAAAAATTTTAAGCTCTAAATTACTAAAAAATCAAGGATTAAAATTAATAGCCAACTCCAAAACTTCTCCTCAACAAAAAAACATTATACAAATACAAACTCAAATTCAAAACCTATCCAATACTCAGCAAAGACTCACTCACCCTCAAATTATTGATACCTTAACTCCAAAACAACCAAGTTATGCCCAAAATACTCCAACAAATCAAGACATACGACAAAATTTACCAGATAACCCCCGACCAGATCCAAATCGCGATCGCTTTCTCCAACCCCTTCCCCAACCAACTCAACCAGAAGAGCCAAAAGAAGAAGAACTCAAAAAATCACCACCACCTCAACCTCTGCCAGATGAGCCTACTCAAAAAATTCCCGTGCAGAGAATTTTAGTATTAGGAAGTACAATCTTAACCCCAGAAGAAATTAATTCCCTCATTGGGCCATTAGAAGGACGTTTAGTTACCCTATTAGAACTTCGGCAAATAGCAGATAAAATTACCGAAATTTATCTAGAACGTGGCTATATCACCTCAAGAGCAATTTTACCACCCCAAACGATTACCGAGGACACAGTTAGGATTCAAGTTGTAGAAGGAATTTTGGGAGAAGTCCAAATAGAAGGTACAAAAAGATTGCAAAAATCTTATATTGAAAATCGGATACGACTTGGAACAGGTCAGCCATTGGACACTGCTCAACTAGAAAATCAACTACGATTACTTCGGGGTAATCCTTTATTTGAAAATATTGAAGCTAGTTTGCGAGCTAGCGAAAATCCAGGAGAGAGTATTCTGATTGTTCGTGTTACAGAAGCAAACCCTCTTGAGTTTAGTATAAATACTGATAATTACTCACCTCCCACAGTCGGCTCTGAAAGAATAGGTTCGACTTTACTACATCGCAACTTGACAGGGCGGGGTGATTTTTTTGTGGCATCCTACAACACCACCAGACTTTTTAGCGATGAATCAGATGTTTTTGACTTTATCTACAATTTGCCCATCAACTCTATGAATGGCACTTTACAGTTTAGAGCAGCACCCAACAGTAATAGAATTGGTCAAGATTTTGAAGGTATAGAGATTAGTGGCACAACGGATGTATATGAGTTTAGTTACCGTCAGCCTTTTCTACAAACTCCTAGAGAAGAGTTAGCTTTTTCTGTAGGCTTGAGTTATCAGCGTACAGAGACTTTTTTGGACGATCAACTTTTTGATGACCCTCAAACTCCAGAAGAAGATGGTGTTAACAGTACTACTGTGATTAGGTTGGGACAAGACTACATTCGCCGAGACTCTCAAGGAGCTTGGGCTTTGCGATCGCAATTTAATATTGGCACTAATTTATTTGACGCGACAGAGAGGGAAGATCCTCAACCCGATGGACATTTCTTCAGTTGGCTAGGCCAAGTGCAAAGGGTACAAAGATTAAGTGCTAATCATTTATTGATTGTCCAGGGAGATTTGCAGTTATCCTCAATTCCTCTATTGCCATACCAACAATTTATTATTGGCGGTGGTTTGTCGTTACGGGGCTATCGCCAGAATATACGTTCCGGGGATAATGGTTTTCGGTTTTCTATAGAAGACCGGATTACCGTCTATCGGGATGAGTCTGGTTTACCATCAATACAACTTACTCCTTTTATAGATATTGGAGCTGTTTGGAATGATGGTAGTAACCCTAATAATGAATTTTTACCAGACCAAAGATTTTTAGCAGGGGCAGGCATAGGCTTGATTTGGCAACCACTGCCACAGTTTGATTTGCGTTTAGACTATGGCATCCCTTTAGTAGACCTGGACGATCGTGGCAATAATGCTCAAGACTCTGGATTTTATTTCAGCGTAATTTTCCGGCCATTCTAGCTGTTAGAAATCAAATGGTGCACCCATTGCTGATTTGCTTTTACCTACCTCTGTGCGGAATGATTTATGCCAGGTTTGTCTTTACTTCCCTACCTTCGCCCTCTCCCTGCTCTTCCCTATCCTGCACTTGAATTCAATAGATATGGGTAAAGCATAGCCTTAAAGACGGGGTTTAAATTGAAGTGCTACCTAAATTAAGCATTAATGCATAGTAATTGGTATTATGCAATGCTTGAAAAAAGAATGTTACGAATAATAAGACACCTACAGGAGATGTTCCTGTGACAAAAAAGAGAATTTCCGACCTAAAAATTGGTATTGAAGCCATTAATTCTGACCAATAGGTTTAGTATCTATCTTCTGTCCTTTGCTTTCTGCCCAATTTCCTATAGAAATCTATTTGGACTAATCAAATTTTTTGTTATAAAAATTAACCTTGGGCAATTGTCTTCCTAAATAATTGAATTTACTATTGGGCAATGGTCTCATTATCAGAGCAAACCAGAGAACCCTTCTTATATCAAAGTCTGCGATCGCCTTGATTTGAGCCATCAAATTTGTCTTAAAATTCTTCAAGGTCTAATTTTTTTAATATTGTTACTTTTTATAATAAATAAATTACACAAATAATTTATAAGATGATTAAATTAGATTAAAAGCGATTAATTAAAATAAAAAATCAAATTTATAAAATACTAAATCTCAATAATTCTTTTTACAGCATCTAATAAATCTTGCCCCTCTTTTTTTTGTAGTGAAGTTAGACAATAATTCTTTTCAGAAGCCCAAAAAAATAGGTTGACAAACCTTTAATAAATCTGGACTTTATCTCCATAACCAGCAGTTTGCGTATCAAATAAGTACATTGGCCAGTTTTTCATTCTCCCCACAAGAGAAACAAAAAAGCTGACAGCTCACTGCAATCAAACACAAGCTGAAAAATAGACAAAATTTGAGCTTATTAAAAATTCTTCAGCCTCATCTAAATTAAAAAATTATCAAGGAGAAAAAAAAGTGAAACTCTCAGTATATGGAAAAGGCGGCATCGGTAAATCTACAACAAGCTGCAATATCTCAGTTGCCTTAGCCAAACGTGGTAAAAAAGTCCTACAAATCGGTTGCGACCCAAAACACGATAGTACATTTACCCTCACAGGATTTCTCATCCCCACAATTATTGACACCCTACAAGAAAAGGACTATCATTACGAAGATATCTGGCCAGAAGATGTCATTTATAAAGGTTACGGTGGTGTAGACTGTGTAGAAGCAGGTGGACCACCCGCTGGAGCAGGTTGTGGTGGCTACGTTGTCGGCGAAACAGTCAAACTACTCAAAGAATTAAATGCCTTTGACGAATACGACGTCATTCTATTTGACGTACTCGGTGACGTAGTTTGTGGTGGTTTTGCAGCTCCACTAAACTATTCAGACTACTGCATGATTGTCACAGATAATGGCTTCGATGCTCTCTTTGCAGCTAATCGCATTGCCGCCTCTGTCCGTGAAAAAGCTCGTACCCATCCTCTACGTTTAGCTGGCCTAATAGGTAATCGTACATCCAAGCGCGATCTAATTAATAAATATATAGAAGCCGTACCAATGCCAGTGTTAGAAGTCCTACCACTAATTGAAGATATTCGAGTTTCTCGTGTCAAAGGCAAAACATTGTTCGAGATGGCCGAAAACGATCCTTCACTCCAATACGTTTGTAACTATTACCTGAACATTGCCGACCAAATTTTGGCATTGCCAGAAGGAGTAGTGCCCAACGAATCTCAAGACCGCGATTTATTCTCCTTACTCTCTGATTTCTACTTAAATCCCAGTAAACCTGAAGTTGTATCAGAGGATGAAAAGCTTGACCTGATGATGGTTTAATAGACTTAGCTCTTCTCAGGATAAGGAATATATAAGTCATGGTTTTCTTTGAACAATTATCAACGTCCCTCAAACAAAAATGGCTGCAGTACTACCAAAAAAATCGCTCATGGTTGGTACTGCACATGACAGATGAAAATACGGTCCAGACTCCTGATGGAGGAAGGAGACCTGTGTCATACCTTATCTTGGGAATTCTTAATGCCCTGGAACCAGAGTTAGAGGCATTAATGTTGCCTTTCTCTAAACTCAAGGCAGATGCAGATAGTTTAATAGAAGTTTTAGGGTTAAATTTTGACCCAGACATTGCCATAGGTAAAAAACAAGATTCTTCCATAGACAAATCAACATCAATATTGTCTGACGATCCTCAACAGTCACCAGGATCTTATTCCCCAATTATGCCAGACCAGAATGAAGATTCTAATAATTGGGGTACTGCTGCAGTAGTAGGTGGAGCTGCCGCTGTTGGTGGAGCTGCTATTATGGCTTCAGGATTGGATCTGGAATCTGATGCTGATGATCTGCTTGATGATGACCAGAGTGAGTTAGACCTGGAGTCACAAGTGGATGAGTTAGATATGGATATGGATTCTGACTCGGAAGTGGATGATGATTTGGACTTGGGAATAGAATCAGAAGTGGATGAGTTGGATATGGATATGGATTCTGACTCGGAAGTGGATGATGATTTGGACTTGGGAATAGAATCAGAAGTGGATGAGTTAGATATGGGACTGGATTCTGACTCGGAAGTGGATGATGATTTGGACTTGGGAATAGAATCAGAAGTGGATGAGTTAGATATGGGACTGGATTCTGACTCGGAAGTGGATGATGATTTGGACTTGGGAATGGAGTCCGCAGCAGAAGCAGCAGATGACTTGGTTAGCCTTGACCTCAGCGATCTAGATGGAGATGGTTCTGACGATCTAAATCTTGGAGAAGATAGCTCCGACTTTGTGGCAGAAGATATTCCCGATCCATTTGAAGATACATCGGCAAAGTTGGATGAGTCTGGACTGGATGAGCTGGGTGATATGGATCTTAGCGATTTGGGAGATGATAATCAATTTGATGATTTGTCTTCTGATGATTTGGGAGATTTGGACCTCGATCTCGATGGAGATGAACTAGATTTGGATGAGGCCGATCTAGATTCTTTAGCAGGTGATAAAAAGTCTTCTAATGATGACGATCTTGAAGGGTTGTTGGGATAAACGTAAGCATTTCCTTCGGAATGCTGCGCAAACAGCCCTCAGCTCTCAGTTCTCAGCTCTCACCTTTCCTAGCTTATTGGATTTGGAGGAGGAATTAGGATTGAGCTTGAGCAAGAATTAAAAGTCTGGGAAAAACCAAAGGCATCAGCTAAGTTGAGCTATTTAGGTTCATTTTCATTGCTGTTTGCGTAGTATCCCGTAGGGAAGCGCTGACCGCTAATAGCTGAATGCTTACGGTTAAACAATAGGAAAATTGATATTGACTGGTTTGTTTTATTTGCGATGTTTTGATTTTTAGCAGATATAAAAGTTACATTAACTATTGATTTATATGGCTGTGCTGGTTGAAATAGTATTAGCATCAAGGATGATTTCTTTTACTCAAAAAAAACACAGTTCAAAAAAATGTAATTTATCAATGCTATGGTAGGAAATAGGCAACAGGCAACAGTGGGAAAAGTATTTCTCTGTCTTACGGTTCATCATTAATTTATGTCAAACACCAACTCGTTCCTTGCTATATTTCAATAGACATCTCCAGAAAATAAACTTGCCCTTTATTTGCTATAAACTAGAGTTTAATAACTCAAAAAATCATTTTCCGTGTTTTTTTGCTAAAAACATCTTCCCTATTCCCTACTTTTACAAAAAGTCTATATCTTTTTCACGCCTATGTCTAATACATAGCGATGAGAAATCAGTTATCTACTTAACTCAAAACTATTACCTATTACCTGTCAACTTATAGATTTTTCAACGATCCTCACACTTTTTTGTCGTGCTATAAAAGTAAGCATTCAGCTATTAGCTGTCAGCTCTCAGCAATTAATAATGAATAATTATTTCTAAGGTTGGGCAAAGAGAGTTTGGCAATAATTTTTTATTATTTTTCAATTTATCGATTACTATGATCTTTCCCAAGATTAATAGCTGATAGCTAATAACTGACGGCTGTTTGCGTAGGATTCTGTAGAAAATGCTTACATAAAAGTAGACTTTTTACTAGCATTAGCATTGATTTTTCCCCAAAAAAATTATTGATAAATAGGAGTATTTTTTTATGACTAATACTGTTGCACCTGAAGCTTTAACTTTTGAATGTGAAACTGGTAATTATCATACTTTTTGTCCGATTAGTTGTGTATCTTGGCTTTATCAAAAAATTGAAGATAGTTTCTTCTTAGTAATTGGTACTAAGACTTGTGGTTATTTCTTACAAAATGCCATGGGAGTAATGATTTTTGCTGAACCTCGTTACGCCATGGCTGAGTTAGAAGAAGGCGATATTTCAGCTAAGTTAAATGATTATGATGAATTGAAACGTTTATGTTTACAAATTAAGCGTGATAGGAACCCCAGTGTGATAGTTTGGATTGGTACTTGTACCACTGAAATTATCAAAATGGATTTGGAAGGTTTGGCTCCTAAATTAGAGTCAGAAATTGGTATTCCAATTGTGGTTGCTCGTGCTAATGGTTTGGATTATGCCTTTACTCAAGGGGAAGATACTGTCTTAGCAGCTATGGCAGCTCGTTGTCCTAATCAAGCTCCTGAAGCGGAAAAAGAAGAACGAAGTGGCATACAAAAACTCTTAAGTTTTGGTAAGAAAAAAGAGGAGGTTGCTGCGGAAGAATCTGAGTATGTTGAGCATCCACCTTTAGTTTTATTTGGCTCTTTACCAGACCCAGTTGTAACTCAATTAACTTTGGAATTGAAGAAGCAAGGGATTAAAGTTTCTGGTTGGTTGCCTGCTAAACGTTACACAGAATTACCAGTAATTGAAGAGGGATATTATGTGGCAGGTTTAAATCCTTTCTTGAGTCGGACTGCTACTACTTTAATGCGTCGTCGGAAGTGTAAATTAATTGGTGCGCCATTCCCTATCGGACCGGATGGAAGTAGGGCTTGGATTGAGAAGATTTGTTCTGTTTTTGGCATTGAACCTCAAGGATTAGCAGAACGAGAAAAGCAAATTTGGGAAAATTTGGAAGACTATATTCAGTTAATTCGTGGTAAATCTGTCTTCTTTATGGGTGATAATTTGCTGGAGATTTCTTTGGCTCGTTTTTTGATTCGTTGTGGTATGACTTGTTCAGAAATTGGTATTCCTTATATGGATAAAAGATATCAAAAAGCTGAGTTGGAAATGTTGGAAAAAACTTGTAACGAAATGGGTACGCTTTTGCCTAAGATTATTGAGAAACCTGATAATTATAATCAGATTCAAAGGATTTATGAATTGAAGCCAGATTTGGTAATTACTGGTATGGCTCATGCTAATCCTTTGGAAGCGAGAGGAATTAATACTAAGTGGTCTGTTGAGTTTACTTTTGCTCAAATTCATGGGTTTACAAATGCTCGTGATATTTTGGAATTAGTAACTCGTCCGTTGCGTCGAAATCATGCTTTGAAGGATTTAGGTTGGGATAAGTTGGTTAAGGAAGAAGCTAAGGTTTAATCGACAGATTTTTCGGCAATAAAAATTCCTAAATTGTAGACTTTAGTTGTAGAAATAGTAGGGTAAGTTTGACTCGCTCTACTAATTTTTTCTGACAAGAGGGAGTCAGAGAAAATTCTGATTTCATTCACAAATTTTGTCACAGAAAAAATCCCGATAACTTTGGCAAAATTTACCGACTCCTCAGAAAAATATTTGCAGATAGTTTGATGAATTTACTAATTTTCTGAGACTGGCAACTCAGGAGATAATTTGGCAACTCCAGTAATTTTGATTGAGGGGAGAAATAGAAGATAATTCTGATTTCATTCACAAATTTTGTCACAGAAAAAATCCCGATAACTTTGGCAAAATTTACCGACTCCTCAGAAAAATATTTGCAGATAGTTTGATGAATTTACTAATTTTCTGAGACTGGCAACTCAGGAGATAATTTGGCAACTCCAGTAATTTTGATTGAGGGGAGAAATAGAAGATAATTCTCAT
>NZ_RCBY01000109.1 GCF_003838195.1 Okeania hirsuta
GGTAAGTTCCGGCAACTGATGATTTGCGTTGGCGGAGCCTAGCGGCAGCTATATCGCTTCTTAAACCATACTATCAGTCTAAATACTTACTCAACTTTTACCATCTTTGCATACTACATTTTGTCGTGCGGAATGTGGGTTCCAATGGATAAACTATAAGTCTGGAAAATAACCCCAAAATATTTTGTGGTTTACTCAAACAAAAAGTTCTGTAATTATGCGATGGTTGAACCCAACTCAGTATAAAATAGACTATTTAAAATAGTAATATCTAAAATAAGTATGGTTTTTAATTGGTTCCGTCGTCAGTATAATGACAGCTCAGACAAAACTTCAAAGGAGACATCTAAACCTGAAGCTGAAAAAGAACAGAAAGAACAGGCAGAAGATAAAGTTGAATCACAAGCAAAATCAACAGAAGAGTCAGGACAGACAACAGAAGATTATTTGAGTTGGGCTAAAGCAGCTTACAAAAATCTTCAAGAAAAGAAAAAAAATGATTCACAAGAATCTCAAATCGCTACAGAGACCTCTGATGTAGAGGAAAAGCCAGAAAGTCAAACACCCTCAACAGAGACAAAAAGCGAGCCAATCATATCAGATACTCTTCCAATAATAGAGCATATTGCAGCAGAAAAACCAGAACCTACAGAAACAGATACCCTGGTTAAACCAGTTCCAATAGTAGAGGAAACCCCCTCTAGCCAAACAAAACCGACCGAAGAAGAAACTCAAGTAAAGCCAGATTCAATTCTTGAAGAAACTCAAACATCTGAACAACTACCTTTCTGGGCTAAGGCTCAAGCAGAAAGACAAGCAAGGGTAGAACGTCTTAAAGAAACAGCCATAGAAGAACCAGAACCAGAAACTCTTGAGAAAACAACCGTAGAAACTGAACTAGAAGAAATAGACCCCCTAATACTTGATGAAGCATTTCTCTGGTCAGCAGAAATTTTAGCAGCTCAAGGACGTCGCCCAGATCAAGTTTCTGTGGAAGAAATTTCTTGGCTCACGAAATTACGAAAAGGTTTAGATAGAACCCGACGCAACTTACTCAATCAATTACGGGCAATTGTTGGCCAAGGACCGCTAAATCAAGATGCGGTGATGGAAATAGAGTCAATGTTACTGCAAGCTGATGTAGGAGTAGAAGCAACAGACTTAGTTATAGAAACCCTACAAAATAAATTGCGTGAAGAAGTCTTACCCCCAGAAGAAGCGATCGCCTATCTGAAAAGCATTTTAAGAGATATCCTAGATCAGCCATTCAAAGATGCTGAAACAATTAGTCCTGCCTACAACTTAACTTTTGTCCCAGAAAAGGATACTTTGAATATTTGGCTGGTTAATGGTGTAAATGGGGCAGGTAAAACTACAACTATCGGTAAAATTGCTCATTTAGCTACCAAGTCAAACTATAGATGTTTAATCGCAGCAGCAGATACATTTCGAGCAGCGGCAGTAGAACAGTTAAAAATTTGGGGACAACGGAGTGAAGTAGAAGTAATTGCTAATGCAGGAAAAAATACCGATCCAGCAGCGGTAGTGTTTGATGCTATAGTAGCTGCTCAAGTCAGAAATACAGAATTATTACTGGTGGACACTGCTGGAAGACTACAAAACAAGAAAAATTTGATGGACGAACTGAGTAAAATCCACCGCATAGTGCAGAAAAAAGCACCAGATGCAGTGGTGGAATCTCTACTGGTTTTAGATGCTACTCTTGGTCAAAATGGTTTACGGCAAGCAGAAGTATTTGCAAAAGCTGCTAAACTCAGCGGAGTAGTCTTGACAAAACTTGATGGAACTGCTAAGGGTGGTGTTGCACTAGCTGTTGTCAAGCAACTAGGTCTACCGATTCGTTTTATTGGTGTGGGAGAAAGTCTAGAAGACCTCCGTCCATTTTCTAGTTATGAGTTTGTTGAAGCTCTTCTAAGTGGTTAAATATTCAGCACTCTTAATTGTTGAATATTGGTAAAGGTATGGTACTAGCAGTAGTGAAAAAACGGATGTATTTTTCGGTATTAAGTGTAGAAGTAATTAAGGTGGAAGTGTCAGACTATATAATTTTTATTTTCCTATGAGATGATAGTGTTGTTTGGGATATTTTTTAAGTTAAGAATTATCCTTGAAATTTACTTTGAACTACAGGAAATAAAAATAAACAAGCTAAATGTTGATATTTTTTTCAGTATTTAGTAACAATTAGTATGAAAAATAACTTAAAATCTAGCTGTGAAAAAAAATCAATATAGCAGCAATATTATTCATACTTTGACGCTGAAAAAAAAACTGAGATAGACAAATTTATTGTTTGGTAACTGAACCTTAATTATTGTTTGCTCTTCATCTAAAAAATAATATTTATAGCAGAAGGAAGAAGGAAAAATCTTATGTTGTCTGAGTTTTAAACTTTTGAACTGTCCTAACCTTTGCTTCAACTTCTATGTATATATATACGAAGCCTAGAAAAAATCAAATATTGAATATTAATTAAAATTATAGTAGTGATGCTTAATATCATTTTATATTGGTCAAAAAAATATACTTATTTTGTAATATTATTTGCTCAAATTGGAACTAAAAATTTCCCAATAGCAAGAAAAATTCAGCATAAAATTTACAAAAATAGCAATTCAAGCAAAAATCAATAATTTCAAATATCATCTATGAAAAAGATAAACATTAGATAAAAAAAACATAAATTAAGCATTTATTTTGAGCTGATAATTTTTTAATTATGGTAAAAAAAATCGTAAGCATTCAGCCGTCAGCCATGAGCTATCAGCTATCAGCTATCAGCTATTGCTTTTAGTTTACGATCAAAGCAATATTTAATTGTCTTACTACAAAATTTGCTTCCCTTGCCCTTAAAGTCTATTTTAATTTAAACACTGTTCTTAAGGAGAGAGTCTTGTTGGGGTCGAGGTGACAGCTAATAGCTGTTTGCGCAGCATTCCGCAGGAAATGCTTACAAAAAATCAAATATTGAAACTATAAAATTTAGTTTACTTAGGAATTTATCCTGAAGATATTGTGGATAAATTAATAGACTAAATCTCCTAAATTGAGGGAATAAAATTTTATCTAAAAAAAATCAAACTCAAGAAAGTCATAGCACCAAAGCAAATAGCTCAATCAAAACTCTTAGCAAAACAAGACAGAGACAAGATAACAGCAACTAGAGAAACCAAAATTTGTCAAAACTTGAGTTAAAAATGTATAACTAACCATTAAGCATCAACAGACTTTAAGTAAATCAAATCTATATATCAAACAAATGACTATAGTGCCAGTACATCGAAACTACCCTGAACCAACAGACCAAACTACCAGTGAGACATCTTCACAAATAACATCAGTATATGCTCTCAAACAAATGGTGGCGCGTTTACACAAAGAACAACAAAATGTTAATGATTTATTAAGTTCCCTTGGCTTTGCCTTGCGTAGCTTCAATAATCTAAATCAGTTTTTAGAATTGATTCCTCTAATTGGTTGTCGAGTAACCGATGCTGATGGAGGAGCACTGGTATTATTTAAACCCAATGGTCAAGTGAGGTTCCAACAACTACACTGCCAAGAAGGTCGCCAATGTCAAGATATTCGCCAGGCATTAGAAGTAGCAACTCGTCAATTTATTACAGAAACAACCTTACCCGCAGAACTACAAGAAATCTCAATTCAAACCGCTAGTTTGGACTATCAAGTTAGTAACTACCTAGGCAATGATGTTCAATTATTTGGGGCATCAATTCTAGTAAATAACTCAGAACGAGGTCGTCTATATGTATTTAGTCACGACCCACAATATATCTGGACACCAGCTAGACAAAAATTAATTCGTTTAGTAACAGACCAGACCGCAGTAGCTATTGCTAATGATGAATTAGCTACATCCTTACGAGAAAAGGAACGTTTGGACAGAGAGCTAGAAATAGGAGCAGAAATTCAACTGCAACTATTGCCTCCAGAATGTCCAGAAATTCCTGATATTACCCTTGCTGCTCGTTGTCAAACAGCAAACCGAGTCGGAGGAGACTATTATGATTTTATCCCCTCCAACTACGACCAGTTGAATTCCAAAAACAAAAAACAGCAACCCTGTCGCTGGAGTATTGTGATTGGAGATGTCATGGGCAAAGGTGTACCTGCTGGTTTAATTATGACCATGACTAGAGGAATGTTAAGAGCTGAGGTATTAAACCGCCACTCACCAGCACGAGTCCTACAACATTTGAACCAAGTAATGTATGCTGACCTGGAAAGTTCTCATAGATTTGTGACTTTGTTTTATTCAGAGTACAATCCAGAAACCCGCATTTTGTCCTATAGCAATGCGGCCCATCATCCTCCAATGTTGTGGCAAGCTGCTAGTAAGTCTATTGTACAGTTAGATACTTTGGGAATGTTAGTTGGTTTAGAAGTAGACCCTGAATACCATGAAGCACAAGTTAAACTAAATCCAGGAGATACTATTATTTATTATACAGATGGGTTTACAGATGCAGCTAATCAAAATGGTGATCGTTATGATGATATTAAATTGAGTGAAGCTTTCAAGTTTGCGTGTCAAAATTATCAGGAACCACAAAAAATATTAGACTACCTATTTGCTCAAGTAAAACAATTCGTTGGTGAAGGAAATCAAAATCCAGATGATATGACTCTAGTAGTTATGAGAGTAAAATCTTCTACAGCAGAATAAATATATGATTATTAATATAACTTCCACAACTACATCAGGTTTGAATCCGATATTTTATGAGACTAATATTCTAGATTTGTTAGGACCAAAAATATTGTATAGTTGGCAACTTTTGGCTCAACAAGTTGATGTAAACTTATGGTCTGATGTGCAAAAAGCTTGGAGCAATTTTATAGAATGTGGTCAAGTATGGGCACTATTAGTTGGTTTATTTATTGGTTGGATGGTTAAGAGCATTTTGCCTTAATTACATAGCAGAAGGAAGAAGGAAGAAGCTTGTGATGTCTGTGTCTTTTCCTTCCATTGCGATAAAATCTCACATCTAATAGAGTTAAATAGAAAAAAAATCTGTAAAATGACGCAAGAGAAACAAACTTGGAGCAAAAGATTTGAAAAGGCGTTGCATCCTACTATAGCTAAATTTAATGCCAGTATTAGTTTTGACATTGAATTGATTGAGTACGATATTACTGGTTCGGTAGCTCATACAAAAATGTTGGCTAAAACAGGTATTATTTCCGCAGACGAAGGTGAAAAGTTAGTTAAGGGTTTAGAACAAATTCGTCAAGAATATCGAGAAGGAAAATTTCACCCGGATTTAGATGCGGAAGATGTTCACTTTGCTGTGGAAAAAAGGCTTACAGAAATTACTGGAGATATAGGTAAAAAATTACATACAGCTAGGTCTAGAAATGACCAAGTAGGAACTGACACGAGACTTTATTTACGATCAGAAATTCAGCAAATTAGGGCTTTATTAAGAAATTTTCAATCATCTTTATTGGGGTTAGCTGAGTCTAATATAGAAACTTTAATTCCTGGTTATACTCATCTACAAAGGGCACAACCTTTGAGTTTAGCTCATCATCTTTTGGCTTATTTTCAGAAAGCTGAAAGAGACTGGGAACGACTAGGGGATGTTTATCGCCGAGTGAATGTTTCTCCTCTTGGTTGTGGTGCTTTAGCAGGTACAACTTTTCCTATAGATAGACACTATACTGCTGAATTATTAAAGTTTGAAAAGCCTTATGCTAATAGTTTGGATGGGGTAAGTGACCGAGATTTTGCTATTGAATTTCTCTGTGCAGCTAGTATAATTATGGTGCATTTGAGTCGTTTGGCAGAGGAGATAATTTTATGGTCATCTGAAGAGTTTAGATTTGTTACTTTAACTGATAGTTGTGCTACTGGTTCTAGTATTATGCCTCAAAAGAAAAATCCTGATGTGCCAGAGTTAGTTAGGGGAAAAACAGGCAGAGTTTTTGGTCATTTACAAGGTATGTTAGTCATAATGAAGGGACTGCCACTAACATATAATAAGGATTTACAAGAAGATAAAGAAGGTTTATTTGATACGATAAAAACAGTTAAAAGTTGTCTAGAAGCAATGACAATTTTACTCAATGAAGGTTTAGAGTTTAATAGCGATCGCTTAACAGAAGCAGTTTCAGAAGACTTTTCTAATGCCACAGATGTGGCAGATTATTTGGCAGCTCGTGGCGTACCATTTCGAGAAGCTTATAATTTAGTAGGTAAAGTTGTGAAAACTTGTATTTCTACGGATAAATTGTTGAAAGATTTAACCCTAGAAGAATGGCAAAAATTACATCCAAAATTTGCAGCAGATATTTATCAAGCGATCGCTCCTGAACAAGTAGTATCCGCACGTAATAGTTATGGTGGTACAGGTTTTGAACAAGTAAAGAAAGAAATTGCTACAGCTAAACATAAATTGGCAATTTAATTTTATTTAATTGCCAGATTCTAGATTTGAGTTGCTAAGTCTCAAATCTAGATTTGACATTTTACATATCAAAATTTATCGCTTGGAACCTTAAACAGTCAAATGTACTATTGATCTACAGCAGCAGTTTCTTCTGAATTTTGCTCGTTACTACCATTTTCATTATTGTTAGATGAAAACTTAGACGAATATCGCTTAGAAAAAAAACCTGTACCTTTTTTCTTACGAAACTTACGTGCGTAAGCCAGATTACGTTGTGCTTTCTCTTTTTTTGGATTACGGCGTTTAGCCATTATTACCTCACTAATTGACATACTCCCGGCTTTGTCCTTGAACGACAAAACGGGATTCCTAAACCTCGCAATTTAGGTTTCTGCTTCTATGCACCTGCCTCCAAGGCTAAACCTTTTTTTGGTCTTACGGTCGCTCCACAGACTGAAACTGCTAGCCCAGCAGCCTCACTAATTATAACACACCGTTGGGAAAACCAATTAATTTTAAGATTTTCCCATGCTTCCTTTTATCTTCCCTTTTCAAATAGGGGCTATAGGGGATTAAGAGCGCGGGTCTTCAACCAAGATTGAGATAAAGAACAAAGGTGCTTATTTTTAGACAGTTCTTTTATTATAGCAAATACTTGAATATTTGCCTACTAAAAATAAATCTAAAAAGTCAGCAATAAATATAGCAATATGATTTTAGTTGTGAGATATTGGAGACTTTTGTTCTAGGGAATAGGGAATAGAGAATAGGGAAGAAACGAATACATAAGAATAAGAAAACTGCTATATTCTATGCTTTAAAGGAACACCTCAATTCTCACATCTTAATTCCTGATTGCTATATTTTATCTGGAATTACTAATATATTAAAGTATATAGGAATTTTATCTAATAGGGAACAGGGAACAGGGAACAGGGAACAGGGAATATATAGGAAAAAAGTATTTTTGCAAATATGAGATTCACCCGAATTATTTAATTATTAATTATTAATTCTTCGGTCACAAAAACTTATCAAGTTTGTATTAGACATTATGGATAATTGCTATAGCTTTTCTCAAGTTACCGAATTATTAATTATTAATTATTAATTATTAAATAATTCGGGTTTAAAGCCTTCCCTTTTAAGGGAAAAAAAGCGGTCGTTAGCGTAGCTTCCCGTAGGGTGGGATGGATGGGTTTCCTAACCATATCCAATCGACCAAGAGAATAAATAATATCTCCTTATATTCAATTCCGTAACGGTTTTAACCAGAGGTAATTATCAATGATCCATTATCAATTATCAATTAATGAATGAGGTACAGTTGTTTTTCTACTCCCTACTTCCTACTCCCTAAAAAAAAGGAATTTTGTACTTCACGCTTCTTGGGAATTACTATAGTAAAGACAAATAAAATAAATCAGAAAAAAAATGCCAAATAATCCCTATAATTGGATAGATAAATCCCTATCAATAATACATAAAGCTAACTGGTATCGTTCAGTCAAAACCATCGACAGTCTTCCCGGTGCAATCATAAAATTAGAAGGAAAAAAACTCATCAATTTTGCCAGTAATGATTATTTAGGATTAGCAGGAGATCGACGTTTAATTGAAGCAGCTATTCAAGCAACAAAAGAATTTGGTACAGGTAGTACTGGTTCTCGTTTATTAACAGGTCATAGAGAAATACATCAAGAATTAGAACTTGAAATAGCAAAATTAAAACAAACAGAAACAGCATTAGTTTTTAGTTCAGGATATTTAGCAAATATAGGCGTAATCTCTTCAGTAGTCAGTAAACGTGACCTAATTTTATCAGACAAATATAATCATTCTAGTCTAAAAAATGGAGCCATTCTTAGTGGTGCAGAAATTATTGAATATAGCCACAATAATATTGAAGAATTAACAAATCAACTAGAACAATATCGAGAAAAATATCGTCGCAGTTTAATAATTACAGATAGTGTTTTTAGTATGGATGGCGATTTATGTAAACTACCATTATTATTAGATTTAGCAGAAAAATATAACAGTATGTTATTAGTAGATGAAGCTCATGCTACAGGAGTATTTGGAATGAATGGAGGAGGTTGTGTCGAATATTTTAACTGTACAGGAAAAGAATTAATTCAAATTGGTACTCTCAGCAAAGCATTAGGAAGTTTAGGAGGCTATGTTGCTGGGTCAAAAAAATTAATTGAATTTCTCAGAAATAGAACACCCAGTTGGATATATACAACAGGTTTAACTCCCGCAGATACTGCTGCTGCTTTAACAGCTATAAAAATTATCAAAAAAGAACCAGAACGTCGTCTCAAATTATGGCAAAATGTAGAGACACTAATTAATTTACTAGAAATAGAAAATCGGCAGAGGAGCGAGGTAAAAGCAACTACAAAAAAATACCAATCCCCAATAATTTGTTTTCCTCTAAAAAATGCAGCCGAAGCATTAGAAGTGGGAGAATATTTAAAACAAAAAGGTATTTTTGCTCCAGCTATTCGTCCACCTACTGTTAATACCAGTCGCATTCGCATTTCTCTAATGGCTACCCACGAAACAACTCATCTTCAGAAATTAGTAGCAGCATTAATTAATTTAGGTAAGCAATACTAATTTGAAGAATGACTGTAATGAGATTGAACCTATTAATAATAAATTAGATTAATGGATAAACTAAACATTTGTCTGAGTCAACATGGTTCAGCAGCTCAAGATTATATTGACCGAGCTATTTTACTAAATGATGAAATTTGTTTATTGCCAAAATTTGGTTTTCCTCCATCCATTTTTGAGGCGATCGAAAAAACTTTAGAAGTGGAAAAATGGTTTGGTAGAAAAGCATTTGGCCCTGAGTTTGTTGTGAATATTCAGTTATTTGCTAAACCAGCAACATATACCCCAACATCAAAAGATATTGATTCGGGAGTTGTTCAGTTTTTCTTTGAATTAGGAAAACAATGTCTTAATAGCGATCGCTATTTAAACTGTTTTGAAAGTTCTTGGTATTTCCCTTATGAACATGAAGAAGGATATATTTTAGACCAGATGAAAGATATTAGTCAATTTGAGTTTATTGAATGGTTTAAAGCTATTTTTTTTACGGATAGATATGACCCTAGATTGACAAAAAAATCCTCAGCTAAATCTACTAAATCTAAATCTGGTAAATCTAAACATATCAAAGCTTTCTTAAAACACCGTGATTTAATTCTCGCAATAATTATTCCCAAACTTTTCGGAAAACAATCTGACAAAGTTCTATTATTTCCACTTAACAATGGTCAATATGATGAACATTATTCTTTTGTTCCTTATGTAATAATCGGTCAAACTTGTTTAATGTTTATTATGGTAGAATACATTCTTTAAATTGATAATTTAGATTTTGTCTACCCTAATTTTTGAGATTAATTGATAAGAAGTAAAGATTTGCCGTCTACCTTTTTCACCTCTAAGTATTAAGTCTTAATATCAAGTTTTATTTTCAGGATTGAATATTTCTACTGAACGTTCCACATATTCAATGGTGCGTTACGACAGATACTAAAATGGCTCTAGCAACTCAAATTGTAGCTGTCTAACGCACCCTACTAGACTAATGGCTAGCCATGAAACAACTCATCTTCAGCAATTAGTAGCAGCCTTAAAAAAGATTGACTCTCATTAACAATTATCTTTCTTCATTACCTAAAAATACGCGAATTTCTTCTACAACTACATCCGGCATTTGTTCCGGTAAATTATCACCGCCAGAATTAATTAAATGAAGTTTCGCCATCGGCAATAAATCCGCATAAAATTTACTCATAGATAAAGCAATCTTCGTATCTTTATAACCTTGTAAAATCAACGTTTTTACTTTCAAAAAAGCCAATTCTGCTGTCAATAACTCAGCTTGAATTTCTGTCCACCTACGTCGAAATAAAATTTTAGTTCCGGTTGAAGAAAGTAATAATTTTTGTCGAAATTGTAGAATATTCTTAATTTTTGTGTGAGCGCCTAATAACCTAACAAAAGGATATATTAATTGTAAAACCCAACACAAAAAAGAAGGTTTTTGAATTAAGAATCTAAATAACCGCCAACGTGCTTTAACAGCAGCAAGGTTAATTCCTTCAGGAGATATTAATATCACGCCCAATAATTGTTCAGAATATTTGAGAGCATAACTAGCAGCTATCCAACCTCCTAAAGAGTGGGCAACTAAATATACTTTCTCCAATTTCAAAGTAGCTATATATTCAGCCAAAGATTCTACTATTTGATTGATAGAGTAATGAGTAGAAGAAAATTCTGACTCACCAAACCCTGGTAAATCTGGTGCAAAACAATGGTAATCTAGACTCAACCGCTCCATCACTGGTAACCACTGACTACTGTTATACCAAGACCCATGTAGAAAAACTACATTATTTGAATTACCACCAATTTCACGCCAAAACAATAGTCCACCAGACAACTTGATACGAGAATTACGCCATAAAAAGTGCATAACTATGGAATTATAAAATTTAACAGATATCTCACCCAAATTTATATATTCAAGTGAAAATACCTTCAAATAATCCTTTTTTAATGTGAGATTATAGAATCACGAAATTAAGCTAAAATTGTCAAACCAGTAAAATAATCCTTTAATTGTAGGTCGTAGTCGTAGCTAAGATTATCCGGCAAAGATGTAACTTCAAAAGCTTGAACATCACTAATTTCCAAAGTATCTTGAACATTCATATTTCCCCGAACATCAGCCTCAACCAAAATATTAATAGAATGTACTCTAGGGTCTCGATCTGGTGCAGAATATACTCCCACTAATCTACGAATTTTAACTAACTCTAATCCTGTTTCTTCAAATAATTCCCTTTTCACAGTAGTTGTAACATCTTCACCCCATTCCACCATACCTCCTGGTAGAGCAT
This sequence comes from Okeania hirsuta, assembly GCF_003838195.1. Lineage (GTDB taxonomy): Bacteria > Cyanobacteriota > Cyanobacteriia > Cyanobacteriales > Microcoleaceae > Okeania > Okeania hirsuta. Next base: position 11,366 of record NZ_RCBY01000109.1, read on the forward strand.
ATTTATTATTATCACGGCGACGAACTAAAACTATCCGGCCATCAGGCAAAATTGGGACTACACTAACACCTGTCAGAGGATGGCGGAAAATTAAGCCAAGTACAGTTTGTCCAACTTGCCATAATTGACGTATGGGCTGAGGAATCAAAACTAAAATAGAAAGCACTTTCAATAATTATTTTTGTAGTTTTTTTTGATTTAGGAGCAAATAAAAAGTTAATTTACAAGCTGATATTGCAGATTTTTTTACCTAATAAAGTAAAATTTTTTGCAATTTTTACTAAACACCTTAACTAGCTATCAGCATTTTCCGTACCGAAACGCTTTTTAACTAGGAATGCAGGATTAAGTATTAAGAATAAAAAAATTATTATTACAATTCCTAATTAATATTTCTTGAAAACTATTCTCTCGCTTCCTAACTAAAAGCTTAGTAAAATATAGGACATATTGTAATATCCTATTAAGTAATTTGCACTTAAATCAATTTCTCAGAGACTGTTTGTCAACAAAAGATTAAGTAGGGTGTGTGACGGCACGCTTACCATTTCTGGAATAATGATCGGTTTTACACTTCACGCACCGCGTGCTGTGGGATGGTACATTACGTGACACTAACGCACCCTACGTGATTTAATATTCATTTTACAAACACTCTCTCAATTCCCATCAAAGGAAAATATTAATAAATGCTTAACGGTCTGCTCTTAGTGCCATTAATAGGTGCCGCTATCATTGGTTTTTGGCCAAGCACTTTCTCGCCAAAATTAGCCAGGCAAATCGCTCTAGTTGTGGCCATAATTAGTTTCGTATGGTCTTTAGTACTACTGACTGAATTTAACCCACAAGATCCAAATCTACAATTTGTAGTTTTAGTACCTTGGATAGACTCCCTGGGATTAAATTACTCCCTTGGCATAGATGGTTTATCTATGCCATTAGTAGTATTAAATGGCCTGTTAACTGCTATTGCTATTTACGCCACAGACAAGTCAATCAAAAGACCCCGTTTTTATTACTCCCTAATATTGTTGCTAGCAGTCAGCGTATTTGGAGCTTTTCTTGCTCAAGACCTACTACTATTTTTTATCTTCTATGAACTAGAGCTAATTCCTCTATACCTATTAATAGCAATTTGGGGAGGACCAAGACGGGGTTACGCATCCACAAAATTTCTGATTTACACAGCAATTTCAGGAATTTTAGTCCTAGCTGGGTTCCTAGGAGTAGCGTGGTTAAGTGGCTCATCTAATTTCGCTTACGACCAAGTAGTTGCCCATACCCTACCTTTAGGAACTCAACTATTATTATTAGGAGCAATAGTCATCGGGTTTGGCATTAAAATTCCTCTAGTTCCCTTCCATACATGGCTACCCGATGCTCACGTTGAAGCTTCCACACCTATCTCCGTACTTTTAGCAGGAGTGCTTTTGAAACTAGGGACTTACGGTTTACTGAGATTTGGATTAAATATGTTCTCAGAAGCTTGGGTATATATTTCTCCATGGTTAGCAATATGGGCAGTAGTCAGCGTACTTTATGGTTCATTTAATGCTATTGTCCAAAAAGACATGAAAAAAATGGTAGCCTATAGTTCCGTTGGTCACATGGGTTATATTCTATTAGCAAGTGCTGCAGCAACTCCCCTCAGTATTTTGGGAACAGTATTTCAAATGATTAGCCATGGTCTAATTTCAGCCCTACTATTTTTATTAGTGGGAGTAGTTTACAAAAAAGCTGGCACTCGCGACATAGATATATTGCGTGGTTTATTAAACCCAGAACAAGGTTTACCATTGATTGGTAGTTTGATGATTTTAGGAGTAATGGCAAGTGCTGGTATTCCAGGAATGGTTGGATTTATTTCCGAATTTTTAGTATTTAGAGGCAGTTTCAGCGTGTTTACAGTTCCCACTCTTCTTTGTATGATCGGAACAGGGTTAACATCAGCCTATTTTTTGCTGTTAGCGAACCGAGTATTTTTTGGTAGGTTATCTGAAACAGTTGTGAATTTGTCTCCTGTAGAATGGTCAGATAGAATACCAGCCATTATCTTGATAATTTTGATAGTTATTCTGGGAATACAACCAAATTGGATGTTGCGTTGGACTGAAACTGAAGCAAATACAATGAGCGCAGGTCAACCTATGTTGTCACAGGTAGTTAAAAAGTCAGCGATCAATCCCCTTGCCTCTACTCGTTAACTATTCTGGATAAGAAGAATTTGGAGAAGAATTCAGAATAGAGAATTATTTGTCTTTTTCAGTTATATCATGTCCGGATAATAGCACGATAAAAAAAATTTTTTCTTTCTTATCCCCTATTGACTCTTATCTCATTTTTTATAACTATTCAACCGGACATAATATTATTAGGTTGTTCATAATTCAAACTAGATCATTCAATTTTTGTAAAATGGAATGGGGATAAAAATAATATGAAATATCAATATCTCTTAAGACCAATCCTTAAAAATAATACTATATTTATAGAACACTTCAGTTATTAAGTAATAAGCAAGGTTAAGCAATATTTTTAGCAATTGTAAGTATGAAGTAAAGAACTATTATTTCTTATATCCCAGCTCTTAAGAAAATGTAGCAAAAACGCGAGAGATTTAGTATTAGCAACTCTAGCAAATCAAAAAAATTAAACTTAGGAAAAACAATTATGAAAAACACCATTTTAAAATGTAATAATCATCCACTTTCAGTCTATATTAATCGTTTAAAATCTGGTCAAGCTCTACTAAAAGATACACCAGAAAACGTCTTAGAAGTTGTCGGAATTTTGAAAAGTTATGGCATTGTATTAGATGCCTATTCCAAGAATCTAATTTATATTGCCGAACATCAATTTTTAGAATTATTTCCCTTTTTTAAATACTTCAACGGCAAAATTTCATTAGGTAAATTACTTAAGTTTTGGTGGCACGACCGGATTAATTATGAATATGCAGAATATTGTATGAGAGGAATGTTATGGCATGGGGGTGGAGGTCTCGATAAATATTTAGATTCACCAGAATTTCAACAACTAGCAAAAGCAGTAATAGATGCCAAAATTACAGGAAACTTGATGTTAATGCCACTCAATCAATTATTTCCAGAATTTTTACCAGACATGGTACGTCAACAAGCTTATTACAGTGCTTTAGGTCAATTTTGGCGGGTAATGAGCGACATATTTATGACCTTATCTGATAAGTATGACCAGGGGAAAATAACATCTATTCCTCAAGTAGTAAATCATATTTTATCAGGATTAGTCGCAGCAGCAAATTTACCAATTACCTATGCTGTAAATGTAAAAAGTAAACATTATGAAATAATTCCTGAATCAGTAGGTTTAACATTTTTAATAGATACAGCAGTTCCCTATGTAGAAGCAATTTTCTTCCGAGGCACCCCATTTTTAGGAACAGTTTCATACAATGCTCAAGCTCAACAAATAGACCACGAACAAAGTCGATTTACTTACGGTGCTTTATATGCAGATCCATTACCTATTGGAGGGGCAGGAATTCCACCCACATTACTAATGCAAGATATGCGACATTTTTTACCAGATTATCTTCTAGAAGTTTACCAAAAAACTAATCGAGGTACAGATAATTTGCGAGTCAAAATTTGTCAGACTTTTCAAAAGTCAATGTTTTGTGTAACAACAGCAGCACTTTTAGGATTAGCACCTCATCCTTTAGATACAGAAAATCCAGAGGAACAAGCAGCAAATCAAGCCTATTTAGAAGCGTGGATGGATCGATTTTTAACATCACAAATACAAGAAGTTAATAGTTAGCTATCGCCTATACTTTTACTCTAACTTTCATAATTAATTGTTCATTGTTTGAGGTGAAAAACAATGAACAAACTTTACTTTATGGCTTTAGTAATTAATATCAATATTAAATACTAAAATGCTGGCTATATCTCCCCTCTTGTGAAGTGGGTTCATCAGATTGTGTGGATATTATATTAGGAGTCACCATTAGACATCTCCGATAATTCAACTGAAACCCCTGTAAAAAGGTCGTTAAATCTTAATTTCCGCAGAGGTCTATTACTGTTAGGATATATCAAAAGCTTAAAACTCAGACAACGCAATATTTTTCCTTTTTCCTTCTTTCTTCTGCTACATTATACCCAGTAAAATTGAATAATATTAACAATAAACTGGAGTGATTTTTAGATTGGATTTACCTCTATCTTTGATATCTAGATTAAGTATCATTTTTTTTCATATTTAAATGCTCAACTACTCCGCTTTTCAATACAAAAAAATATAAATAGGGCTTGCTGATTAAATATAAAAACATTGACATATAAAGACAAGTGCCTTTTTGGGAACGAAAAAAGTGCGCCTGTTTCAGTCTAAAACGCTCAAAAAGTTAGTATTTTAGGCGCATAGTTGGGCAGAAAAATCATTCTTACAATTCTTACTCCTACTTCCTCGCTCATTCCCATTTATCCTATCTCCTGTCTCCTGTATCCTGTCTCCTACTAAAATACTTTTTCAGCAAACCCTAAATAATATCAATAGCAAAGAAAATACGGTTAAACAGATTTTTTTTTAAAAGTGCTATATTTGGCTTATAAATTTTTATAAAAAATCCTGGTGAATAAAAAAAGACCTCAATCTATATTATCTATAATCGGCCGTAAAATTATTAATCAAACATCTAGATTATTGAGATTACCTACTATTGATAATTTAGAAGCTCAACTACAGGAAAAAACTGAGCAACTAGAGCAAATATATGCACAACAAAAAGCAATATATCGGGCGATCGGCAAGATTAGAGCATCTCTCGACCTAGAAACAATCTTTCGCACAACCACAAAAGAAACTTGTAGACTTTTAGGTGTCGAACGAGTCTCAGTATATCGTTTTAATGAAGACTGGGGAGGTGAATTTGTTGGTGACTTTGAATTTGCTGAAGTTGGTTGGGATGAACTCGAATTTATATACAAAAACACCGTTTGGAATGATAGTTATCTTCAGGAGCATCAAGGTGGTCGGTATCGCAATAATGAAACACTTGTAGTAAAAGACATTTATAAAGCAGAGTTGTCACAATGCCATATTGAAATATTAGAACAATTTCACATCAGAGCATATGCCACTGCTCCTATTTTTATTAAAAAAAAACTATGGGGTATTCTAGCTGCTTATCAACATTCTAAACCCCATGAATGGGAAACTTCTGCCGTAAATTTTTTGAGTCAAATTGCTGTTCAACTAGGCTTTGCAGTGCAGCAAGCAGAACAACTAGCTGAAGTCGAACAAAAAGCCAAAGATTTACAAGCAGCTAGCCAACAACAAATGATTTTATTCAACTTAATTTCAGAAATTCGTGAATCTCTCGACCTCCATACCTTATTTAAAACTACTGCCAAAGAGGTCAGAAAAGCTCTAGAGAGCGATCGCGTAGGCATATTCCGCTTCTACCCAGAAAGTAACTACTGCTATGGAGAATTTGTTTCTGAAAGCGTTTTACCCATTTATGATTCGGCCCTTTCGATCAAAGTGAATGATTATTGTTTTGGCGAACAGTATGCCATCCATTATCAACAGGGGCGTATGCAAGTGCTGACAGATATTTACAATGCTGATTTAAAAGACTGTCATATTGAAATCTTAGAGCAATTTCAGATTAAAGCACAAATTATTATGCCTTTAATCATGGGTTCAAAACTTTGGGGACTGCTTTGTATTCATCAATGTGAAAAAAGCCGTGAATGGACTTCCACTGAAATTAGATTCGTCAAACAATTAGCAACTCAGTTTAGCGTCGCTTTAGAACATTCCCATCTACTTGCTCAAACTCGCTCACAAGCAGATGAGTTAGGTAAAACCCTAGATGCACTTCAAGAAGCAAATCTCAAGTTAGAACGTCTGGCTCGACTGGATGGTTTAACTAAAATTTCTAACCGTCGTTACTTCGATGAATTTTTAGACCAAGAATGGCGACGAATGGCAAGAGAAAAACAATTTTTATCTCTAATTATGTTTGATGTGGATTATTTCAAACTATACAATGATGTTTACGGTCATCAACAAGGAGACAAATGCTTGATTAAAATAGCTCATGCAGCTCAAGGGGTTTTGAAACGTCCGGCAGACTTGTTAGCTCGTTATGGGGGGGAAGAGTTTGCTGTGATTTTATCAAAGACTGACCAAAGTGGGGCTTGTGAAGTAGCAGCACAGATTCAATCAGCGATTAAGGCTTTAGGTATTCCTCATCCTAGTGGGAAAAAACAAATAGTTACTATCAGTCTTGGTGTTACGACTCAGATCCCTTCATTGGCTCAAACACTCCATACATTTATAGGCCAAGCTGATCAAGCTTTATATGAAGCTAAACAACAGGGACGAGATTGCTGGATACATTTTAGTATGATTTCTGCTTCTCGAGATACAAAGGACTTTTAAGATGACTGCAAATTTTCAAACTATGATGCGATCGCACAAATATATCTCAATAATTTACTCCAGAGGCGTTGGTGGATTATTGTATGATATTAACCTTAATTACTTAGGAGTCAGGAGGACCGAGTCAGGATTCAGGAGAAAGAAATGTACTTTTCGGTCAATTAAGTAAAGACAATATCTAATCTTGCCATTCAAAGAATTACTCTTATACCAAATTCACCCAAAGGCAGTTACATCTTAATTTGTGATTTATTCCTAAAAGAAAAAATTATAAATTCCATAAATTCTCAAATTTCCACCTTTTTTCCTCTTGAATATTTATGTTTCTCTGTTCCCTGTTCCCTGTTCCCTGTTCCCTGTTCCCTGTGTCGTCACTGTAGCAATATTTTATGAAATTGGTATGAATTTACCTAAATTACTGATTTCATACCTCCAATCACCAACGCCACTCTAGAAAATTGCTCTTCAGATTGAATACATCATTTAAGGAACTATATCTATAATTTTAGACAGAATTAACCTGACCTTAAGATTAATAGGTCTACTTAATTTACCGTTCTTAGAAACCTACAACTATCTGTAAAAATCTATAATTTTCCCAATAGCAGTCGTCATTACTGTATTGTACTTATGAAATAGCTCAAACAAGGAAATATCAATCATTAAACCTCTTGCTTCTGCTATATGAAAGAAAATCGCTATAATACCCGCAACTCAATCATTAAACCTCTTGCTTCTGCTATATGAAAGAAAATCGCTATAATACCCGCAACTATCGACAAGGAATAAAAAATATTGTCCAAATTAATAAATTTATTTGGAATAACTGACAACTATGTAGTATGTAGGAAGTTGTATGATACTATGTTCCTCTAGTTATGCTGAGAGTAGTTATTGAAGTGTGAACTCGGTGTATGAGTAAATTTTACAGGTTAATAATTATTCTATTCACCAAAAATTATCAGGGGTATATCAATACATCATCTATATTTAGAGGGGTTCATAAAGTATTAAACTTGATATGAAAAATATATATCCAGGAAATCGTGTGATATTTCTCAAAAGTACCCAGATGGGAAAAAATCTAATGGTACGCTATCTACTTCCAAGTATACTCAGTGTTTTTGTACTTGGAAGTCCTACTGAAGCTGCTACCCTAGAATCTTGGCAGTTTCAAGCAAATCAGAATCGACTATCTTTTACTACTGAAGGAGGTGTTCAGCCAAAAGCACAATTAATAACTAACCCAACTCGCTTAGTTATAGATTTGCCTGGCACAACTTTAGGTGGTATAAGAACTTCTCAAGTTGTCGGTGGGGCAATAAAAGCAGTTAGAGTAGGACAATTTAATTCTCAAACAGCTAGGATTGTAGTAGAATTAAATAATGGGTATACTCTTGACCCAAAACAGGTGCAATTTAGGGGCATATCTCCTAGCGAATGGACTGTGCAAATACCCACACCTCAAAAGATTGCCTCTACTTCAGATATTAACCTTAAACCCCAGTCTCCATCCCCACCACCTCAAAGTTCTCAGTCTCCATCCCCACCACCTCAAAGTTCCCAGTCTCCATCCCCACCACCTCAAAGTCCTCAGTCTCCACCCCCACTACCTCAAAATTCGCCTTTAGCTCCTCGCAGAATAGAGAGACCGAGTAATCAAAATATACTAAGACCAAGAAACCCTGCTCCTGTTAATCAAGTTGCTACCACTGGTACGCCAACTCTTGTAGAAGATGTCCAAGTAAAGCAAGATGGAGTAGTTCTACAAACGAGCGGTAAACTACCAGAAATAGAACTTAAGAAGAGTGTTGACCGTACCTGGATGACCATTGATATTCTGAATGCTACTCTCACAGCAAAAGATGTCAAGTCAAATCAAAGATTTAACGAATCTGGATTAACAATTACTCAACTTACTCAGCTTTCAATAACACCTGCAGTAGTTCGTTTGACAGTGAGTCTTCCAGATACCAAAACTCAATGGCAAGCTCGTGCTTATGCAGGTGGAGTAGCAATATGGCCTCAAGGAGAAACACCACCAACAATTAATCAAGGTACTGGTTTTGCAGTTGTTAAGTCAGTAGAATTGAAAAATGGTACTGACTTAGTAATTACAGGGGATCGACCTCTGAACTATACCAGTGGTTGGGATTCTGAAGAGGATGCTTATGGAATTACTATATATGGTGCTCAGGTTGATGACCGATTAAAGTTACCTGGCCGACAGGTTGGTAGTCCTTTAATTTGGGCAAAGATACGTCAAGAAGATCCAGAAACAGTGACAATTCTGGTTAAGCCTGCTACTAATATTAAAATTGCCGAGGTAACTCAGCTTACTCCACAAAAGTTATCTTTACCCATGGGTTGGGGTAATATTGGCACTACTCCTCCTGGTTGGCGACCAGATCCTAGACAACAATCTTCTAATTCCAGACCTTCAATCTTATCACGGGGGAACAGTTCATTACCCCAAAATTCACCACCCCAAAATTCACCCCCTCAGAATAGATTACCTCAGAATTCCCCAGGAAATTTACGTCCGAGACGGTGGCCTTTTCCCTGGCCTCGTCGCAACGACCGCCGTTCTAATACTACTAATAATGGTAATCGTCGTTTTCCTTTGCCGAATCGATTACCCCAGCGTGATGGACGGTTAATGATAGTTATAGATCCTGGGCACGGAGGACCTACAGATTTAGGTGGAGTGGGTTTTGGTCTGCGAGAGAAGGATATTGTGTTGCCCATGTCATTGGAGGTAGCTCAAATCCTGGAGCAGAATAATATACAAGTGGTGATGACTCGTAAGACAGACCGGGATTTAGATTTACCACCAAGGGCAGAATTGGCCAATCGGGTAAATGCCGATTTGTTTGTGAGTATTCATGCTAATGCTATTAGTATGAGCCGTCCTGATGTTAATGGTTTAGAGACTTTTTATTATCAAAGTGGCCAGGCTTTAGCACAGTATATTCAGAATAGTATGTTGGAAAGTTTCCCCACAATGAATAATCGTGGTGTGAAGCGGGCTCGTTTTTATGTGCTAAGAAAGACTAAGATGCCTGCTGTATTGGTAGAGGTGGGTTTTGTTACTGGTAATTATGATTCTAGGATTCTTGCGGACCCTGTTCAACGCAGTCGTATGGCACAGGCGATCGCTCGTGGGATACTTAGATATGTTCAAGCTTATTCTCGTTAAGATTAATGAGGTGTTAGGTGTTAGGTTTTAGCTGGTAGGTGTTGGGAAAAATACTAAGGTAAGGTATAGCAGTACGCGCTGGTATATTGATAAATTGCAGAAATAGCTAATTGCCAAAAGCTTTATCTCGTAAGCTTTTTCCATCTCTACTTCCTACTTCCTACTCCTAATAATGTAGCACTATAGTTGTCAAATCAAGCATTAACGCAGGAGCTATGGTATTACTGATTCTCCAGTTATACAGAATTCAATTTTGACTTGTCAGTATCACCTCCGTTTAATTAGCGATAGAACTCTGTTCCGCGCTCCGCGTTGCTGAAAATCTTCTTCGTATATTTCTTCCTGTGAAATCCATTCTGTCAGAAAAAACCTTGCTTTTTGAGCTTTTTGATAGGGAGGAATATAGATAAAAAATGTCGGATGTTTAGATAATGTTACTCCAATATTATTTCCCGGTATTAGAAGAGGAACAATTTTTTTTTCAGACAAAAGGCATTGCTCACCTCCACGGATTCCTGAAGATGTTGTAGTTGGAGGTGCGCCTCGATCTAGATCTAGAGGTATATATGTTTGAGAAATTCTCCAGTCATTGCTAATATTTCCGAAGCTAGGTATTGCGAAAGCTGGTCTTTGCACAACTCCAGCAATATTCAATAACTTCATCATTAAAACAACTGATAAAGTAGTCATTAATAATAGATATCTCATATAGCATCTGGATAATTAGTTATCGTATAATTATTCAGTAGTCGGGAGAAAGGATAAAGGAAAGGTGAGAGTAGGAAAAATCTTGAGAGTAGGAAAAATCTTGAGATATTCCGGCATTTTATGTCTGCATTGAATGGAAGTATAGACTGTGACAACTGTATAACTGGATTTCATATTATATAAATTATGGGCGTTCCTGAATAAATGTATGACATTTTAGGAGTCAGGATTCACGAGGTATAAAAACTCCCTTCTAATCCCTTAGTTAGGAAAAATAGCTATGATTTACACTCTTATTTTTGGATCAAAATTTACATTTTAGAAGTTTCATACTTAAAATCACCAAAGCCAATTCTGTAGTTATTTATCCAGATATTCAGTATATTCAGTTCTTATAAACTTCTAGTTATCGGAGTTTATACATGATTTATTACACTAAATTATATTCTTTTATTTTTCAGGATAAAAAAATAGCAAAACCTCCCACTATTCTGTAAAGTATTTATTTTTTGTTCATATAGCAATCCTAAATCATTCGTGAAATTTTATCTTTATCCCTGATGAGTTTAATACCTACCACACCTTACAGCTATCCATTACCCACATCTTTCTTAATATAAAACTTTACAAAATAGACAACTTATGTATAAGTCTTTGAGAGGCTTTTTCCAGAGAAAAGTGCATTGAAAAATACATTTTTTTGAGAACTGTAGACAAGATTCTTACTTCCCACCCTCCCCACAAAGTTTTCAGGAGTTCCGTATAAGGGATAGACCTTATAGACAGACAAATGGGTTTGGTCGGGTGAAAATTCCCATCCACCCTATTCTCAGTTCTAGCTAACTGCTGACTCCTGACTGCTTTACGTCGCCAATCCGACGACTCCCCTACCTAACTCCTAATTCCTGACTCCTTCTTCAATACCTAATCCCCTATTTCTCCTACTTTTTGCAATGCCGCTCTGAGATTACCTTGGTATTCAGATAAAATCCTGTCGCCTTCTTCTTTTTCTAAACCACTCCAATGCATAAAAAGTGCCAACTTAACTGAATCGTTACTTTTATTTAATAAATTTGTGGCCTCATCCCTACTCAACTCAGTTAAATCCTCAATAATGCGTAGAGCGCGATCGCGTAACTTAGTATTTTTCACTGCTACGTCAACCATACGATTACCATAAACCTTTCCCAGTCCTACCATTACTCCCGTTGATAAAATATTCAAAGCCATTTTGGTGACTGTTCCTGCTTTTAACCGTGTGGAACCTGCCAATAATTCTGGGCCAACTACCAGCCGAATATCCACATCTACTTCCACACTAAACTGCTCCACAGGAACACAGGTAATAAAAATTGTTTTTGCTCCCCTTTGTTTTGCTGCTTCTAAAGCACCATGCACATAAGGAGTTGTACCACCAGCAGTAATACCAGCTACCACATCCAAATTCGTAATATGGCGCGAAGCGATCGCCTGACTACCATCTTCAAACTGGTCTTCCAAATCTTCCGAACTACGGACTAAAGCGCCGGCACCACCAGCAATAATCCCTTGTACTAAATCCGAAGGCGTACAAAATGTTGGAGGACATTCAGCCGCATCCAATACCCCCAAACGACCACTTGTACCAGCACCCACATAAAAAAGTTTGCCACCTTGGCGTAGAGCTTCAGTCGTGATGTCCACTGCCTGAGCTAATTGTAAACGGGATGCAGCGATCGCCTCTAAAGTTCGCTGGTCCTCTTGATTAAATAAGTCCACCAGCTCTTTAGAGTTGGTGGACTTATTTAATCAAGAGGACCAGCTAATTGTAAACGGGATGCAGCGATCGCCTCTAAAGTTCGCTGGTCCTCTTGATTAAATAAGTCCACCAACTCTAAAGAGCTTAACCTATCTAAATTCTGACTATTGGGGTTAACCTGTTCTGTCAATAAATGACCTCGTGCCTGTAAATTGTCCATCTTTAGCCCATTACTAATTTAAAAATTATAGATCGCGCTCAAGCCATAAGCCGAAAAATTAGTTCCTGTTTGTATTCATATAGCACGCGAAAGAGTTGGTGTTTGACTTATCAAAATAACATGGGTCTCAAACCCCGCCTTTTAAGGGGAAATATTTTTGGAGAGTTGCTCACGCATCCCCGTTACAAAAATAACTTCTGACTTTTGACTTCTGACTTCTGACTTGCGCGTAGCGCTATAAAAGACCTTCCAGTTGACGCCTAATTCTATCTAAGTCAGGGACGTTTTCACCCTTTTCAGTAATTGGATCTGGAGCTAGTTGCCAATCAGTATTTTCTACATTATTCTCTGGGGGTATCTCCAAAGCACCTGCGGGTATAACTTTCCACTCATAATCTACACCCCTACAAAATTCCATAATTTCTTCTTGCTCAAATTCTTCCACCGCAGGAGAAGGAAAATCTTGAGCTTCTAGCAACACACCAAAGCGAGTGGCATCATCTTCTGATTCAAACATCAAGACCTGATTACGATCGCCACTCTGAATAGTATGAATTCCTTCATTTTCAGTTCTAGCATTAAACAGTAAAACAAATACTCGCATAACTTTTCCTAATGTGAATAGACAATTATTTTGTTTATAGCGCTGCGCGCAGGCAACAGGCAACAGGCAACAGGCAATAGTGGGAATAAAAAGCTGATAATACAAGACTTGTAGCTATTGGACAATTGCTGCAATTTGTAAATATGCCAGCGCACATTGCTATATATTAGTAGATACAAAATAATAATGTGTCTAAATTATAGTCAAGGAAAGGGGAGGGTATGGAGGGTGAGAAGTTTGAGGAGGGTGGAGAATACATTGTCTGATGTTACCATAGTCTCACCTTTCAAGGGGATGAGAAAAGTAAACTTCAGTATTTCAGTGCTTCTGACTTTAGCGGTCGGTACTGATAACTGATAACTGATAACTGATAACTGAAATGACGAATACTCCAGATAATTCTAATCAGCAAACTGATATCTCCAAGTCTAGAAACTGGCGCAGAATAGTAATTATTAGTGGTTTGGGTTTAGGGACAGTCTCTGTAGGAGGGGGAGCAGTAGGAACTTGGTGGTTTCAAGAAAAGTTAGCCCCAATGGTGAGTGAGAATCTCACTAGACTTACACAAAGGCCAGTTCAAGTGGGCGAACTGAAAAAATTTAGAATTGGTTATCTAGAATTTGGTCCTTCTTCTTTACCTCCAACTTCAACAGACTCGATCGCTGCTTCTACGGAGATAGTTAAAGTTAGGTATGCTCTTGGACCTTTGTTATTCAAGACTCTGAAACTTGATATTACATTTGGAAAATCTGAAGCTAATTTACAACAGGAAGCTGATGGTTTGTTTAAAATTCCAGAGTTGGCAGATTTACCACCTCCTCCTTTTAATGTTGATATTACAGCTCTACGTTTCCCGGAACTGGGTGTTAGTATTTTGCCTTCAGAAAAAGGAAAGTCTTCTCAACCGATAATGTTAGATTTGAGTAATAGTGAAGTTTTTTCTAAAGACAAACTGCAACGTTGGTTGGTAGACCTGAATGGGAAAGTTATTGATGGTGGTGGTAATTTTCGGGTTGATGCTGATGCTAATCTCAAAAATTCTGAAGTTAAAGCTGATGTTGTAGCGCAAAAATTGCAATTACCAATATTTGTTCCTTTAGTATTAGCGTTGGAAAATATTCCTGATGTAAGTGTGCAAAGTGGAGAGTTAAATGCAGACCTCCGGACTCAGATTAAATTAAGCGATAACATTGCTGAAGTTGTACAAAATATCCAGGGAAAAGTTAGTTTGCAGCAGTTGAAAGCTAACAGCAGTTTCCTGAGCGACACTGTTAACCTGAATACGGTTGCTAATGTTGCTTGGCCAAAAGTTACGGTGGAAAATTTCAACGCCAACTACGGGAATATTGGATTAAAACTCAAGGGTACAGCACAAACAACGGCAGACTTAGACCCTCAAAATCTTAATCTGAATTTGAATGGGGAGGTTTTACCTGTTAGTTTCGACACTTTGTTTAATACTGCTACTACAGAAATTGATTTGCTTTCGGGTAAAATTGAAACGGCAGAAACTAAGCAGCAACTTCAGCAAATTCGGGGTCAAATTCAGGATATTAGACCTTTATTAGATGG
>NZ_RCBY01000011.1 GCF_003838195.1 Okeania hirsuta
GAATCCCCATGTAATTTTCCTCCTGTCTCCTGTCTCCTGTCTCCTGTCTCCTTCTTCAAGAGTTATCAATACCTCCTGAAATAGGGAAACTTTGAATATGCAGAATTTTCCTTTTTATCCCCTTTAATATCAAATCCAGTTGAACACTTATTATATATTTGGGGGGAGTAGGGCAGTAGGGCAGTAGAGGAGTAGGAGAAGATTGAAGGCTTGAAGTATAGTTATAAACATATACTATATAAATAACCGGATTCTATATAATAGGCTATCCATTACCGAATAATTAGGGATAGTTTCACACTGGAGACTTGAGACCTGATTTTTTTGGTCATATAGCAGGCAATAGCTAGTAGTGGGAAAAAAAGTGGACTTTATTCGATTCATAATCAGTCTATGTTCTAAGCAATATGGTTGTTATATCTAATACCATTTTCAAAAAATAATGTTACAAATAATCAGGGCAATCAAAAGACTTTACAGGAAATGTCCCTTTGACTAAAAAGATAACTTACGAACTAATAAATGGTATTGAAGTTATTCATTCTGACTCCTGACTCCTAAGAAATAACCTAGCTATTTGTAGCAAAGATTTATAAAGTTGGTATAAAACATCTTTGCTTTACAAGGTAATGGTCGGGAGTTTTTTTGACTTTAGAAATTAAATTAATCAAGAAAAAAGAACATCAGCTTTAAAAATCCCTATTATTTATTGGTATCCAAAATGTTTGAGTTGAAACACTATCTAAAATCTAAGACTTGAAAGCTAAGACATAAAGCAATGATAGATATTTAATTAAATGATAGATAACTTCAATGAGAAATTTAAATATTAAAATTTTGTATGTATGAAGCTATTTAAAAAACCATCAGAAGAAACACAATCAACTCCAAAAACTGCTTCTGACAATACTAATGAAATAGGTTTAGGAACATTTGGTGGTGTCTATACTCCCTCAATTTTGACAATTTTGGGTGTAATTATGTACCTCCGTTTTGGGTGGGTAGTAGGTAATGTTGGTTTATTGGGGACTTTGCTTATTGTCACTTTGTCCACAGCAATTACCTTTCTAACTTCTTTGTCAGTCAGCGCGATCGCTACAGACAGAATAGTCAAAGGAGGAGGTGCCTACTATATGATTAGTCGGTCTTTAGGTATTGAAACAGGCGGTGCAGTGGGAATACCACTATACTTTGCCCAAGCTCTATCAGTAGCTCTTTATACTATTGGTTTTGCAGAAAGCCTAGTAGATGCCTTTGGTGGTCTTAACCAACTATATGTAGCTCTAGCTACAACTATAGCAGTGGCAGTCTTAGCCATAACTTCGGCAGAGATTGCTATTAAGGCCCAGTATTTTATTATGGTCGCGATAATTCTATCTCTACTTTCATTTGCATTCGGACATCCACTAGAAACAACAAACATAGAAATTTTGGGAGCTTCAGAGAGAGTATCAGAATCATTTTGGACAGTTTTTGCGGTCTTCTTTCCAGCCGTAACAGGTATTATGGCAGGGGTGAGTATGTCTGGAGACTTGCGAGAACCTAGCCGTTCAATTCCTGTAGGTACTTTGGCAGCCGTTGGTACTGGGTATATAGTTTATATGGTACTACCAGTTGTCCTGGCTATGCGGGCGGATGCTACTACTTTAATCGAACAACCTCTGGTGATGAAAGAAATGGCTCTTTGGGGGCCAGCAATTTTGTTGGGAGTTTGGGGGGCCACTCTTTCAAGTGCGATTGGTAGTATTCTGGGAGCACCAAGGGTTTTACAAGCTTTAGCAAGAGATGGAGTTTTACCTAGTTGGTTATCTTTTCTAGGTAATGGTAATGGGCCAAATGATGAACCCAGGATTGGTACAGCGGTAACTTTAGGTGTCGCTACTGCCACGGTTTGTATTGGTGACCTGAATATTATTGCCCCAGTGCTGACAATGTTCTTTTTGACAACCTACATGGTTTTAAATGTTTCAGCAGGTATAGAAGGCTTTTTGCAAAGCCCCTCTTTCCGTCCTACATTTAAAGTCCATTGGTCATTATCAATGTTGGGAGCCCTTGGTTGTTTGGCAGTGATGTTTTTGATTAATGCTGTGGCTACAGTTATTGCTGCTTTGATAGTGCTGGCAATATTTATCTGGCTACAGCGACGGGAGTTAGAGACAACTTGGGGAGATGCCAGACGCGGAATATGGATGGCCTTGGTGCGGGAAGGAATTCTTCAAATAGGTGAGGAGGATACTAAAAATTGGCGGCCACATATTTTAGTTTTGTCTGGGATACCAAAAAAACGTTGGTTGTTGATTAAATTTGCAGATGACTTAACTCATAATCGAGGTATGATTACGGTCTGTAGTGTTTTGCCTAGTGCGTCTCGCGATGTCTCTCAGCAAAGTGATATGCAAGATACAATACGTGAGTATTTGGACAAGCGAGGGGTACAAGCTCTGGTGCGGGTAGTTACTGCTACAGATTTTTTTGATGGTGCTAAACTCTTAGTGGAAACTTATGGCATTGGGCCACTAACGCCAAATACTGTTGTACTTGGAGATAGTCAGGAACCTTCCAGACGCGATCGCTACTGTCAGTTAATTGGTCATGTTCATAAAGCTAAGAAAAATGTAGTGATTTTTCGAGAAGACAGCGATCGTGGTTTTGGTCAACATCGTCGAATTGATGTGTGGTGGGGTGGTTTACAAAATAATGGTGGCTTAATGTTACTTCTAGCATATTTGCTGCGCACAGATATGGATTGGCGGAATGCGGAAATTTATTTGAAATTGGTAGTACCGGAGCAAGCAGCTATTCAACCGACTCAGGCAAATGTTGATCGTGTGATTCGAGATTTACGAATTAGCGCCAAATCTCAAATTTTGGTTTCTAATGGTCGTCCTTTCTATGATATTTTGCATGAGTCTTCTCAAAATGCTGACTTGATTTTTCTGGGAATTCGGACTCCTGGGGAGAATTTTACTAAGTATTATGAGGATTTACAGTCCAAAACGTCTAATCTTCCTAGTACAGTATTTGTTCTAGCAGCACCAGGTTTTTCTTATGGCGAAGTTCTCAGCGATCGCTAGTTCTCATTAGATAATATTTTAGGCATAGAAGTCAATAAATCAGGAGCGGTAATGTAGATAAATTAATATATCCCGCTCCAAAAGTGTAAAAATTGGAGCAGGATTCTGATCTTTTCTGATCTTTAAAGTTATATTCTAGAAAAGTTTGTGGTCATTTTTTAATAATTAATCAGGGGGTAATAATGACTTAATCTGACTGACAAATTCTTGATGATCCACTACTGGTTTAGAAATATAACTATCCGCACCACTTTGCTTCAAAAAAGATTCTCGATCACCTGCCATAGCATGAGCTGTCACTAATATGATTGGTATTTTATCCGTTTTAGGGTCAGCTTTAAGAATTTGAGTAATTTTAATCCCATCAACAGATTTACCCTGGTAAACACTACGAGCTAGAGAAACATCCATCAAAATCAAGTCTGCTTCTCCTGAGTTAGCCATTTTTACTACTTCTTCCACATCTTCTGTGTGCTTAACAGCTAAACCACCTCTTTTGGTCAAAATCTTGGAAAAAACTCTAGCATTAACTTGATCGTCTTCTACAATCAAAACAGTTTTCATATAGGCCTCCCACTAAATACTCGTAAATGTAAAAACCCCATTATAAAGTTTAGACTAAATTTTTTTATAGATAGGGAAAGCCAACTTAGTTTAACTAGTTTCAGTTTAATCAATTAAAAATTCCATAATCACTTACTAAACTAACTAAATAGCTATTGTTTTAAATTTTTCTAATGGTTATCTATGAGTTTTTGGACGTCTACCTAACCAGGAAGAAGCTTAATAGTCCAATCTTATTTGTATAAAGATTAAGAGCTTATTTTCTTCTGACTGCTATGATGATCACGAAAGTAATCTAGAAATACTACTTTTAGCAGCTCCAATGCAGGAATCTAAAACATCAATAATCATACATACTTATCGAGGTAAGATTTCAATTCCTTCAGCATAATAGAGGTTAACATACTTTACCCTCATGTAGTTGTACGACTACCTAAAGTGACATAGCAGATATTTTCGATCTGCATAGCTTTCAAAGTATTAGTTGGCTAAGTAGGTAATATTTTAAGCTTTAACCTAAGTTTGTGCTCAATCAAATATAAATAATTATTCCTATCATCAACTATGGTCAAAAGATTTGAGGTGTGTTAGCTACGATCTCCAAAAAATCTTGTGTACATTAAAAAAAATAGAGAAAAAAGTTACTACTGTCAGGATCTGTAAAAATATTAAATTTACTTTGCCTTAATTAGAACAAAACATTCTTCAATACACTCCAATTAGTAAACTGATGCGCATATTAAATTGGGTAACACTTGTTACTTTTGAGAAAATTTAGGTATTTCATGCTGAAAATCTTAAATTGTCATAATATTTGGACTTAGCCTCTCAATTGTGCTTTGTCATTTTTTATAAATAGTAATCTAAATAGCAACTCATGGCCAAACAATTAAATCTACTCTCCGGACAAGTCGTTACTGCAGCGCTGCACATCGAAATGCAGCAATCATATCTTGAATACGCCATGAGTGTGATTATTGGTAGAGCTTTGCCAGATGTCAGAGATGGACAAAAGCCAGTGCATCGTCGAATTCTATATGCTATGCATGAACTTGGTCTCGCCCCAGACAGACCATTTCGTAAATGTGCCAGGGTAGTCGGAGATGTTCTGGGAAAATATCATCCTCACGGCGACCAAGCTGTTTATGATGCCATGGTACGGATGATTCAAGACTTTTCCAGTCGTTATCCATTAATAGATGGACATGGTAACTTTGGCTCTATCGATAATGACCCTGCTGCTGCTATGCGCTATACAGAAAGTCGTTTGGCATCTATTAGTAATGAAGGTTTACTTACCCAAATTGGTGAAGCTATAGTTGACTATACCAACAACTTTGATGGTTCTCAGCAAGAACCTACTGTATTACCGGCACAATTACCTTTTTTATTACTTAATGGCTCTTCTGGTATTGCAGTGGGAATGGCGACTAATGTTCCGCCACATAATTTGGGAGAAGTAGTAGATGGCCTTATTGCTTTAATTGATAATCCTAATCTTTCTGATGAAAAGTTATTTCGATTGATTCCTGGGCCTGATTTTCCTACTGGTGGGGAAATTGTTAGTACTGACGGAATTATTGATGCTTATACTAAAGGTAGAGGTAGTATTCCTATCAGGGGAGTGGCCACTATTGAGGAAGTTCCTACAGCTCGTGGGCGTCGCACAAAAAGGGCTATTGTGGTGACAGAGTTGCCTTACCAGGTTAATAAGGCGGGTTGGATTGAAAAAACTGCAGATTTGGTTAATGCGGGTAAAATAGAGGGTATTTCTGATTTGCGAGATGAAAGCGATCGCTCTGGTATTAGGGTTGTAATTGAGCTAAAACGTGAAGCTGATCCTAGTGTTGTACTTCACCACCTCTATCAGCATACTGATTTACTTTCAAAGTTTGGTGCTATTATGTTGGCTTTGGTTGATGCGCAACCACGACAGTTATCTCTACGAGATTTTTTACAGGAGTTTATTAGTTTTAGGGAACAAACTTTAACTCGTCGCTACAGCAATGATTTGGAAATAGCTCAAGGTAGGTGTCATATAGTTGAGGGTTTGCTCAAAGCTTTAACAGATTTGGATACTACGATTGATATTCTCAGAAATGCTCCTGATGGTAGTAGTGCTAAGGTTAGTTTTCAAGAAAGTTTGGGTTTAAGCGAAAATCAAGCTGATGCTATTCTGGCAATGCCAATGCGCAGACTGACTGGTTTGGAAAGACAAAAATTGGAGGAGGAATATGAGCAACTTAGGGGGAAAATACAAGAGTTACAGGGTTTATTGAGCGATCGCCGTTTACTTCTAAGATCGCTGAAAAAAGAATTACGGACTCTAAAACGCAAGTATGGCGATCCTAGACGTACTAGAATTATTGTTCAAGCGGAATCAAATGCTTCTGTTTCTCAACAGAAAAGTAATGTAGAAATTGGTAGTCAAGAAACAAATAAGGAAGCTAAAGGTAGAGGTAGAAAATCAAAAGGTACAGCTGTTGAATCACAATTTTTGACTTTGGAAGCTGCTCCACCACCGACTGAAGAGGTTGTTATAGAATTTACTCACCGAGGATATGTAAGACGATTACTTGCTAAAGAATTTGAGAAGCATCAAATTGATAAAAAATCTAATATTATTATTGAAAATAATGATGATTTTACTATTAATATTATTGAGGCAACTACAGACCAAACTTTAGTGGTATTGACTCGTAGTGGTAAAGCTTATCCTCTGAAAGTAAATGATATTCCTTCTGGTTCTAATCGTTCGACAACACGACATGAATATAAGGGTGTACCTTTAGTAACATTATTATCACTGTCAGCAACTAAAGAAATGACGGATGCTCGTCAGGAGTTTATTATTGCTCAATTTGTTTTACAGGAAGCTGAAGAAAATAAGGATTTAATCATGTTGACTCAAAATGGTAAAATTAAGCGTTTACCTTTGTCTGATTTAAGTGATATTACAAATCGCGGTATAACAGTAATTAAACTAAAGGAAGAGGATGAATTACGTTATGCTAATTTAGCTCAGGTAGGGGAACAAGTAGTTTTGGCAACTTCTGGGGGGAGATTATTAAGATTAGAAATAGATGAGGAACAGTTACCTTTAATGGGACGTACTGCACAGGGGTCTCAAGCAACAAGATTAAGAAAGCAAGAGGAGTTGGTAGGTTGTGTGACTTTGGATGGAGAAAGCAATTTATTTTTAGTTTCTGAACAGGGTTATGGAAAGCGTATTGCTATTGGTTCGTTGCGAGTTGCTAATCGTGGTGGTATTGGTCAGAATGCTTTTCAGTTTACGAGACAAACTGATGTTTTGGCAGGAATTGTTGTTAGTAGGTCGGATGTAGTAGCTCAGATGTTAACAACTGAAGGAAAAGTATGTGGAATGATGGTGGATTCTGTTAAAGTTTATGGACAGGATGATAGGGGGAATCGGTTGGTGAAGTTGGGGGCAAAGGAGAGGATTATTAAGGTGGTTGGTTATTGATAGCAGAAGTAAGAAGGAAGAGGTTCAACAATGAATAATGAATAATGAATAATGAATAATGAATAATGAATAATTACCTCTCCTTGAAAAGAAGAGGATTGACTAAAAGAATAATTTTTTCTTTTTTATCCTTTAAAGGAGAGGCTTTAAACCTTAATTATTCGGTAAATTTTAACATGAGGTTAGATATTTCCCTAGCTTTTACACAAATGATACTAACGGACATGATATTATTAGGTCTTAATTTACATTTTCAGTCCAAGGAAAATCTCCTGGACGTGTCTTTTAACTGTCCTTATTATTAATAACATTCTTTTTCCAAATTACTATTATAGAGAATCGGAAAAATTATAAATCTCTTTGATAAACTTTATAAACCAGGTTTGTTATAACTATATTTAGGGTTTGTGATCAAAAGTCTTTTAGTAGGGGTAGGAGACAGGAGACAGGAGACAGGAGGAATGGGAATTATAGAGGAGGTAGGAAGAAGAGTTGTCCGCAGATTGTTCTGCTTTTTTTGCCCTCAATACTAACTTTTTGAAGTTTTTATGCCAAAAACAAGCTCACTTTTTTCGCTCCAAAAAGGCTAAAACTAATACCATTCAATGCTTTGAAATTTAATCAGCAAGCCCTAGTTACTATTATTTAGAAGCAAAAGCTTCCCAACTAGATATCTGAACTTTAAACCCTACATCATGAAAACGACGAATAGTTGTCTCTTCATCTTCAACCCAAAATTGCCGACCAAACTGTACTAAATGTTGTTGTTTTCCATCAGATATTAATGCTCCTATTGCTACCTTTGCTTTTTCCAGATCACCAGAAGATTGTTCTTCAAGAATGGCTTTAATTTGTTCAAATAAAGAATCATTTTCAGGAATAATATTTACTGGTATTTGTAAGATAATTATTTGTCTTTGTTTCGCAGAACCATTTTCAGTTATTAATAATTCAGGGTCTTTTTTCGGAGGATTTTTTTGACTTTCTAATTGCTCTATTGGTTTTTCTACTTCTACAATAGGTTGGTTAATTTCTATCTCTTCATTTCTCGATTCATTTTGATAATTATCTAATTCTGTCACTGGTTTTTCATGTTGTTCTACTGCATCTGCCATTACCTTTTCTAATTTGTCTGCACCATCTACTAATAACTGATTTTCATCATCCTTCTTATCAACTTTTCCAGTCAAGACTAAAAGAGAACTTTCTATTAGTAAATTTTTAATTTCTTCATATATTTTCGGAAAAACTACTGCATCTACCTGCCCAGTCATATCTTCTACTTGCAGAAATGCCATGCGATCGCCTTTTTTTGTAATATGAGGTTTAATTCCAGCTAACATTACCAATAATTTTATAACTGACTTAGATTTTTTTTCCTTCATTTCAGCAATAGAAATAGCATCCGAAATTTTA
The DNA here is from genome assembly GCF_003838195.1 of Okeania hirsuta. Taxonomy (GTDB): domain Bacteria; phylum Cyanobacteriota; class Cyanobacteriia; order Cyanobacteriales; family Microcoleaceae; genus Okeania; species Okeania hirsuta. The sequence goes on from NZ_RCBY01000011.1 coordinate 8,539, forward strand.
TTTTGCTCCTGTGCATATTTGAGAGGATGGTCGGATACATAAAATCCTATAATTTCTTTTTCATACTGCAATTTTTCTTTAGCTGGAAAATCTGAAACAGTGGAAGATTTAGGAGCAGAATCAAAAGCAGGCATTGTTTTTTCTGCCACATCAAATAAACTTAATTGCCCTATATCCCGGTCTTTATTTCTATCTTGCGCCCATTTCATTACACCTTCTAAATCTTTGATTAATTGGTGACGGTTTGATTGAATTTTATCGAAAGCTCCACATTTAATTAAAGATTCTAAAGTACGACTATTCAGAGCATTAAGATTAACTCTGTCACATAGATCGGCTAAAGACTTAAATTCTTCCCCTTCTTTTCTTGCTTCTAAAATTGCTTCTATTGCTCCTTCACCTACATTTTTTACTGCGGATAATCCAAATAAAATTTTATCTTTTGTTTCTCCTGTCGCTACTTTTGGCAAGGGAGTAAAATCTACTTCTGACTTATTAATATTCGGCGGTTCGACTTCGATATTAAATTTATGACAATTAGCAATATATTTTTGTACTTTATCTTGATCGCCACTATTAGCAGTTAGTAAAGCTGCCATATATTCGACTGGATAATTAGCTTTTAAATAAGCAGTTTGATAAGCTACATAAGCATAAGCTGTGGAATGAGATTTGTTAAAACAGTTAGAGGCAACTAACCCATTTGCTAAGACAAAATTATGGTCTTTAGCTACTCCAATATCATAAACATTTTCTGTTTTTGCCAGCTTGCGAGAAACAATTTTAACCACGACGATAACTCCTTAAAATCTGTTCTATTTTTGCTTTTTTGTAATCCCAGAGAAAATCTAGAATTTCTTGGCATTTCAGGGGGTAATGAAATGCCTAAATAATCTGTTGCTTCAATTGAGGTTTTAACTGACGATAGGAAATTCCCATTCTGCTAGACTCCTTAAACATTTCAAATCTAAATTACGCTCAAAAATTTCATCAATAGGCAGCATTTGACCATCTTCAGTCATAAACTTATGTTCTGGTGTTGCCCGAATTACTGTTCCATCTTCCAGACTATATTCATAAACTTCCTGCATACCTCGATTATGCCATTGAGCGATTGGTTGTGTATAAATATATCCATTTTTATCTACCGTATAGACAGTACATTCAATCTGTTCTTCTACAATTTTACCAATAGGAATAGCGCCATATTCTACAGTCATAATTTCTGTCTCATAAGCCAAACAATATTCAGCGAATTTAATCATTTGTTCAAACAAATCTTCTGCCACTGCAGAATGAACACCTCTTTGAGTCGCACCATCAATAAATATTTCTCGATGCTTTTCCATTTCTGAAACTTTCTTTTTACCCATGCAATTGTGAACTATAAAATCATTGGCAATAAAGTTATGAGTTTCGGAAATTGTCAAATCAAAAACTTCTTCTTTGCCAATATATTCTATAGAAGTAATCTCATCCCAAAAAACCTCAGAATTAGCAATGGATTTTAATTTTTCATCTGCAAAAGCTGTCGCAAATCTATTAACTTTATGACGGGATAAATTCCTAGTTGGAGTATTTTGAAAATTTAAACCTGACGACATAGTGCCACGACATACTCCGACAGCTTTATCTATTTCTGTCCAAGTCATTCCACTAGCTTTTTTAGCTTCTGCAATTAGGGTAATAATTTCTGGAGGTAGACAATGTTTAGATTGATTTTTTTCTCTTAGGGAGTAGGGAGTAGAGAGTAGGGAGTAGGAATTAGTAATTCTGGTTCCAGAAAATAGGAAAGAAGAAAAAGAACCACACCTTATAAGTCTGAGAAATTCTATATCTTGAATAACTAAATAACAACTTTCACAAAGTTGCTTTTTGTAACTACTTAAATATGGTTCTATCAATTCACAAAACTTGAGCATATCCTCACGTCCTGTAATTTGAACTCGATAAGAAAGATAAGGTTTACCTTGATATTTTATCTTCTTAATATTGAACAGAGAAACTATACCTAAACGTAGAAGTAAATGTTGGATTTGTCTGACTAAAACTTCTGAGGTAGAGTTATATTCTGTATACCCAATTGTTTTGTTTGTACGGATGTTGTATGCAACGTCCGTACCATCTGTTGACCATAAAATTCCTAAGAAAAGTTGTAACTGACTCTTAGACAAAGAAAATACCCAATCAGGAATTTCTTTATCCCGTGAATTAGCAAATTTGAGATGATTATCTACCCAATTATTAAAAGCTGAAAGAAAACCTATACGAACATAACTAACTGATTTTTTGCCTTGATGTAGTTGTTGATCGATAGGTGCTAAAGAACCAAATAATTCTTCTGCACAACAATTAAAATCAGCAATTAATTCCGGATCACTATTACAGAAATAACCACAAGACGGACTCTTAGTAGATAGATACCCGTCACGTATTAAATAAGCAGTAAATTTAATTTGAGCATCAGATATTTGACTGCCATGATTAATCGGAATTTTCTTTGGTAAACCTAAGCGATCGCCTACAGAAAAATCTTTTAAAGGTTTCCATCCTAAAACTGTATAAAAAAGGTGGTCGTTTGTAGCCTTAATTTTCCGGTTTGTACGAGTGGTAATTTCCCAAACATCTCGCACACCATTAGGATGAATTTCTGTTATTGGTTTTTGCACAATTTGTTGAGTTTTGGTGTCTAAAGAAAATACTTTTCGACTTAACCAATACTCAGGTTTAGCAGCTATTTCTTTGAGAGTAACTAAGTTGCCTGTTGCTGCATCTATTACTTTTGTTGAACCACTCAAACAACGACGTAATAAATCTGCTTCTCCCAAAGAATATCCTGCTAAATCTTGAGCCATTTTCATAATTTGTTCTTGGTAACAATTATGAACAACTACTCCTTCAGCTAGAAAATAAGGAGAAGCTTGGTCTTCCATTTCCAAATCAAAACATTCTGCTTTTCCTGCTTCTTCCACCGAGACAACATAAACAAGTCTGATATCCTGTAAATGATTTTTTTCGTATATCTTTATATCAGAGTTTTTCCGATTTTTTGGCTGAGGTTTATCTAAAAAATTTAAGGTAGGTTTTTCCTGAGCCAACTTCTGATTTTTCCGACTGAAAGTATCTGTCTGAGAAATAGAATTTTCTGAAAGAGTTGTCAAAGGAAAATAGGAAATCTGTAGATAGTTTTCTCTCAAATTTTCCCTAATTTCTAGTTTCTGTCTATCTAAGAAATTTGTCTGTCTAAATAAAGTAGCTTTTTCACGGGAAAACTTCTGATTTTTCCGACTCAAAGTATCTGTCTGAGAAATAGAATCTTCTGAAAGAGTTGTCAAAGGAAAATAGGAAATCTGTAGATGTCTTTCTCCAGATTTTTCCCCATTTCCCCACTTCCCTCTATCTAAGAAATTTGTCTGTCTAAATAAAGTAGCTTTTTCCCGGGAAAACTTCTGATTTTTGCGACTGAAAGTATCTATCTGAGAAATAGAATCTTCTGAAGTAGTTGTCAAAGGAAAATAGAAAATCTGTAGATGGTTTTTTCTAAAATTTTCCTGATTTTCTTGCTGAGGCTTATCTAAGAAATTTGTCTGTTTAAATAAAGTAGCTTTTTCCCGGGAAGAATCCAGATTTTTACGACTCGAAGTATCTATCTGAGAAATAGAATCTTCTGAAGGAGTTGTCAAAGAGAAAGGGAAAATCTCTAGATAGTTTTCTCGGAAATTTTCCTCATTTCCCCAATTTTTTCTATCTAAGAAATTTGTCTGTCTAAATAAAGTACCTTTTTCGAGGAAAGACTCTAGATTTTTCCGACTCGAAGCATCTGTCTGATAAATGGAATTTTCTGAAGAAGTTGTCAAAGTAAAATAGGAAATCTGTAGATAGCTTTCTCTCAAATTTTCCCAATTTTTCAGCTTCCCTCTGTCTAATAAATTAGTCGGTTTAAATAAAGTATCTTTTTCCAGGTTCCTTATATCTGATAAATTTGTCTGTTTAAAGAAAATACCTTTTTCCAGAGAAAACTCCTGATTTTTCCGACTCGAAGTATTGGTGTGAGAAATATAATTTTCTGAAGGAGTTGCCAAAGGGAAATAGGAAATCTGTAGATAGTTTTCTCTCAAATTTTCCTCATTTTCTGCCTTGAGTCTATCTAAGAAATTTGTCTCTTTAAATAAAGTACATTTTTCCAGAGAAAACTCCTGATTTTTCCGACTCGAAGTATTGGTGTGAGAAATATAATTTTCTGAAGGAGTTGCCAAAGGGAAATAGGAAATCTGTAGATAGTTTTCTCTCAAATTTTCCTCATTTTCTGCCTTGAGTCTATCTAAGAAATTTGTCTCTTTAAATAAAGTACATTTTTCCAGAGAAAACTCCTGATTTTTCCGACTCGAAGTATTGGTGTGAGAAATATAATTTTCCGAAGAAGTTGTCAAAGATAAAGAGGAAATTTGTAGATGGCTTTCTCTAGATTTTTCCCCATTTTCTGGCTGAGGTATATTTGAACAATAAGCTTCATTTTTACCTAGTCTTTTGTTATTACTAGAAACCTGCCATTTTTCATAAACAGCAGAACCATAAATATTACCGTTTTTAACTCCTGATTCTAATTCCCAGGCAAACTTATCTCCTTCCGGCGTTAAAAAGCGATGGTTTTTTCCCGCATAAATTACCGTTCCGCTAGACAAAGTAATTTTCAATATTTCCCTAACACCACTCCGCCACTGTTTAGCAACTTTTGCCTGCCAAACTTTCCTACCATCCGAAGTTAAAATTATCTCCCCACTCTTAATATTTTCGATCGCCTCTCTCGAACCATCTGGTTGATCGATTAAAGTTCCCTTTGGCAGACACAAAACTCCATAAGTTTCTTGCAAAATTGGTTCTAACTTTGGATGTTGGTATTCAATTTTCTCCCGCCCATGTTTCCGGTCAATAAATTTAGGAATTAAACCCGCATCTAAAGGTCCGGGGCGATACAAAGCCAATATAGAAGAAATATCTTCAATAGAAGTAGGCTTCAATTTTTTCACCACATCCACCATGCCAGAAGATTCCAACTGAAATACTCCTTCCAAGTCTCCAGACTTTATCAATTCGTAGGTCTTTTTCACATCCTCTGGCATTTTCTTAATATTGCCTCTCGCCAAAATTTCCATTGCCTTTCTTTCATTAGCTGGTAACTCATCTGGAACTAAAGGAAGATGATGATTTTGCTCAATCAAATCGGCAGTATTCTGAATAATAGTTAAATTTTTCAATCCCAAAAAATCCATTTTCAACAAACCAAGGGATTCTATATCTTCCATGTGATACTGAGTAATCACAGCTCCATCATTATTCCTTTGTAAAGGCACAATTTCATCTAGGCGTTCCTTAGAAATTACTACCCCTGCTGCGTGTACTCCAAAAGTCTTATTAGTACCCTCAATTCTGATTGCCATATCTATCCATTGACGAACAGAAATTTTACTAACTTTTCCGGCTTGATTATCTTCTATTTGAATTTCATTATTTTCATAAGCTTCCTTAAATTCAGGAGAAGAAGTCTCATCAGAAATCATCACTTTTAACTTAGCTGGTTTACCCCGTGCAACAGGAATTAACTTTGCCATTTTATTCGCTTCCCCAAACGAAACTCCCAACACTCTCCCCACATCTTTTAATACTGCCTTAGATGTCATCCGGTTAAAAGTAATAATTTGGGCAACTCTCTCTTCTCCATACCGTTCAGTCACATAATCAATCATTGCATCTCGGTTTTCAATACAAAAATCTGTATCAATATCTGGCATTGATTTCCGTTCGGGATTCAAAAATCTTTCAAATAATAAGCCATGATGTACCGGATCTATATTAGTAATCCGCAGAGAATAAGCAACTAATGAACCAGCAGCACTTCCCCTACCAGGTCCGACAGGAATATTTTCATCTCTGGCATATTTTATGTAATCCCAAACCACCAAAAAATATGTAGAGAAACCTTTATCCTGAAGAACTTTCAATTCAGTTTCCATCCGCTCTTTATATACTGCGGAAATTTCACTTCTTTGTTTAAGTTTCAGCCTTTCCAATAATCCTTCCCAAGCAAGTTCTTCCAGATAAGTATCGGCATTATGTTCTGGCGGAATGGGATAATCAGGAATTCTTGGTTCTCCTAAAATTCCTTGATATTTTTCAACTTTATCTGCCACTTCTAATGTATTGGCGATCGCTTCTTCTATAATTTCATTTTCTAGGTGGTCTTTAAATAGTTGCTTCATCTCTTCAGCAGACTTTAAATATTCGGTACCGCTATACCGCATCCGTTTTACTTCAGAGATTAATTTTTGAGTATTAATACACAACAAAGCATCGTGTGCTTCTACGTCTCGACAAGAAATAAAATGAGAATCGTTTGTGGCTACTATTTTTATCTTTAATTTATTGGCAATTTTGACAATTCCAGTATTTACTACTCTATCTTCTGGGAAACCATGGTCTTGTATTTCTAAATAGTAATCTTCTCCAAATAAATCTTTGTACCACTTAGCTACTGTCTTCGCTTCATCTAATTTTCCCTGCATAATATTTTGCGGTACTTCTCCTGCCAAACACCCGCTAGTTACTATCAGACCTTCGTGATATTTTTCTAGTAATTCTTTATTAATACAAGGTCGAGCAAATATGCCTTTTCCTTGAAAACCATGTAGATGAGAAAGAGTTGTTAGTTTGACTAAATTTTTATAGCCTTGAGTATTTTTTGCTAATACGACTTGGTGAAATTTTTTGCCTCTTTGTTGTTTCTCAATTTCTCCATTTATCACATACATTTCATTGCCAATTATGGGTTTAATTCCTTTATTTCTACACAGTTTAATTAATTGAATCGCCCCATACATTACTCCATGGTCTGTCAGAGCAATGGCTGGCATTCCTAGTTCTACTGCTCTATCTATTAATTGTGGTAATTGGGATGCCCCGTCTAATAGGCTATAATCGCTATGAATATGTAGGCCAACAAATGACATTTTTTTTAGATTTTAGAATAAATATTTTAGATAGCTTTATTTTATAAGGAAGAAGTCAGAAGGAAGAAAGAAGAAGGTTGATATTTAATTTTTGCTGGTATTGGTTTGACTGAAAGTCTTTACCTGTAAAGTTTTTAGGGTTTAATGAAAGGTAGATATAAATTAAGCTTATAAATTATTGCTAAGTATATTTGGAATTTAAACTGAATTTGGCAAAAAAAGTTCAAATGAGCTATTTAGGAGGAAAAATGGGGGGAATTTGGGTGCGATCGCGTTCTCGTATGCCATTTGTTATAAGTATTGATATGTAAGAGATGTAGGGTGGTTGCTTGTCAAGAAATTTTCGTGTATTTTGGAGATAAGTTATTTGCTCTGCATAGGTGCTTATTAAAATGAAATAGGCTTTTAGTTAGTGGGAGTGCGATCGCGCTCCCGTCAATATTATGTAAGTCAAACTACAATTAATTAGGGTTTGCTGAATAAAGTCTTTTTGCTGGGGTAGGAGACAGGAGACAGGAGAAATGGGAATGAGCGAGGAGGTAGGAGTAAGAATTGTCTCTCAATTTTTCTGCCATAATCATCCCAAAATACTAGCATGCATGATCTTTTTCCACCGAAAAGCTGCTACTTTTTTCAACTATAAAACGCTAAAACCAATATCAGTCAATACTTTTAGAATTAATCAGCAAGCCCTAATTATGTTTATATCAAATCACTATTATGGCGACTAAAAACGTCGATCTAACTTTGAAATGGCTACTTCAATCTGAATCGCGAGAGAAATTTATTCCTAGTTTAGGTAGAGAGCCATGGATAACTGTTTATTTTGATAAAGTTACTGAAAACGAGAATCTTGGTATATTTTCAGCCTTGATTCCAAATGCTGATGTTGAAACTTCTCTAAGCAAGATTTCTTGGGATTTCCATCTTGAAGATGGGCATCTATGTTTCAATAAAAATCTTAACTATTTGCGGTTTGGAAACTTAGATGATGTAGAACCGTTTATAATTCATCGGGATTTTCATGGCATTCGTGACTCATATAACGAAATGATTGAAGAGTTTCGACACTTTCATCGTTTGTACCACGATTTTGAAAAAAATCAACTTATCAAATTTGATGATAGAGGAGATGAAACTGTAGTAGCAAAACTTGAAATGGATAAAGTTGAAGTTCGTCTCAAAGAAGTGCGTCAATTTCTTGCTGTAAAAGAGATGTACTTAGCAATTTATTTTGACTTTAAACGATATTCTGAATTAATACTTGATGAATTTCCACAGGAATTAGAGCATAAAAATAAACAGGATTTAACTTACTATAGACTTTGCGCAAGTTCGGCAGAAAATTTTCATATAGCCAACTACAAATCCTTCTCATACTTGTGTGGAAAAAAACTGATTCCTCCATTTCCACTCAATCGCTGTGGAATGTGGCCATTCAATGATAAGGACAAGGAAAACTACATTGATTTCATTATTGGAGTGGATGAAAATGGAGATTCAGTCAAATATTCTTGTAATCCAGATGAGCTTGCAAACTACTTTGGTGCTAATCCAGATGCTCCTAACTATCTCACACCTGTTTTCTTTCGGCGCGAAGTTCTTACAAAATATTATGCTCATCCAGAACAATACTCGGTTGAGGATGGATTTCTAAGATGTCAAGGATTATGGGGATTGAAACTTGATAATAATCATCCTGAATACATAACTGTCTTCCTTGGAGACTTAGCATCTTTGCCATCAGATGAACAAATATATTGGCGTAGTTACAATATTCTACCTGAAGGAAAGATTAGTAAAGTTAATTTTGATCGTAGCTTTCAACTAACACCTGCTCCTCCAGAACAAATTGACCTTATGTTTAAGGATCGTTTTGTTAGGTTTTCTAAGAATTGGAAAGAATCTATGGGATGGAGTCTTTTTCGGGAATTAGCTGAATCAGACCAGTATCTTTTTGAAACTTTGCGCATTCCCCTGACAAATAGTCAGGCAGAATTTGATTCACAGGTTCTTGCTCTGACAAAGATTTTGATTGATTCTCTAAATGAGAGGGAAATTGTTAAGGCAACACCAGTAGGTAATACCGAAATAAAGGGAATATCTAAATTCCAGCAGTTCCTCAAAGCTCATCAATATCCAAACTATGAGCAGCAGATAAAATTCTTGAGAAATTTGCAAGAACTTCGTTCAGCTAGCGTGACTCATCGTAAGGGCGACAATTACAAAAAGATTGCCAAAGCTTTCGGATTGAAAGACAGTAACCGTTCTCATGTGCTGAAGAACATTCTTGTTGAAGTTAGAGACTTTCTTGTATCACTTGAGAGACACTTTTGTGAATAAAGCAACAAGTAGGGAAAGACCATGATATTCCTCCCAAAAAGATGGTAAGGTAACAGACTTCATAACTTATCATAGTCAATTGTTTGCCCTTTTCCTTCAGCAATTTACTGTTTCGCCTGTCTCGCTGCTACTACTAACTTGCTTTGGGTTTTTTCAAAAGATTTATCCTACTTTAATACCAATTTGAAAATCTGCAATATATTCTCGTAAATGCTCAAAAATTCTTTCCTGCTGCTCATCAGAAAGAGACTCTAAAATTTTTACAACAGTTGCTATATTTTCTCTTGACATTGTTTTTATAAGTAGTAGGATTTAATGCAAATAAATAATCACATCATCAGTAAATTATAATTTATGCAATATTGTTTGAAGTGCAGTATTTTTATCATAAAGTCAAATTAATTGGCGTTTCCTTGATTACTATATTTTAATCTCTACTCAGCAAAGGAGAAGTCTAATGAGTTTGTCTGTCATTGATGAGGTAGTCGAACAATTAAAAGTTATGCCACAGTACAAAGTTATGCCACAGTACTTAGTATTGCAAGTGCTTGAATTGGCTCGGAAATTGCTAAAAACTCAAGTTAGAGGTATTTCAGGAACACAATTATTACCTTTTGCTGGCTCAATTTCTCCTGAAGACCTTCAAACTATGGACGAAGCAATTAAACAAGGTTGTGAACAAAATGAGTGGTAAATACCTTCTAGATACAAACATTATTACTGCGCTCTTTGCCAACGAAGCAGGACAGTAATTTCATTTGCCCAGAGGTCAAGTCCGGCTACGTCCTGAGCAAATAGGACTCCTTTTGTTATGTTCGGTTTGCAATTGTGCTAATTGTTGTTGGTAAGTGGTGAAATCTTGGATTTGAGTGGTGGAAAAGGCGAGGTGGATTATTTGTTCGCCCAAGTCGCGGAGTTTGTGGAAGTCTTCGGTAAGATGGGGGTAGCGATCGCTATGGATTTAATCAGATATTCTTCGGCTTCAGAATAGCAACTTAAATCTTTATAAATTAATCCCAAATTGTTGGAAATATTTGCTACTAATATATTTTATTTGTAAGCAGAAGAGATTAACACCTTTGGAAAAAGAATGTGTTTGAATAATCAGGGCAGTTAAAAGACATATACAGGCAATGTCCCTTAGACTAAAAAGATAAATTATGACCTAACAAATAGTATCAAAGCTATTCATTCTGACCCCTGACTCCTGACTTCTAAGAAATAACCTAGTTATTTGTAGCAAATATTTATCAAATTGGTATTAACTCTAAAATGGGAGTAGTTTATATAGGCGATCGCGCCGTCGGGAAAACTCACTTAGCATTAGAATTGGCCAATCCCCAAGGAAATTATGTCCAGGTTTCTTTGGTCAATCAAAATTATCAAAATCTCCAGGCAAATTTACTTAATTTAGATGGCACTTCTAAACCTACTCAAAGTATTGAAAAGCGTTCTTTGGATGTGAAAGTTAGACTTTCTACTGGTATAAGCAAAATTTCTGTAGATTGGATAGATTCTCCTGGGGAATTATTTCGTAGGTCATGGCAATCTGAGCATATTAATGAATGGCAAGATTTTAAAGAAACAATGGGTAAAAGTGAAGGAATTTTTTTAATTGTTCCTCCCTATAGAGAAATTTTACAGCCTCATATTAACCAGGAAAATTATATTACTCAGCAACAATGGTGTAATAGATTTAATCGTTGGACAGACTTTTTTATTTATGATTGTCCTCAAGCTCGACGTATTGTAATATGCATGAATAAAGCTGATTTAATTGATTGTAATCTTGAGCAAGAAATTTCTAAATTGGCTTATTTACCTCATGGTTATACTATGAATTGGCTGCAACGGCATAATTATGTAGTTAATAGTTATTTTTTACCACTAAAACAACAGTTAGAACAAATAAATAGCAGTCGTTATGGTTTATCTGTTCGGTGTTTTATTACCAGTATTTATCACCGTAGTTTATTAGAATTACCTTGGATTTATTTAGCTAGTTATTTAGTTTAAAAGAAGCAATAAGGAAGAGGGAAGAGGGAAGAAGGCAACAAGGGTAGTTGTGAATTATAATGGTATAGCTAGTGGGAGCATCTTACTCCCGTTCTAAAAATAAGGAAGAAGGAAAAAGCAAGAAGGTAAGAGTGAAAGTTTTGTCATTGAGTTAGATATTTCCTTTTGTCAAACAAGCAAGTTAAATTAATCAATAGTAAAGTAAGTATTTCCTGCGGAATGCTGCGCAAACAGCCATCAGCTATTAGCTATTGATGAGAGGAGGAATTCAACAATTAATAATTAATAGAGTTGTCGCTAAATAAAGGGAAAAAATCACTCTAACCTAGACAGAGCAATAATTCTAAGCATTTTTGCCTTTCAATAGCTACAATTCTTACAGAACAAGGTTTTTGGTTTTTTTTAAGTTATAAAGCGACAAGTCTAATAATTAATAATTAACAATTACCTCTCTTTGGAAAGAAGAGGATTGACTAATCATGAAAAATTTTTCTTGTTTCTCCTTTAAAGGAGAGGCTTTAGACCACAATTTATCGGTAAAAGCAATTGAAAAATTGAGAGAGAATTAAAAGTTATATCAAGTTGCACTGATTAACCACAATATAAAAAGATGGCATACTCCTCAAGAGTCATCTTAAGATGACTTAAACTATTAGCCAAGGATTGAAATCCTTGGCGAGGTTAGCGAGCCATGTTATCCGCCAAGAAATAAATTTCTAGGATCAAAGCAGAAGTCATCTAAAGATGACTAAAGATAGCTAATTTATTATGGCTAATTAATGAGACTTGATATTACTGCCAAGGTACGCTCCTTCAACCTTAGAAGGAATTATTCATTATTTGCTGTTTGCGTAGCATCCCGTAGGGAAGTGCTGACTACTGAGAGCTGTTTGCGCAGCATTCCGCAGGAAATGCTTACATAGTAAACACAGATTTAATCAAAAAAATGGGGAATATTTGTATTATTGGACCTACGGGTGCGGGAAAGACTACTTATCTAGCAGGATTAGCTTATTGGCCGGAAAAAACTCACCCAAATTTTCAAATTACAGCCATTACTAATGATGCTCAAAATTTAGCTAATAAAGCTGAAACAATTATTCTCAATGGTGCTTCTTTAGAACCCACTATTATTGATGGAATAAAAATCAAAAGTTTCTATGATTTACCTTTGTATTCTTTTCACATAGAAATCAAGCGTTGGTGGCAACAAAAACCAGAAGAAATTAATCTAGTAGTACGAGATTATCCAGGAGAAATTTTTAATGAATTACAAACAGGTATTTTTAATCCTTTACATCAAGAATTTCTCGATGAATGTCTAATCAAAGATAATGTCGGTTGTCTAATTTTACTCCATAAATGGGAGCCAGGAAGCGACATATTTTATAGTAATGTGATGGAGAAATTTATTAATTTAATTGATGAGCGCGACCGCTCCCAAGATTTACGTCTAGCTATAGCAATGAGTAAATGTGAAAGAGGAGAAATTTGGCCTGGTCGTCTTGACCCAGAATTAGACATATTTAAAGTGCATTTACCAAGAACAACCAGTATTTTACAAAAACGTATTCCTCAACAAAATTTACGGTTTTATGCTATATCTACTTTTGGCGTTCTACAACGAAATGACCCCCGCCCAAATCGTACTGATGAATTAGGAAGTCCCCACTCAATTTTACGGGAACCTTTGAAATGGAAACCTTATGGCATAGTTTCACCCCTGTATTGGTTAAGTCAAGTTCAACAATGAATAATGAATAATGAATAATGAATAATTACCTCTCCTTGAAAAGAACAGGATTGACTAATAATGAAAATTTTTCTTTATTATCCCCTTAAAAGGGGAGGCTTTAAACCACAACTTTTCGGTAAGAGGATTTCAACAATTAATAATGAATAATTACCTCTTCTTGAAAATAAGAGGATTGACTGATAATGAAAATTTTTATTTATTATCCCCTTTTATGGGGGATTGAAACCCCTATTATACACCTTGAGAAGCTGATAGCTGACCGCTGAGGTGCTGACTGCTATTTCAAACCACAATTTTTCGGTAAAAATAATGTTTAAGTCCCTATTAAAGAACAGAATTAATGAGAATTTAAAAGAGGAAAATTGTTCTGGCATTTTACGAGTAATAGGCGATCGTGCTGCTGGTAAAACAACTTATATGGCAGCTTTAGCTAGGTGGCCAAATGCTGATTTTTCTAGTCCTGTTGAGTTAGTTACTCCAGCAAATAAAGATGGAGAATATTTGATTCAGCAGGCACAAAATTTGATAGAGTCAGGGTTACAAATTGAACAAACTCGTCTAGCTAATGATGTGCTAGAAATTAAGGATTATAGTTTAAGAATTACTCTCAAAGCAGAAGATAATTTGAGGCGATCAAATACTGTTTTGAATCTAGATATTAGTTGCAAAGATTATTCTGGAGAATTTTTCAGCGATGTACTTCAGCAAACAGATTCTCAATTACTTCGAGACTACTTAAATGATTGTTTTCCAGCTACGGGAATTATGTTAATGATTGACGGTACAACTCATCGTAAAGACCTAGAATATGCCAGGGGAGTCGATCAACTTTTAGTAGCATTAGCAGGTCGAGATTTGTTTAATGAAAAACGGCGTATTGCTTTGGTTTTAACTAAGTGTGAATTAGCTGATTTATGGGTAAATAGAAATAGACCGAAGTTTTTAGCAGAGGCGCGGTTTCCTACTATTTTTAAAAGATTAGAATCTTGGCAAAATTTGGGAATGGGTAATGTGGAATATTTTACAACTTCTGCTTTTGGGGTGACAGGAAATAAGTATTATAAGCCAAATTCTCAGCAAATTTATCGGGGTCGTGGTGGGGTAGCATCAGTATTAGAAGACTCGAAAAAATGGCGACCTTTTGGCTTAGTTTCTCCTATATATTGGATTTGTACGGGTAAACGTAATTCACAATTAGATTAGGAAGATAGGGAATAGTTCAAGAATTAAGAATTTAGAATTAAGAATTGAGAATTACCTCTCCTTTAAAAGAAGAGGATTAACTTAAAGAAAAATTTTTCTTTTTATCCTTTTAAAAGAGGAGGCTTTCAACCACAATTTTTCGGTAAAAGGAGAAAGTTTTTTTTCACTAATTATCCGGACATCATATAAAACCTTCCTATTAAAACCTAAAATCTTCCTATTAACACCTTCCTAAAATCAGCAAATGGAAACTATTGAAATTCACGAGTTCAGCACAGGTATAATTCCCGAAATATTACCAGATGGTAAATGGATTTCTCGGGGATTTAAAGTAGGGGAATATATGAACTTAACCTTGCCCCAAGTTCCCCATTCTGTAGGAAGAGCCATTGCTAATAAAGGCTTTGAAGTTAGCAAAGATCGTCATAGTAAAGAACCTACTTTTGTTGGGCGAGTTGTGCTGAGTATGAATGATGAAGAACCAGATTATTCAGTAGTTGCTGTAGTCACTACTGGACAAGATGAGTATGGACGTTCGACTTCTTTTTATCGTTATTTTCTCTGCACTGGTAAAGATAATATTTGGCAAATATTAGACTGGATAAGTACTCAACAACAACAAGGTGTTAATCCGGTATTTAATCCATCTGAAACTAAAGAAGTTGGTAAACCAAATCAACATACAGTTACTACAAAATCAGAAATAAATTTACCCACAGAATGGCAAAATTGGCTGAGTAGTCAAGTTATACCTGTAATAATTCCTACTGAATTATCTGACTTACAAATTATTAATAAAATGGCTGAAATTAAAGCCAACAATCTACCTATATCATGGGCTTATAATGTTGAAGCAATTGAACGACCAGAACAATTTATTATTATTCATCCTGCTAATACTGAAGTAGAAGCAAATCTGTTACAAATACAGACAAAGATGATGAAAAATCCCAGGAAAAATATCTCAACAAATATAGATGAAGCAGCTATAGAAACAGCAATTAAAGGATTAATTAGTGGTTCTCAAATAAAACAAGAATGGGTAGAAAATTTAATTTTAAAATTACAGAATGGTCAAGTTACATCAAAATATTTAAACAACCTGTTTGATAATCTGGGGGCGAGTAATGCTGTAAAACAAGAAAATGCAAATGCTCAAATGGTTAGGTTATTAACTTTAAGAGCAATTTTTATTCCCGAAACTTTACCAGAATATCTGAATTGGTTAAATATTACTGGAGATGAAAAAAAAGAAGATGAGAAACAAAAAATATCTCTAAAATTACAATCTCAACTGAAAAATTATCAAAAATCATTAGATCCATTAATTGTACTAGGAATGAATTACGCCTTCTATCAAATATTAGGAGGAAAAATATCTGTTCCTGCTTTCTGTTGGCTATTAAAAACTAAAAATAGTTTATGGTCAACCTATTCTACTATAATCAAACAACAAGTTCGCCACGATTTAGAATATTTAGAATCTTTGGGGAACAATTTATTAAACACAAATATTGACCAAGAAATAGAGCAACTAATTTATGGAAATACTATTTGGAAAAAACTCATTTCCCACTTAAAATATCGTCGCGATCGCTGCAATTATTATCAACCTTTTGCCGAGTTATTCTCTCAACTACCTGATTATGAGTTAGCAGCTTATTTTCATCAACTCAGTAATGGAAAAGTCCCAAAATTAATATTTACATCAGCATTTCCGAGGTTAAAGTCAATTTATGAAATTAGAGTTTTTGGGTTAAATGTTCGGCAAGAATTAACTGTTTCTGACCGAATAATTATTTCTATCAAAAAGTATGGCGTACAAGTAGCAGTAACATTTTTATTACTGCTTTCTCATGCTCTATCTTTTGTTTTAGGATATCAGGCAAGTAAGTTTAATAATGGTACTATTGCTGAACCGAAAAAAAATGAACCTTCTACTTTTTCAGAAGAACAATTAACTGATAGTTCAACAAAAAATGTTAGTGCAATTTCCTCAGTAAAAATGGAAAAAGCACTAGAAAAATTTCCCACTACTAGCAGTGTAATTCGAGAAATAGTCCAGGAACTAGAGACAGAAATATTATCTCAAAACTCAACAGTATTTATAGCAGAAGATGCACGCTTAAAAATTATTCAAGCAATTAAGCAAATTCTAGAAATGGATATAAAACTTCAGTATGCAGGGGCAATAGAAGATGAACTTTTAGGAGAACCAGAGAAATATTTAGAAGCACAAAAACAATGGATAGAAGCAATTTATTCTTATCAGCAAAAGTTTTTTAGTAGTGGTTTTGGCTATATAGAACCAGATAAACAAACAGCAGGTAGATTAAAGTGTGATGTGGCTGATTTATTGGATATTCAATTACAACAGAGACCTCAATATTGTGAGGAGTAGTAGGGGCGTTAACGATAGTTATGCGAAGCTAACGGCGTTTGCCCTTAGAGGAAGGAAGAGAATTTAGAAAGATTTGGAAATGACGCTCAGATGAAACATTTTTTTCTACTGAATTAAACTGAATTAAGCGGAATTCCATAAATTCTAAAAATTCAACTTTTTTTCTGTTTTTTATGATCTGGAATTATATCATGTCCAGACAATTAACGATCAAAAAAACTTTCTCCTTTCCCACCTCTTCCTTCTTGCTTCTTTCTTCCCTCCTGACTCCTGACTCCTAAGAAATACTCTAGCTCATCAATGGACTACCATGATGATGAATCAGATACCAATTTCCACCCATCCGCTCAAAAATATTTGTTGCTATACACTGAGCTTTACTTTTCCTACCTCCAATCACTTGCATCAAATTTTCAATCAAAATAACATAACCAATATCTCCATTAATTTCTATTGTCACAATATCAAGATCTATTTCCATATAATTAGTATTTTTAAATATTAAATCCCAGGAATTCCGAATATTTTCAAAACCACGAATGGCATTACGACCTGGATGAATACAAACTGTGTCAATACCCTTGGACAAAATAGAACTGATAGTTTCGATGTCCCGTTTTTCAAAAGCTCGATAAAAGGCTTGATTTGCTGTTAATATTGCTTGCTTTTCGTCAGTCATAAAATTTTTAGTTTAGATATAGAATAATTGTTATTATCTAACGATAGAATCATATTAACCAGTTCAATCAAATTATTCTCCGATAGACCATGGAAACAACAGAAAAAAAATCTCCTAATATATTTTTGAAAATGTTATACATTACCCTCTTTTTGTTAGTAACAGTTGCCATTGTTGTCGGAGTTAATGCCACCTCTGACAAACTAAATTTATTTGCTGGCACCAGACCCAATAATCTAGGCGTATATTCTGGACGACTAGCACCTTGTCCCAATAGTCCAAACTGTGTCAGTAGTTACAGTCAAGATGCAGAACATGGTATAGTCTCTCTTAGCTATGACTCTAATAATCCAGAAACAGCGATCGCTAACCTCAAACAAATAATTGCATCTATGTCTCGGACAAATATTGTTAAGGAGGATAAAAATTACTTGTATGCTGAGTTTACAAGTAAGATAATGGGATTTGTAGATGATGTAGAATTTTATGTAGATGAAGAAGCTAATGCTATTCAACTACGTTCAGCTTCCCGTCTAGGAGAATCAGATTTAGGTGTTAACCGCGAACGAGTCGAAACTATTCGGACAAAATGGAACCAACTAAAAACAAGTAATACCATGTCCAGTTGAATAGTTATAAATAATAAGTCAGGAGTCAGGAGTCAGGAGTCAGGAGTCAGGAGTCAGGAGTCAGGAGAAAGAAAGAGTAGTAGAAGGAGAAAGTTTTTTGTTCGCGCTCTTACCCGGACACGATATCATAGCTCAAATCACCAACGCCAAATACTCCCCCACTCCCTTCCGTATCCGTGTATCCGTGCCATAATCAGTGTGATCCACTCCCTCACTCCCTGTTCCCTTTCACCAAAGGAATATTCACCATGACAACAACCTCAAGCTATACAAACACGATCAACCCAACTGAAACAACTTTCCCCCAGTTAGGTGCATTTTTACAAGCACATAATGAAATCGAATACATTCTACCACCCTTAGTTGGAATCATAATTACCAATAGATTTAAACTACGGGGTGCTACTGCACTTATAGTCAACCTTACAGTTGCAGGTTTTGTGCGCCAAATAATTGAACAACTAAAAGAACAAACAGTAACTATACCTGTAATTGATACTGAGCAAACAACTATTCCTCAACCAGTGACAACCGTTGCTAGTGATGATTCACAAACATACACCATCGTGCATTCAGTACCCGGTCGCATCCGACTGCGAATACCAAAAGTAGCATCTGACCCAAATTATGTCAGACGTTTAGAACAACTTTTAACAGCAGACTCCCATGTATTAGGAGTGCGGATAAATACAGCAGCAGCTTCAGTTGCCATCCAGTATCAAGCTGATGGAATGTCAGAATGGGAACTAGGAATGCTATTGATGAATATCATTCAAGAAGCTGAACCTGATGAAGAGGAAATACCCCAACCAGAAGCAAATTCAGAGTCCCCAGAAACGCCATAAGAAACTGATTAAGTACATTTAAGGTTTTGGAAAAAGACAATTTGACACTGACTTCCAACTTCGACCTTGATGTCATCCCCCCTCTAATTCCCCAGTAGGTTAAATCTTTAAAATCATAGGTTGATACTTAGCGGTACTTTGATATTTTTTACAATGAAAATGCCTTCAAAGCTATTAGGGATAAGGGAAATACATCAATAGGCTAAAAATGGCTTAAACCTAGATATATCAGGAAAAAGGTTGATAAAATGTAAAATATAGACTATATAAGGGTTTGATGCTGTTCTGAACATATTTTTTGCCAAAGTATCGTTAGCTGGAACAACTCTTATAGCAGTCGAAGCAAAGGGTGCAAACATATCACTAAGACAACGCCAGATTTTTCCAACTTAAGTTTTTCCTTCTTCCTTCAGCTATACCAATAATATTACCGAATAATTAATAATTAAATAATTCTGGTAAAAATACTCCCCTTTTAAGGGGAAAAAAAAGAAAATATTCCTTATATTCAATTCCGTAGCGGTTTTAACCAGAGGTAATTATCAATTATCCATTATCAATGATCAATTAATGAAGCCACATTCTCACCCGGAACCAAGAGAAATCAACTAAAACCATGCAAACTATCAAATCACAACAATCAGGGTCAAAATCAACAGTAACAGTCAAAACTCCCACAATATCATTAGTTCATGGCATTCCCGGAAGAGTCAGACTTCGCGTCATGCGCTTGAGTCTAGACAAAAACTATACTGACAATGTACAAACATTATTAGAATCAGATATCCACGTCAAACAAACTCGCATTAACCAAGCAGCAAGTTCGATCGCCATTAATTATCAGACCAAAGGCAAATCAGAAGCAGAAATACTAGACCATCTTATATCTCTAATAGAAAACGTCAATCGCTCTACCGTAACAGTTGTCAAAAAAAAAGTTAACTCCCAAACACCACCAGAAACAGAAGACGAAAATGAAGGAGAATGGTCAAGTTTAGTAATACCAGGTCTAGCAACCCTCTTAGCTTTCCTCGGCGGACCATTAAAATTACCAATTTCCCCACAACTGAGTTTTAGCGCCTTGGCCATTGCCGCCTTCCCAGTTGTCAAACGAGCGTTCCAGAGCTTATTAATCGAACATTGCCTGAATATAGACTGTCTCGACTTCCTCTCCCTAACCCTCGGTGCCATCCAAGGCAAAGTATTAACCCCCGCATTAGTATTAACTCTCCACGAATTGGGGGATGTGATACGCGAACAAACAGCCAGATCCACCGAACACCAAACTTCAGACCTATTAGACACCATCGGACGTTTTGCCTGGGTAGAAAGAGATGGAGAAGAACAACAAATACCAAGCGACCAAGTCAAACGAGGCGATACAGTCATAGTTTACCCAGGAGAACAAATACCAGTAGATGGAGAAGTCTTGCAAGGTGAAGCAGTCATTGACCAACAGCAACTCACCGGGGAGTCAATGCCAGTAGTAGGAAAATCAGGTATATTAGTCTATGCTTCGACTTTAGTACGTTCCGGTCAAATTTATATTCGAGCAGAAAGAGTCGGCAAACAAACTCGCGCTGCTGCTAGTATCGAACTATTACAAAAAGCTCCAGTACATGACACCAGAATGGCAAACTATGCCTCTCAAATGGCAGACAAATTAATTTTGCCGTCGTTGATATTAGCTGGCATTGTCTTAGCCACAACTCGCGACCCCAGTAGAGCTGCATCTATTCTCACCCTAGACTTTGTCACAGGAATTCGAGTATCAGTCCCCACCGCATTTTTGGGAGCGCTAAACCATACTACCAGACACGGTATTTTGGTTAGGAGTGGTCGTACTCTGGAAATGTTAGCGGAAATTGATACTATTGTTTTTGACAAAACTGGTACTTTGACTCAAGGTAATATTGCTGTGGTGGGAGTAGAAACAGTATCAGGACGAATGAGTGCTACAGAAGTTTTGGCTTTAGCAGCTTCTGCGGAACAACGTATTACTCATCCAGTGGCAGAGGCGATCGCCCGTTACGCTCAGGAACAAGGTGTGAATATTTATCCACGGGGTGAGTGGGACTATAAAGTAGGACTGGGTATTCAGGTAGATATTAATGGTCAGGATGTTTTGGTCGGCAGTGCTAAATTTTTGACTCAAGCAGGAGTAGATTTGGACTGCTTCTATGAAAATCATCCTTGTTTTCAGGAAAGTTGCGCCCATCCCGACCAAGAATGCCCAGTTTCTGAGTGGTTATCTTTGATTTATGTGGCCTGCAATGGCGAGTTTCAGGGGGCAATTCAATATAAAGACCCAGTGCGTCCGGAAAGTATGCCTCTGATTATGAGATTGCAACAAGAGTATGGTATGGAAGTACATTTACTGACTGGGGACAACGAAGTTAGGGCGAAGATGGTGGCCACAGAGTTGAAAATCCCAGAGTCTCAAGTTCATGCTGAGGCTTTTCCTGACCAAAAAGCTGCTATTGTTCGAGAATTGCGTCGCACCGGAAAAACTGTGGCTTTTGTGGGAGATGGGTTAAATGATTCTGTGGCTTTAGCTTATGCAGATGTGTCTGTTTCTTTTGAAAATGGTTCGGATGTAGCGAGGGAAACAGCAGATGTGGTGTTGATGAATAATAATTTATCTAGTTTGTTGGAGGCGATCGCTATTGCCAAGCAGACTAAGCATCTCATCGAACAAAATACTGTTATGGTAGTAGGGCCAAATTTGGTGGCTTTAGGGTTGGCCTCGACAGTGGGACTACATCCTCTCATTGCTACGGTTGTCCACAATGGCAGTGCGATCGCTGCTGGTTTAAATAGTTTGCGTCCCCTGGTGCAGCATCAGTTAGAAAGTGGTACATATTGACACTCTCACCGTTAAATCTGGTGATTATAACGGGAGATTCTTGTCTCGCAGATTCTTAACTAGGCAACAAATCAAATAAACTGAGTTGTACCCCCGTCAGACCATCTCCACAAGCTTTTTCTTTAACCGCGTGCCCCACGGCTATTAAACCTCTATTTCTGATTACTTTTGCAGCAGCTATATCACGATTTATTTCATAACCACAGTTGCTGCAATTATGTTTTCTATCAGAGAGTTTTTTCTTTTCAATCTGCCCACATTTAGGGCATTCTTGAGAAGTATAATTCTTGTCAACTTTTCCATAATATTTGCCTCTTTTCCAGCAGATATAAGGAAGTATTTCATTGATAAATTGACCGATGCCACTGTCATTAGATTGTTTTCTGACAATACCTCTAGACCAAGAATTAAAGTTAATATCTTCAACGAAAATATTGTCTGTATTATCACAAAGTTCATGAGCTAATTTGAAATGCCAGTCCCGTCTAGTATTGGCTATTTTCTCATGTATTTTAGCTATCTTTTTCTGAAGTTTTAACCAATTATTTGACCCCTTCTTTTTTTTATTAAGTCTTCTT
Organism: Okeania hirsuta; assembly: GCF_003838195.1. Classification (GTDB taxonomy): domain Bacteria; phylum Cyanobacteriota; class Cyanobacteriia; order Cyanobacteriales; family Microcoleaceae; genus Okeania; species Okeania hirsuta. The sequence goes on from NZ_RCBY01000011.1 coordinate 30,859, forward strand.
TGCAGCAATTTAAGCTCGCGTAGTTGGCTGAATAAAAACTTAGGAGATTTGATTAATTTTCCAGTTGAAGTAGCTACAAAACTTTCTATACCTGCATCTATTCCTAATGACTTTTTACCTACTGGATTATCTGGCAATAACTCAGATGAAGTAAAAATAATCATCAAATAATAGCCACTAGCTTTTTTGACTATCCTAGCTTGTTTAGCTTGAAAACCATCTGGATATGGTCTACTTTGTCTGATTTTAATCCAACCTAGTTGAGGTAGTTTAACTCTATTATTGCCTAAGCAATTTTTCAGCATTGCAGGAAAAACAAAACTTCTCAGTTTTTTCTTAAACCTTGGATAACCTTTTCCTTGAGATTTCATGTCAGAAAAAGCTCTATCCAAAATTTTTAAAGTTTGTTGTAAAACTTGAGCATTAACTGACTTTAATTTAGGATGAATTTTTTTAGCTATTGTGAGATTTTTGGCTTGATGATTGTAATTAGGATAAGGCGCATCAGCAGGAATAATATATTCGGAAACAATTGAACAGCTATTAATTGGTGATTTTCTCGCACTTGACCAGTCTTTTCGCTCTCTCAAAGCATAATTGTACACACTCTTACAAACATCAAGAATATGATTAATCTCTATTTCTTGTTGCTGAGTTTGGTTGAGCTTGTACTGGTAAGTTAAAGTAATCAAAGGTTGAAAAATAAAATGTTAATAACTATATTATAACTGATACTGGATTGATTCGCGCTTCGCTCAATTAATAGATTTGTTGAAATTCATTTCACCGCTAAATTAGAAATTATAGCGGGAGTCCTCTTTCAAGATTCTCTGATAGAATGGTAGGGAAATAGTTTTTGTAGATATTTGTATATATATTTTGGTTAATTCCAAGACTTTATTTACTAAATCAGCCCCTACAAAAAACCCATCTTATCTTGTTCCTTATATTAATTATGTCACTTGTTCACTTAAAAAAATCTGTAGTCACTCTTCACCTCCGAGAAATGGTTGAAGATGGTCAAACAAACGATCGCCTTGCATTATTAGGACTAGGTGCGTTTTTGATTGGTCCATTAGTTGCTCCTACTGTCACAAAAGTTGCAAGAAAAGTAGTTAAGGGTGCAATTAAAAGTGGTCTTTCTATGTATGAACAGAGTCAGGAGACTTTTGCCGGAATTAGTGAAGAGTTTGCCGATAATTTGGCAGAATCTCAAACTAATCGTTGAGATTAAAATTATTAAGTTAGGGGTGAGTTGATTAACCAAGTCAGAAGTTATTTTTGTAACGGGTATTTGAGCTTCGAGCCAAAAATATTTCGCTTTAAAAGACGGGGTTACACGACCCTTATGATTTTGATAATTAGTCAAATTCACCTCTATAGAATCCAACTTTCTTATATAAAAGTCTACCCTCAACTCAGAAATAGAGAAAATTATTATTTTAGTTCAAATCATCATTCTGTGAAGCTCAAAAAAATCGCCAAAGCCAAATTTTTCTGCCTTGCATTCCCAAAATAAGTGTGGTACAATTCTATTATTGGGAGTGGTTTGCACCTATTCATGACTTTTTATTCAACTTAAAACCAAATTATCTCCCAACTATTATGTTTGACTAATTTGACTAAACTATCCACTTTGACAAAAATACCAAACAGCTTTTATAACAGTTAAAAAAGAAAGCGTTAAATTAATTATGTTTAAATGTATTACAGTTAAAAATTTTAGATGTTTTGAAGAAATTAGTATTGATAATATCGAACGAGTTAATTTAATTGGAGGTATCAATAATGTTGGCAAAACAGCTCTGCTAGAAGCAATTTTCTTGTTAAAAAGTTTAAATGCTCTAGAAATTCCGTTTCAATTAAACTTTAATAGAGGAGTAGTCCAGCAACAAACTTTTGATGTAGAAGAAATTTGTGAATGGTTATTCTACAAAAAACAAGTCAGTAAAGCCATTAAAATTAAAATAGTAAACGAAAATGGTGAAGAGAACGAACTAAAATTGAGTTTAGATAAAGCATCAAGCCCAAGATTGTTCCCTTTAAATTTAAGGTCAAATAGTAGAAAAACTCTCAAGGATTTAAAACTAGGATTTAAAAAAAATGGTCAACAAATCTTTGGTTTTACAATATTTTTAACACCAGATCGAGAAGAACAAACAGAAATAAAGATAGCAATTCAGCAAGACGAAGAACAAGAAGCTAAAGAAATAGAAGTTTTTCCTCCTAGCGCTTTTCTCAGTAGTCGTTTAAGAGTATCGCCAACAAATGATGCAGAAATATTCAGTCAATTTGAAGCTATAAATAAACAAAATGAAATTATAGAAATCTTAAAAATAATAGAACCAAGATTAAAACGTTTAGCAGTTTTGGTAACCGGAGGAATTCCGATGATTCATGGAGATATTGGAGCAGATTATTTAATTCCTGTTTCATTAATGGGAGAAGGAATGGGAAGATTATTATCTATTATTTTATCGATTATGAATGCAAAAGAAGGAACAGTATTAATTGATGAAATTGAAAATGGTATACATCACTCAGTTATGGAAAAAGTTTGGCAGTCTATAGCTGTAGCAACTAGAAAATCTAACACTCAACTTTTTGCTACTACTCATAGTTATGAATGTATTAATGCTGCTCATCAAGCATTTTCCAACTCCGAATTATATGACTTTCGTTATTTCAGACTAGAGAGAGAAAAAGAGACTAATGTTATCAAGAGTTTAACTTATGACAAAGATAATATTGAGACTTCTTTAGAGCTTAACTTGGAGATGCGTTAATGAGTCAAATTCAAAAAACAATCAAAAAGTCAAAGTTGATTATTGGTGAAGGAAAAGAGGATGAAATGTTTTTCTCTAAATTAATTGAATATTTAGAAATTAATGATATCCAAGTTGATTCTTATGGAGGGAAAGATAACCTTAATAATTACTTAAAAACTTTGCATTTAATACCAGGATTTTCTAATTTGCGTTCTTTAGGAATTACTAGAGATGCTGATGATTCATTCGATTATGCCTCTAAAAGTATTGAATATTCTCTCATAAAATATAAATTAAAAGAAATAGAGAACTTAAAAATAGAAAAGTTTATCCTTCCAAACAACAGTTCTGAAGGAATGCTAGAAGACTTATGTTTAGAATCAATAGATACTGATGAAATTAGCTGTATTGAAAGTTTCTTTCAGTGCATGGAGAAAAGTACAGGAAGAAAATCTAATAAAATTTCTAAAGCTAAAATATACGCCTGGTTATCTACTCAAGAACATCCCGATAAACGTCTAGGTGCAGCGGTTCAAGCAGGTTATATTAACTGGGATAACGAAGCCTTTAAAGAACTGACAAATTTTATCAAAAATCTTTAAATAGGGTTTGCTGAAAAAGTATTTTGGTAAGGGTAGGAGTTCAGGAGTCAGGAGAAATAGGAGTTATGGAGGAGTTAGTAGGAAGAATAGTCCCTTAATTTTTCTGCCCTAGTGAGCCTTTAATGCTAATCGCCCTCCTATCCCTATGCAATTGATTCTGTCTCCTGTCTTCTGTCTCCTGACTCCTTCTTCAAGGAGTTGCTGACTTATTTGCATTCAATTCTTGTTGAGAATATATACCTGCTTTTAAGTTAGATTTATGTTGTGCTTCTGCCGCTACTTCTGCCTTAGCTTCCGCCACAATATCCCCGAATATTTCTACTGTTTCTGCTAGAGCACCTTTAGTTTTTTCCAAGAAAGAAACACCAGTTTTAATAGTTGCTTTAGCTACAGGTTTTAACAAAGGTAAAATAATCGGAGTTAATACAATAGCACCCACACCTACTGCAATCGGAACTCGATTTTGAATAACAGTTTGTTTAACTTGTTGAGGTAAATTTTGAGTTGCTTGTTGCCAGGTTTGATTAGCTACCACAGGCAAATTTTGAACCACTGATTCTGGTATATTTTGATTAGTTTGTTCTACCATATTAATGATCTCCTGATATTAGTATTATTAATCTTATAAAATAACTATAACAAAAAAACACAAACGAGGGTAATTAATTTTTTATTAAATTTTTGTTGCTATTTATTTTCAACAATAAAATATAGCAGAATAAAGAGGGAAAAAGGAAGAGGGAAGAGGGAAGAGGGAAGAGGGAAGAGGGAAGAAGGAAAAATGTAAGCATTCAGCTATTAGCAGTCAGCTCTCAGCAATAATAACCTGTGCTTAAGGACGAGTTTTAAATGAATATAGACTTTAGAGCTGACTGTTATAGTAAGATTTTTCGTTTCTTAGTCAATAAAGCTTTTATCACTCATTAAAAGCAATAGCTGATAGCTGATAGCTGATAGCTGATAGCTGATAGCTGACGGAAAAATATTGCTTTGTCTTAGCTTTAAGCTCTCGATCTGTCTGCGACCTTTCCTTCCACTGCTATATCAACCACAAATTTATAGATTACTTAATAACCCAGAGTAAACTACAAAAATTAAGATGAAACTTATACCCCATATATTTTAAAAATACTAAAATTTTAGACCGAGTTCACTTAAATATTTAATAAATAATTTTAAGACTGAAGAATGTGGCAAGTAAGCATTCAGCGGTCAGCATTCAGCAATCAGCTATTAATTCACTGCCTTTATAGCAGGAATTAGTATTGAGAAGTTTAAGGAGAATTCAAAGTATTGAAAAAACAACTAACCTTGACCTGAGCAGTGTATATCCATTATTTATGAAACAGCTAAAAGCTGAATGCGAGCTAGCTGAATACTTACTGTGGCAAAGTAGATGAATTTTTGCTATAAAACCTTTATTATATAAACTTGATATTAAATGAATTTAACCGGAGCTTTTCTCCAAACCCTAGTTTAAGAACTTAAAAATATCCTCAATAAACCTGATTTATTTTATGACAAATAAAATTTTAGCCCTTGATTTTGGTGGTACAAAGTTAGCAGCAGCAGTATTAAATGCTGGCGAAAGAAACTGGCAAGACTATCAAAAAACTTTTTCCCCTCCCCATGCTTCTGCTCAAACAGATATTGAAATGATGCAAACTATTTCTCACAACCTTCTCAAAGGCGAAAAACCTGCTGCTATAGGAGTCAGTTTTGGCGGTCCCGTAGATGCAACCACAGGTACAGTTCGTCTATCCCATCATGTAAAAGGTTGGGAAAATATTCCCCTCAAGCAAATCTTAGAAACCGAATTTAACTCACTCGCAATAGTTGATAATGATGCCAACGTAGCAGCATTAGGAGAACATCGTTTTGGCGCTGGTCAAGGATATGACAACTTACTTTATATTACTGTAAGCACAGGTGTAGGTGGAGGTTGGATTCTCAATGGCAAACCATGGCGCGGTGTCCAGAGTATGGCAGGAGAAATAGGTCATGTCACAGTCGATCCAGAAGGTCCAATTTGTCTTTGTGGTAAACGTGGTTGTGTAGAAAGATTAGCATCAGGTCCCTATATTGCCCAACAGGTAAGAGAACAGTTGCAATATCAACCTCAAGAAGGGCAAATTTTGCGGAGTTTGGTAAATAATGATTTAGAAGCAATAACTGCCCAGGAAGTTAGTCAAGCAGCTATGCAAGGAGACAAAATTGCTATTAAGGCGATCGAATTAGCAGGTTGGGGTTTGGGAGTAGGTATTGGGAATGTAGCTAATTTAGTTAACCCCGAACGGTTTATTTTAGGGGGTGGGGTGATGAAAGCAGGTGAATTATTGTGGGAAACCTTACAACGAGTAGCAAGAGAAACTGCTTTACCAGAAGTCAATTTTGAGATTTTACCAGCAGCATTGGGTGATGAAGCACCTTTGTGGGGGGCAGTGGCATTAGCTGAGGATTTGTTGTTGAGTAACCAATAATATCATATTCGGTTGAAAAGTTTAAAGAATTTTTAGAGATGGAGAAAGGAGGGAGAGCAGGGGTTCTATATATAGATATAGCAGAGAAAAGGCAACAGACAACAGTGGAAAAAACATTGCCTAGTCTAAGATTCATCATCAGCATAAGTCCTAACCGCTCTGGTTATTGCCATACCTACCACCTAACGCAACACTCCCCGATCGCGTACCTGCTTTAGCAATTCCACTGCCTCTTGATGACCTTCTGAACTTGCCCAGACCAAAGCAGTCCATTTATTATTATCTTTAGCCTTGATATCTGCGCCCCGGTCTAGCAAAATTTGAATGGCGTTAATATGGCCACTACCAGCAGCTGTCATCAAGGGAGTCAAGCCAAAATTAGTAGCAGCATTGACATCAGCACCAGCATCCAATAAAATTTGCAAAATTTTCCGATCGCCACTACCTGCAGCACCCATCAAAGGCATCCAGCCATCATTATCATTATTGTTGACATCAGCGCCAGCAGCCAATAATTTTTTAACTATTTCTATATGGCCAGCTTCCACAGCAGCAATTAAAGGAGTGGAACCCTCCGAGTCTTTAGCATCGATATCTGTACCTTCATTCAGCAAAGTTTCGACTTGAGAAATATCTCCAGTTTTAACCACATCAATTAATTCTGTCATCTTAGATTTTCTCCTATAATTTGGTTTTATCTAAAGTTAAGAGGATATCTGAAAAGTTGTTTAATACTGAATTTTGCCCCCCTACCCCCCCCATTCTGGGGGGAACAAGAATCCATTAACTGCTAAAAGTCCCCCTTTATTAATCCCCCTCCCGTCCCCCTTGGGAAGGGGGAAGCCAGAGGATGCTGCGCTTTTGAAGGATGGGGGATGCGCGGGGGCGCGTTATGTAGCAAATGAGACTTCTCAGACAACCTCTAAGTATATTAGCTACCTGGGTGCGACCTGTTGTGCAACAGTTACTACAACAGGCAAATATTGATATGAGAATTTCTGTCATTCTCTCACCTTGTCCTCATGCTACTGGAAAAGAAGCAGCGATCGCTCTGTTAGTCTATTAATTTTCTTGTTTTTTTCCCGTACTATACCTGTAGCAATAGCACCAGTAACCAAGAGACCAAGAATATTTGTGGGTTCGGGGACAGATTCTGCTGTCAACTCTAGTTCCGCGAAAGAAACGACAGCATCATCATAATAAAACCAGGGAATTGTATTAGTAACAGAATCTAATGAATTGATAATCTCTGCAGAGGTAAACCCAAAGTCTAGCAAATCTATAGAAACTGTACCTGTAGTTCCCACCGCAGGGATACCAGGAATGCTAGGTATACTAATAGATTTTCCACCAACAACTCCAGTGACATCTGTTGTAACTCCAGAATTAATAGGAGAGAGAGTCAAAGTTAGGAGAGCCGAGTCTAGAGGGCTAGAAACTGGAAAAAGTGTTAGATTACTGTCATTTGAGAAATCAAATGACCAGTTTGTTGTTTCATCAACTCCATCACCTGTAGGCAAACTTGGGATAACTGAATTCTGTAGAATCAGAAAATCTCCATTCTGTAGATCTCCTCCAATAACAGGAGTTGGGTTAGAAGACCCAGTAGCAGTAGCTTTTATAGAAATAGCAAGCGCTTCTTTAGGAACCCAGAAAGTCAGGGTTGTCAAAATAGCGAGAAATGTCAGGGATAAGTAATTTTTTCTCAGCATATCTTCAATCTCCCAAATGAATTCTATGTTGCATCTGGTATGATAATACCATAGATTTCACAGAATAAAAGCTATTCCAGTAGTACCTCACTATTATCGAATGTGCTGTAATATTGAGAATTATAGACGTAAAAATGGTGGCATCATATTTCCAAATCCCAATGCACTAAAAGGAATTATTGTCCATAGCTGTATTTCCGCCCTGTTGTACTATTAAAACCGGATTTAGTATACCCCCCTATGAAAAAAATTGATATTGTCATCCTCTCAAATGGCCCGGGAGAATTAGTTACTTGGGTGCGACCTGTTGTACAACAGTTACGACAACAGGCAAATACTGATATGAGAATTTCTGTCATTCTCTCACCTTGTCCCCATGCTACCGGGAAAGAAGCAGCGATAGCTCTTTCCTATCCAGAAATAGACCGAGTACAACCCGCAGAATATTTTTGGCGTTTTTTGCTTCAGGGAAAAACAGCGGAAAATTGGCATTGGCATCCCCAGGGAATAGTTTTATTTTTAGGAGGCGACCAATTTTTTACTGTTGCGGTAGGAAAACGCCTTGGTTATCGTACTGTTATTTATGCTGAGTGGGATGCTAGATGGTGGCGCTGGATAGATAAATTTGGCGTAATGAAGCCAGAAGTTGCTGCTGAAGTACCATCAAAATATGCCGATAAGTTTACAGTAGTGGGAGATTTGATGGCGGAGGTAACCAGTAATATAGATTTACCAACAACAGAGGAAAATATTGTTGAGTATATTGGGTTATTGCCTGGGTCGAAACCTACCAAGTTATCTTTGGGCGTACCTTTAACTTTAGCGATCGCTCAACATCTTCACAAAATACGCCCGCAAACGAGATTTATTATTCCAGTTGCTCCTACTCTGGAATTATCTACTTTAGCCAGTTTTGCCGACTCTCGAAAAAATCCGGCAGTTCAAAAAATGGGTGGTGTTAAGGCAAAATTATTAATTCCTCCAAACTCTGAGACAGAAAATCCTAAATTGGTGACACCTACAGGTCTAGAGGTGGAATTAATAACGCGCACTCCTGCTTACGATCTACTTTCCCAATGCCGTCTTTGCTTGACCACAGTTGGTGCTAATACTGCTGAGTTGGGTTCGTTGGCAATACCGATGATTGTATTATTACCCACCCAACAACTTGATATTATGAGAGCTTGGGATGGTTTGCCTGGGTTGTTAGCAAATTTACCGGGGGTAGGAGCTGCTTTTGCTGCCGGAATTAATTGGTTAGTGTTGCGCAAGGGACAACTGTTTGCTTGGCCGAATATTTGGGCAAAACAAGAAATTGTGCCGGAGTTAGTAGGGAAACTGACACCAGAAACAGTAGCAGAATTGGTATTAGATTTTTTGAGTCATCCAGAAAAATTAGCAGAAATGCGCGATCGCCTTAGAAGTGTTAGAGGTCAACCGGGAGCAGCACAAAAGTTGGCTGAAATTGTGTTATCGTTGCTATAGCACTACGCGCTAGGGAATAGGGAACAGGGAACAGGGAACAGGGAACAGGGAATAGCAAATTGTAAAAAGGTTTTAGGATTGACAAATGTCCTAACAAATTCTTGTAGTGCTATATAGCAGGGAAGAGGGAAGAAAGAAATTTTGACATAATTACTAAATCTTCTCGGAGATTAGCTATACTTTTTCACCATCTACGTCATATTGCTTTTGAAGACTATCGTTTTTTGGTAGTGGTACATTGTAATGGTATAGACAGTGGGAGCATCTTGCTCCCTTTCTAAGTTTTGCTTGTCTCCACTTAATAATTACAGCACTTTTGAGAAAGCATGAGGTACAGTTTAATACTATTCCCTATTCCCTAAACTCGTAAAACTTTGTACCTCATCAACTCAAAAACTGCTGTCATATAAAATCCGGACAGTAATCACAAAATTACTTTATCTTAATACAGGTGTTTTATTGAATACGAATTTAAAAATTAATGCTATTCAAATCCTTTCTTTCTCCTGACTCCTGACTCAGTCCTCCTGACTCCTCAGCAATTTGTTTTGGTTGCCGAAATTTATAAACGTCCTGAATAACCTGCACCCAACCATCCGTAAAAGCCTCAATAAGGCGATCGCCTTTTTCTTTCGTTGCCACTTTGGCATCACCCAACACCCCACTACAACTTAACTCCTGCGTTAACCAAGCAAAAGGCAACTGCCCCTCCATACTTAACATACTGTCTTCTGGCAAATCTTGAGGATATTCTGTTACTGCCTTATCCATTTTTACCATATCCGGCAAGATTGACAACATCATACTGGTTTCCCCATCTCCTGCATGAATTCCCAATTCCATTTCCTTTGGCGTAAACAATTCTTTGCTAGGGTGAGGTATGCGCCAAGCAAAAAGCGGAAATAGCAAAAAATCCTCATATTTCTGGTGCAAGTCTCGCGCCACAATTTCGATAACTTGTGGTTGTCCGCCATGAGCATTCAAAAATACCAATTTACGGAACCCAGAGCGATAGATACTTTCAGCCATTTCTGTTAATACTGCCATCAAAGTCTGGGCGGTGAGAGTAATAGTACCCGGAAAATGCCAATGTTCGTTAGATTTACCGTAATATTGAGTAGGCAAGGCGTATGCAGGAATATTGGAGTCGAGTTTAGCAAGAGCTTTACCTGTAATAAAAGTAGCGATCGCCGAATCAACAATTATAGGTAAATGGAAGCCATGTTGTTCAATAGAACCCACTGGTTGAATAATTACTACATTTTCTTTATTTGGCATTGTTTCAATATCTTGCCAGGTGAGATAGGGAAAAAATCTTTCTGGTGGAATAAAATTGTGCATCATCATTAATAGTTAAATAAATTATCATTAATAATTTAAGTGAACTTGTTCAAGAAACTTTTGTCAATCTTATCGCGCTACGCGTAAGGCAACAGGCAACAGGCAACACAGGAATACAAAAGGGTTTCAGTTTCTATTCATGTCAAACACCTTAATGTATAGCGATATATAGTTTAGTGCCCAAAACTAAGGGTAGTCCTGCTCGCGTAATGGTAGATGGGGATGAACAACGGCGCTTCATGGGAGCATCTTGCTCCCACTGTTTTTGTCCTTGACCAAAATAATGACAATAGACCACAATTACAATCCACCACCACCAAACCAAGTTCTAAATATTCAAACACTGGTATAGCAATGTGCGCTGGGATATTTACAAATTACAGGAACTGTCCAATAGCTAAAAGTCTTATATTATTGGTTTTTTATTCCCCTTGTTGCCTGTTGCCAGATGAGCTGTTGCCTGCGCACAGCGCTATATATGTTATAAATATGCTATAAATAGTACTTAATTTGAAACTACTCATGGCTTACGAACACGAAAAACAAATAGCAATTGAAGCTGCTCTAGCAGCAGCTAAACTCTGCGAACAGGTTCGTGGAAATATTCCACCTGCAATGGAAAAAGGTGATAAAAGTCCGGTAACTGTTGCTGACTATGGCGCTCAAGCGTTGATTTGCAAAGCCTTGGGTGAGACCTTTCCAGACGATCCAGTGGTAGGAGAAGAAGACGCCACTGAATTACAAACTCCAGAGATGGCAGAAAATTTGACAAAAGTGACAAATTATGTAAAAGAACAGATAGCAGATGCTACTCCAGAACAGATAGTACAATGGATTAACCAAGGTAACGGTAAAGTCGGACCTCGTTATTGGACTTTAGACCCCATTGATGGCACAAAAGGGTTTTTACGTCAAGACCAATATGCAGTAGCGTTGGCATTGGTGGAAGCAGGAGAAGTTAAGGTAGGGGTGTTAGCTTGCCCAGCGATGCCAGTAGAAAATAATCAACCAGGGATGTTGTATGTAGCGGTTCGGGGTGAAGGAGCAGCAATGATGCCAATAGCAGGAGGTGAATTTACTCCTATTCATGTTGTGAAAGCGGGTGATACTACTAATCTCCGGTTTGTGGAAAGTGTGGAAACTTCTCACGGCGACCAAGACCGTCAGAATGCAGTAGCGAAAGCTGCGGGTATTACTGCGCCTTCTGTACGGGTAGACTCTCAAGCAAAGTATGGTATTGTGGCATCTGGGCAAGCTGCTTTATATTTGCGTTTGCCTTCACCGAAGTCTCCTAACTACCGGGAGAATATTTGGGATCATGCTGCCGGAGCGATCGTTGTGGAAGAAGCTGGAGGACGTGTTTCCGATCTTTATGGTAAACCGTTAAATTTTGCTGATGGAGCGAAGATGGTTGATAACCGTGGTGTAGTTGTTAGTAATGGGATAATTCACGATCGAGTTTTAGCTGCTTTGCAAGAATAGATATTTATAGCAGAAGGAAGAAGGAAGAAGGAAGAAGGAAAATCTGGCGTTGTCTGAGTTTTAAGCTTTTGATATGTCGGCCTCCTTTCCTTCGACTGCTGTAACTAAAGCTAGGCAACGAAAAATCAGGGTGGTTATACCGTTTCACAGAAGTCAGAAGTTATATCAAGTCTCATTAATTAGGGCTTGCTGAAAAAGTCTTATGGATGAGGGTAGGAGACAGGAGACAGGAGACAGGAGACAGGAGAAATGGGAATTGTAGAAGAGGTAGTCGGAAAATTGTCCCTTGATTTTTCTACCATAATCATCCCAAAATACTAGCTTTTTGCAGCTCTTGCCACTGAAAAGATGACACTTTTTGAGACAAAAAAATGCTACAACCAATATAAGTCAATGCTTTGGTATTTAATCAGCAAACCCTAATTAGCCATAATAAATTAGCTATCTTTAAGTCATCTTTAGATGACTTCTGCTATGCAGCCCAGAAAGAAATTTCTGGGCGGATGCCATGGCCTGCTATACTTCGGCGTTTCTCATTCCCTGTTCCCTATTCCCTATTCCCTATTCCCTCAAATCTGTCAATTTACTAACCTCTGAACTTCTACTATCTTTTAACAAAGTTTCAATATTTTTTGCCATCCGAGTTTGCTGCTCTAACTGCTTTGTTGAAGAGAATAAATCACCTAATCCATTAATAATTTGTTTAAGACTTTTCCTAAATCTATCATCCCCAGTTAAATCATCTAAATCTGATGTCATTTTCTGCACATTCTGAAATGTTGCTCTAGCTGAATCTAATGTTTGTTGCAACATAATTATATTTGTAGAACTATTTAAGTCAGTAGAAATATCTCGTAGATTAGCAGAAGTTTCTACTGCATTTGCTGATAATATTTCTAAATTACCAATCAATTCTCCTCTTTCTATATCGCTAACTATCGGACTTAAACTTTCCATTAACACTGCTAACTCTTCCGTCGTTTTTTCAATATTATCTAAAGTTGCTATAAGAGTAGAACGATTTGTATTAACAATTGAATTAACCTGCTCTGCTGTTAAACTAACTTTCTTCGCTACTTCCTCTACAGAATTTGCTGAAGCTATCGCTGCCTCGGAAACTTTTGCTGTAGATTCTTCCATGGCTTTAGTCACATTTGCTATTCCATTGGAAATTTCATTTACTTCTCTTTCTACAGTTTTAGTCAGGCTATCCAAATCTCTCTCTACAGTATTAGTCAAACCACCTATTTCCCCTTCCAAAGTATTAGTCAAACCACCTATTTCTCCCTCTAAGGTTTGAGTCAAACCACCCACTTCTGCTCTAAGAATCCCTGTTATTTCATCTACATCTTCTCTTAAATATTGACTTATACCTTGCATTTCTCCTCTAATAGTTTCTGATAAATCAGCCAGTTGTTTTGCTAACTTAGAAGCCTCTTCAGAAGCATTAGCTGTATTTTCAGCAATTATTTTAACATTACTAAATAACTCTGGGTCACTGTATAGATCGATTAAACGTATTCCTGCTCTTAATAATTGCTGTATTTCTACTCCTGCTTGCCCCTGTAAACGATCATTATTACAGATAATTATTTCCGAACAATTAGAGGATAAAGGACCAGCAGAAATTTCTGATTCTGGTATTCTACCTCTAGGAGTAATATCTATCACTGCAGTACCAATAAATGAAGATGTATTTGCTTGAATAAACACATCACGAGGAATAATTAAATCTTCAGGTTTAATTTCTAGACTAATATCTACTCCATTTGGCCCTGGTTTAATTCCTACTACCTGTCCTACATTAATACCTCGATATCTAACTGATGTGCCTAATTCCATACCAGATGCACTTTCAAATTCTACTATGACCTTATAACTACGTTGGCCTAAGTTTACTCCCTTCAACCAAAGCACCAATACACCAAATAAACCTAATCCTAGCAAAGTTAATAAACCAACTGAACCTTCTCTAGCTGTTCGCGATCGCATAGTTTCCCCAAAATTATCAATAAGCTGTGACGATTTAAAGATTTTAGCTATTAACCAATAGTGATATAATCTAATCCATTACTTTTTCAGACATTAATCTTCTACTTGTAGCTTTTGCCTCTTAGTCAAACCTCTATCCAAGACCTGAATTGGCCCATCTACACTACCTGTAAAAAATTGTTGTACCAAAGGATTGTCCACCACATCAATTTCATTTACAGTACCAATCCACTGCACCTTACCCTGATAAAGAAATACAATTCTGTCTGCTGTGCGACGAATGGTACTATGTTGATGAGTAACCATTACATAGGTGCTACAACCACCATCTACAGATTGTAAGTGACGTACCAAATCTTCAATTACAGTAGAAGCGATGGGGTCCAAACCTGCAGTTGGTTCATCATACAATAATATTTCTGGGTCATCATGAGGATTTTCTGGATTAGTCATAATTGCCCTAGCAAAACTCACTCGTTTACGCATTCCACCAGATAACTCTGCCGGATAGCGATCGCCAATATTACCCAACCCCACCATTTCCAATTTCTGCTGCACCAACTCCTGAATCTGGGAATGTGGTAACTTACTCTGTTGATACAAAAGAAAACCCACATTTTCTTCTACTGTCAGGGAGTCAAACAGAGCAGCATTTTGAAAGACCATACCAATAGTAATTGGATCTTTCAAATCATCCATCCATCTAACTCGTCGCTGTCCCTGGACATAAACTTCTCCAGCATCAGGAGTCAATAAACCAGCAATAATTCTCAGAACTGTGGATTTACCAGTTCCAGATGGACCAATGATTGCCAATGCTTCCCCGCGATAAATTGTTAAGTCTGTTTGATCTAAAACAACATTAGACCCGAATGATTTACTAACTCCTTTCAGTTCGATTATAGGTTCGTGGTTCATCGTTTATACTTAACAGTCCACAATAAAGTATTGGTCTTAAAAAAGCAGCAAGTATAGCGCTACGCGCAAGGCAACAGGCAACAGGCAATAGGCAACAGAGAAATACAAAAGGGTTTCAGCTTCTATTTATGTCCTAAACTTAATGCGTAGCGCCATAACAGATTTTGTTGGCAGTATAGCAAGGGGGCATAATAAAAGTCTCAAACTTTGAGATTTAGTCAGCTTTTCTCTTCTAAACTTTGCCTTCTGTTATACCATTTTCAAAAAATAATGTTACAAATACTGTAAGTCAAGAAAAAGCAAGAAGGTTTTAGTTATCTAGGTGATTAGTTATCTAGAGCAGAGGGAAGAAGAAATAAGTAAGAAAAAATTAACAATTAATGATATATTTTCTCTCTCTAATAAAAATCAGTTTTGACAAAAATAGAGTAATTCTATACCAAGATGCTCTATTATTTGTAGCAAATATTTATCGTGGCTGCTGTTATAGCAAGGAACGAGCTGGTGTTTGACTTATGCTGATAATGAACAGTAAGACAGAGAAATACTTTTTCCACTATTGCCTGTTGCCTGTTCTATATATATACTGATTTGATTAAATCTCCTTAGTTTATCTTCCTTAACAAAATCATTGGGTCGCGTAACCCCGCCTTTTAAGGCGAAATGTTTTTGGAGGGTTGCTCAAATCCCCGTTACAAAAACAACTTCTGTACGGGCGTTAGCTGACGCATAGCTCCGCTAACGCCCCTACTGACTTCTGACTTCTTTAAGGCATTTCATCTCAACACAATTTAGTTCTGAAGCGCCATAATACTGCCAGAATCTTCTTTATTGTAGATAGTATTTTTGTACAAATTTGTCCTTAATCAAGCTAAGGCTAATATTGCTATGTCAACTAGTTTAGTAAAGAAAACCCTACGCATCTTTCTCAAAAGTAATTTTTTTATTGCAAAATCTGATCAGACTAACTCTCAGGTAATTGGCCAATGGTTTAAGTGGCTAGCTCCAGGATTATTTATCAAGCGGTGGTTACTCTTGAGTGCTGCTGGCGTACTACTGACTAGCTTAGGTCTATCAATATGGACGGGAATGACTCCAATTTTTTACACCCTACGGCTACTTAAAGAATTTTTGGGGTGGGTGACGACTATAGTTCCTAGTTATATTTCCGGGCCAATAATTATCTTTGCTGGATTACTTTTTATCTTCTGGGGTCAAAATCGTAGTATTAATTCCATTACTCAGGTGTTAATACCAGAGGGAGAGGAAAAACTGGTGGATCGCTTACTTGCCCATCGACGATTAAATCGAGGTCCAAAGATAGTTGCTATTGGTGGGGGTACAGGTCTTTCTACTTTGTTAAGGGGTATCAAAGATTACAGTGCTAATATTACTGCTGTTGTGACGGTGGCAGATGATGGTGGGTCTTCTGGTAGGTTGCGCCGAGAGATAGGGGTACTACCACCAGGGGATATTCGTAATTGTTTGGCAGCTTTGGCTAATGAGGAAAAGTTATTAACTGAGTTGTTTCAGTATCGGTTTCGTGCTGGTGATGGTTTGGTGGGACATAGTTTTGGCAATCTTTTTCTTACGGCAATGAGTGAAGTGACTGGTGATTTGGAGCAGGCCGTAGCTGCTAGTTCTCAAGTTTTGGCTATCAGGGGTCAGGTTTTACCTGCTACTCTTACTGATGTTAATTTGTGGGCAGAATTAGCTGATGGGCGACGTATTGAAGGCGAGTCTAATATTACTGAGGCCAGGGGAAAAATTGTCAAAATTGGCTGTACTCCTGAACATCCTCTGGCTTTGCCCAAAGTGTTACAGGCAATAGAAGAAGCTGACTATATTATTATTGGCCCTGGTAGTTTATATACTAGCGTGATTCCTAATTTATTAGTGTCTGAAATTGCTGAGGCGATAATGCTCCGCACCGCTAACGCGAACGCTTCTAGAAATATTCCTAGTATTTATGTTTGTAATATTATGACTCAGCCTGGAGAAACTACTGGATATACTGTGGCTGACCATATTCGTGCTATTGATGTTGCTGCTGGTAAACGATTATTTGATACTGTTTTAGTGCAGGGAAAAAGTCCTTCAGCACAAGCATTAGTTCGTTATGCTCAAGAAGATTCTCATCCTGTTTTTCTTGACCGTGAAGCTGTTAGAAATTTAGGAAGGAAAATTCTTTTGACTAATGTGATGTATGAGGATGAAGAAACTGGTTTTGTTCGTCACGATTCGATGATGTTAGCGCAGGTATTATTAGAGTGGTATGAGCGTATTAAATTTAATAAATAGTTATGAATAAAGAAGTTTTTTTTTCACTACAAAATACTGTCGCAACTCACAATATTGGTAAAAGTTTAGGGAAAATTTTGCCTGCTGGTAGTGTGATTTTATTGGAGGGAAATTTAGGTAGTGGTAAGACGACTTTTGTTCAAGGTCTTGGTGCTGGTTTGGGAATCAAAGAAACAATTGATAGCCCTACTTTTACTTTGATTAATGAGTATTTTTCTGGCAGAATACCTCTTTATCATTTTGATTTATATCGTTTAGAAAGTTCTGAGATTGAAGCTTTAAATTTGGAGATTTATTGGGAGGCTTTGGAAGTACCTTTGGGTATTGTCGCCATTGAATGGGCTGAGAAGTTGGTTTATTATCCTCCTAATTTTTTGCGAGTTTATTTAAGTTTTTCTAATGTAGGAGATATTTGTGAACAAACGCCCTGCGCACGCCATGCTAAATTGATTTCTATTGGTAAGTTTGATTTGGATTTGGATAAAATTTAGGTTCTAAAACTTACTAAGATAATTCTACATATGATTATATACTAAATTACTGTTTTAGCTGGTAGGTACTTTTATCAGAATTAGATAGTTTAGAGAAAAAATACATTGAGGAAATTAAGCCACTACAAAATGATACTAAAGTTAAGGAATATCTGCCAAAAAAAAGCCCGAAACTTTCTGAGTTGCAGGGACTCTTAAAATTAGCTAATACTCCTTTATAAAGGTTTGGGATTAAGAATATAGTTTGGATGACAGATAGATAGATATTAACGTCTTCAAAAATTAATGAGCTAGTTATGGTTTGCTGAAAAAGTCTTTTTAAGGAGTGGGGGAGCGGGGGAATAGGGGAGTGGGGGAGTAATTTTTTTGCCCTTCAAGTCAACTAAAAGTCAAGCAAAACTTCAAAAAAAGTCGTTATGAAAATTAATTAGGTAGCTACAGAAAATGTTATAGCTTTACCCCGAACATTAGAATTAAATTCACCACGATTAAACACAATTTCTCCCCCAACAATAGTAACAACAGGCCAACCAGTTAAACTCCATCCTTCAAACGGACTCCACCCACATTTTGTCATTAATTCCTCTCTTAAAACAGGGCGATAATTATCCAAATCAACTAATACTAAATCCGCATCAAAACCAGGAGCGATCGCTCCCTTTTTCGGAATGCCATAACCTTTAGCAACGGCAGTAGACATCCAATTAGAAACTTGAGCAACAGAACATTTTCCCTGAATAGCTTGAGTTAACATTAAAGGTAAAGAAGTTTCCACCCCAGGCATTCCTGAAGGAGTATTTGGATAACCTTTTGCTTTTTCTTCCAAAGTATGAGGTGCATGATCTGTGGCAATAAAATCAATTACCCCATCTAACAAAGCTTGCCATAAAATATCATTATCCCAAGCAGATTTTAAAGGAGGATTCATCTGAGCTAAAGTACCAATCTTTTCATAAGCACTTGTATTTAATAATAAATGTTGAGGCGTAACTTCAGCAGTCACCCAACTCGGTTTATCCTGACGCAATAATTCAGCTTCATCTCCAGTCGAAGTATGCAAAATATGTAACCTCCGCTGATATTTTTTCGACAACTTCAAAGCCATCTTAGTTGCCAATAAAGCAGTCTCATTATCCTGAATTTGTGAATGAATAGCAGGGTCAGAAATACCAGCAAACTCTTTTTTCCTTTCATCAATTCGAGCTTGATTTTCTGCATGAACAGCTATTAACCTTTTTCCCCTCGCAAAAATTGGCTCTAACTTTTCCTCCGTATCTACTAATAAAGGTCCGTGCATAGAACCCATAAAAATTTTAATCCCAGGAGTAGGATTAGCAGTTAATAAATCGGGTAAATTTTCTGCCGTTGCCCCAATAAAAAAACCGAAATTAACCAAACATTTTTGAGCTGCCCGTTGTAACTTATCATCCAATGCGGTTTGAGTCGTAGTCAAAGGTTTAGTATTAGGCATTTCCAGAAAAGAAGTAACACCACCTTTCACACAAGCTCGACTAGCAGTAAATAAATCTTCCTTATGTTCCAATCCAGGTTCCCGAAAATGTACCTGGGGGTCGATGACTCCAGGTAATAGGGTTAAGCCTTCAGCATCTATGATTTTTTCTGAAGCTTCAGAAAATGAGATTTCTGGAGCGACTTGAATAATTTCTTGGCCTTGAGTTTGCACATCACCAATCAAAAATTCCCCATTGGGTAAAAGGATGCGGGCGCGACGAATCAACAAAGAAGAGATAGTAGACATGATTAAAGATTGGGTTTTGTATTTATATTGTTTTAGGGAGTAAGGGGTAGTTACATACAACGTCCGTACAGAGTAGTAATTATGGAAACAGGAAATAGAGCAGAAAGGCTATAATGTTACTTTGATTCTAATATATTACAGTTTGATAGGATAGCTATAATAATGACTATAAACTCAAAAACCTAAAAATGTAGTCTTATAATTGTGAACTTAGATGATTTACACTCTAGAATCTTTTTAATATTTATGTAAGATAGTCTAGTCAAAAAAACTTAATTACCTAGTTGTAAAACCCATAAACAAAACCAGTATTTTAAAATTAATTATTCGATGGATATAAATGATGAATCAAGAAGAAAAATCAAAACATAAAGAAAATTCCAATGAAGAAAATCCTTTGATTGAGTCAATCAAAACTATTGGACTTAGCGTGATTTTAGCTATAGGAATTCGTCAATTTGTTGCTGAAGCACGTTATATTCCTTCTGGTTCGATGCTACCAACTTTACAAATTAATGACCGTTTGATTATAGATAAATTGGGTTATCAATTTAAAGATCCAGAAAGAGGAGATATTGTGGTTTTTAATCCAACAAATGAACTTAAAACTCAGTACAAAGATGCTTTTATTAAACGGATAGTTGGATTGCCTGGAGATCGAGTAGAATTGAAGGATGGAAGAGTATATTTGAATGATCAGGTAGTAGAAGAAACTTATGTTGCTTCAGATTTGAATCCAGCAGAACTTGAGGCAAGAAAAATTAATCATCAACAAACTAGAATAGATGTTTGTCCTCCTGATAAAAGGTTTCTTTCTCAACCTGTGACAGTGCCTCCAAATTCTTATTTAGTTATGGGGGATAATCGTAATCATAGTTATGATGGACGATGTTGGGGTTTTGTTCCTTATGAAAATATTATTGGTCGAGCTATATTTCGCTTTTGGCCCCTCGATAGTCTTGGTACAATAGATGAATTACCATTGTACAAATGAAAGTTATTTTACTTATTAGTGCTGACCATTCAAGCCTTATTGTTGAAATACTGAAGTTGATTTTTTCATCATCTTAAAAAAGGAGAGTTGAGAGCTGATTTTTTGGTAAAAATTTTTAGAATTTAAAATTAACATTTAATTGCCGTCGGAGGAGTTAAGTTATTAAATTTCAATAGCTCTAGACCTGACAAACTCCTCATTTTTACAAAATTATTTCATAGTCAGGGTAATGCTATTTTTACTTCTGTAATTATGAATGCTTCAGAAAAAGTCATATCTAGGAAAACTCAAAACTAATTCAGACTCTAGGACTATAGTTATTCAGTCGAAGCAAATTAATAGAGTTATTTCCATCAATACAATAGACATTCTTGGACTGACTCAAATCGACTCTCATCAATATATACAAGCCTTTCTATCCCATATTTTTTTATCAATTCTCCCTCGTAATTTATAGTATTTTATTCTTTCAAGTCTATTTATTTCTCGATACCTTAATTCTTTTTTTTGTGTGATTTTCATTTGATGCAGCGCATAACCAATTGAACTAATAGACTTGTCGCGAAATAAAACCTTAAAGTGAAATGGGAAAATTCTGGTTTTCACTGATTAAATTATCCTGCCATTAAGTAGAAATTCCAGAGTCCAGCCGCAGTGAACATGAAGCGATCGTCGCGCATCTTTAATGTGATTTCGATACAATCCTCTCCCTGCATTATATCTCTTCACGCCAGATATTGTATGTTCACATTTGACGCTAACGCTACTTTTCTCTCTATTGAAAAGTTTTTGTTCCTCAGTTAATTCCTTTCCTTTAGGTTTTTTCGTGGGAATTTTGATGTTGACGAATTCCTTCTGTAATCCCTGGAAACCCAAATCTACATGAATTTTCACTTCCAAAAAGCACAAAATCTACCAATTTTTCGCGCGTCCAACTGCCGAAGGCCCATGAACCTTGCCCTCTCTTGCTTTTGATAGGACGAGGACCCTTTTATCTGAGTCTGTCATGATCAGATGTTGACTCCTATGGCACTTTTTTTTACCTGAGTCATGATTTTTCTGCTTTTGCTGGTCTTTTGGACGCTGGATTGGCCGTTCCGTACCATCAATCATCACTTCTTTGGCAGATGGAAACCTGCCAATGAATTCTTCAATGCTTTGTAACTTACGTTCTGGTAAGGCCATTTTTTTCCCTAAAGCACTCTCAGGGCAACGGTTGTAGTCTTAACATCCAATAGTGTGCTCGGCTGCGGTGTAAGTCAAACAATATTCCTGCCACATCAAAGGTAGGGTAACACTTGAAGTAGAACAAGATAAAAAATAGCTTGTCTTTGGCCTCTAACAACCGCGCTTTTCTCCCTCCTCCTAAAGCTCGAACTCTAGGTTTTTGGCAAAAGAGCGTTCGCGGAGGGTGGCGGAGCGCCGTATCGCTTCCGAGTCAAGTTGGACACAAAAAGCTTGTAATAATTCATCCAATGCCTTACGGTTTAGTCCAGTCAATGCCCGCACTGAGGCGGTCTTCTTTTAGCACCCGATTCAGATCTAACATTGTCCCATCTCAAACACCCTATTAACTTTACTTTACCTTATAAAGCGACAAGTCTAATATTAACTCCAAACTTAAGAGCGCGATCGCACAATCTTAAATCTGGATTTTCTTTCACATCTTGTTCTAATGCCTGCAAATCTAGTTTTCGCCGACGTATTGTGACTTTTGTCGGTTTTAATTCTACTCTTGCTAGCCACCGATATATTGTAGAACGTCCCACTTTATAGATTCTGGCTGCCGATAAAATACTTCCTCCATTTTAAATTAAAAAAACTTGATTTTCCACGATTTCATTATATGGTATCAAAAAATAAAAATAGTATTATTTTTTACAGTAGAATTTTTACATTCAGACATAATCTAAATTTATTTATAAAAGCTATTTACTATATTTTATTGGATATTCCTTGCATAATATTAAACGCAATTAAATATGTTCAATATTATAGAAATCCTCATAGCTATAAATTTCCTTACGTTTTACCAAAAGATGTATAGAGTTCAGGGCTATTTCCAGAAGTGTTGAATGTTAGAAAAAAGCCTTAAAAAAAGCAACTAAAAATGATTTGAAGAAGGAGACAGGAGACAGGAGACAGGAGACAGGAGGAAAATTACATGGGGATTCTCACCCCAAGTAATTTTGAACACCGTGTAGACGGTGGGGTATTAAACCCACAAAGAAAATGATAATGTAAGGGTTCAGGTGAGAGCAATGTTGCCACCACTAGGATATGCCAACACTCCCTGATAATTCAGGTATGAGTTCTAGGAATTAGAGAAAGACTTGATGAGCGTTGGCGGAGCCTAGCGGCAGCTATAGTCATTCCGAATAAGACTGGGACACTAAGAGGCACAATAATCTCGAATGATATCATCAATGGATTTATCTTTTCCTTCGTACATTCTTTTCTTCTTTAATGCGCCAAAGTCGTGTTCTATATAATTTAAACCTGGAGAGTATTTAGGGAGAAATATAACTTCATGTCCTTGGCCATTGACTAATTCCTTAATCAGCGTTTTTCTGTGAATTGGTGCATTGTCCATTATTAGGACTGATTTTCGCTCAAGTGATGGTAATAAATATTGTTCTAAGTATTATGTAGTTTTTAGAACTCATATCTTAGATAACTCCCGTGGAATATCACTCTACATTTAGTATGGGTACTTCAGAAAAAGTCAAATCCTTTAAAACTAAACTTCGAGAACACGACCTTGAATTTGTTTTCCCAACCAAGGCGTATTAATAGAACGAGATTTCAAAGTTTGCTTTTCTACTACCCAAGTTTCTTGAGGCCCAAATAGGGTAACTTCTGCTGACTTTTGAGGTCTTACCTCTCCAGGACTTAATCCTAAACATTTGCTAGGAGCCGTACTTAATACCCTCCATAAATCTAAAGCCGACAACTTTCCTGTTTGGACAAAATTCTGCCATAATAAAGGTAATGCTATTTCTAATCCTATAGTTCCTGGGGGTGCTTCATAAAAAGTAACCGTTTTCTCCTCATAACAAAAAGGAGCATGCTCAATAGCAATAGCATCCAAAACCCCATCCTTAATACCTTGAACCAAAGCCAAGCGATCGCTAGAATTTCCTAAAGGAGGTTCCAAACGTAAATTAGTGTCATAAGGAAAAAACTCCGTCTCAAAAGGAGACTTACCCTCCATTGCCTGAGTATCCAACAACAAGTGCATCCAAGTTGTACTAGCAGTAATAGGCAAACCCCTATTTTTAGCTACTCTAATCAATTCCACACTCCGAGCAGTGGAAACCCGCATAATATGGACAGGAGTACCAATAGCATCTACTAATTCCAACACAGCAGCTAAAGCAGAAGTTTCAGCCATAGTGGGAACTCCAGGCAAACCCAAGCGAATAGAATCATACCCCTCTCGCATTACCCCTTTACCCGCCAACCTAGAATTATTGCAACATAAAGCTAGAGGTTTATTCAGAGGTTTGAGATATTCCAAGATTCGTCGTAACAAACCAAGATTTTGTAGAGGTAAACCATCGGCAAACCCCACAACTCCTGTTGTTGCCAACTCTCCCAACTCGGTCATTTGCTCCCCTTGTAAACCTTGGGTAATAGCACCCCAATAATAAATGATGGGAGTAGAAGCATAATTTTTGGCTAAATTTTGCAACCTAGCCAAACCAGCAGGATTATCTACAGGTGGAAAAGTATCAGGCAAAATAGCTAATCTAGTAAAACCCCCTGCTGTAGCAGCTTGAATTAAAGACTCAATAGTTTCTCGTTCCTCAAACCCTGGTTCGCCACTATGAGAATATAAGTCTACTAAACCAGGGCCTAAAATTAGTCCATGGGAATTTTGAATTTCTGTTTTAGTGGGAAATTCAGAAATTTGTGTCTCAACTGCTGCGATTTTACTATCGATGATTAATACATCAGCAATTCTGTCTGTATTGGAAACTGGGTCTAATATTCGGATTTGTTGAAATAATTTGCTGTTCATCTGAGGAAGGTGGTAGGTGCTGTACCAAGGGTGAAAAAAGAATGTTTTTGAATGATAAGAGTGATTAAAAGAATCTACAAGAGGTTTTCCTTTGACTAAATAGTATGGCGCTATAGTTTTGGCTCTACATCTGACAAATATAGTCTGAGAAAGTCCGATGAAAAAGGCGATCGCCTTCCAGTGTCGGGATTGAATTATTCCCATCAATATTCCATAGCGTGAAAATTTGCCTTCTGATATACAAAGCTTGACTTTGCCTTCTCCAGATAGAGAGAAATAATATGGCGCTATAGTTTTGGCTCCACATCTGAGGAAGTCCGATGAAAAAAAATTATTACCCTCCAGTGCCAGACAAATATTAAATTATTTTCATCTATCCTCCATAGGGTGAAAATTTACCGAGGATAAATAAAGTTTTCTTTTACCTTCTCCAGATAGAGAGAAATAATATGGCGCTATAGTTTTGGCTCCACATCTGAGAAATTACTCTGAGGAAGTCCGATGAAAAAAGGCGATAGTCTTCCAGTGCCAGGTAAATATTAAATTATTTTCATCTATCCTCCATAGGGTGAAAATTTACCGAGGATAAATAAAGTTTTCTTTTACCTTCTCCAGATAGAGAGAAATAATATGGCGCTATAGTTTTTGGCGGTGGTGAATTTTCATTGGTCGTGCATTGTCATTATTTTTTACGAGGCACGGCAGTGGGAGTATCTTGCTCCCGTACCAGATATTACTTTTTCCTGTATACCATTACGCGAGCAAGACTACCTAGTTTTGGTTCCACATCTGAGAAATATAGTTTGAGAAAGTCCAATCAAAAAAGGCGATCGCCTTTTTTGATTGGACAAATATTGAATTATCCCCATCAATTCTTCATAGCGTGAAAATTTGCCTTCTGATAGACAAAGCTTTTTTTGTCTTCTTCAGATAGAGAGAAATAATATGGCGCTATAGTATTTACCCCAAATCTCAAAAATACAGTCTGAGGATAAGTCCGATGAAAAAATATGATTACCTTCTGCCTTCTGCCTTCTGCCTTCTGCCTTCCCTTACAACGCCCCGGCCGCAGTCTTGTCCAAAATACCGCCAGATAAATGAGAAGTAATATTCATGGCCTCCAAAACAGCTTGTCCATCTGGCCCTTGAGGATAATCAATTACGCTAACTGCCCCATTTCCCTGCTTAAAATTCCAGAAATGTTTAGGTTCCAGACCAAATAATTGACAAAGAATTGCCTTATTTATCGCATCATGGGCAACGACAATACCAACACCAGAAACTGACCGAATAATTTTTTGCCAAGCAATCATTGCTCGTTCCCAAACCTGCTGTAAATTTTCACCTTCTGGCATTTGTACCGTTTCTGGAAATTCTTTCCACTGCTTCAACAGACCAGGAAAACCAGATTCAATTTCCGATTCAAATTTTCCCTCCCAGAGACCGTGACTAATTTCCCATAAACCATCATCTAACTGTAACTCCACATCTGGATGGTGCTGCAAAATAATCTCTGCCGTTTCCTTGGGACGTGACATAGAACTACTCACAGCAAAATCTAGATGTACATCTTTGAGAAACTCGGCAGCTTGGCCACCTTGAAGGCGACCATTATCATTAAGTGGTACATCAATTTGTCCCTGAAATTTACCATCTCGGTTCCAGTTTGTCTCACCGTGGCGCACCAATAACAATCGAGGACCTTGATGTTTCTCTCTAGGTTTAGGGAATTTCTCACCAATGTGAGTAGTAAGATTCATTGATTCTAACTGAACAGAACCTCCGGATTTATCTTCTCCAGAAAAAGAAGGGAAAGGAGGAGTAAAGTTGAGAATGCTAATACCACAATTAGACTGTTGTATGGATTGATAAAAAGATGGTTGTATTTCTAAAGCTGTAGCGATAAGACAGCGATTAATACCATTGTGAGCCACAACCAAAATAGTTTTATCGTTATTTTGACTTAAAGTTTCTTGCCAAAATTGTTTAGCTTGGTCAAACAAAGATAGAACAGGAAAATGCTTGATTTGCCCCTCTGGTGTTGAGACTTCCATATAAAATTCATGGGGAAGTTGACTCCAGATACGATAATCTTCTCCAAATTTATCCTTGACTTCTTGGCGCAACATTCCTTCCCATAATGGTAAATCTACTTCCCTTAAGTTTTCTTTGCTTTGTAATGGGGGGGGAGAATTTAAACAGGAATGGATAATTTCTGCTGTTTGTTTGGCCCTTTTGAGAGGACTAGCGTAAATAGCATCAAACTTTAGACCTTTGAGAGCTTCACCTACCTGACGGGCAGCATTTATGCCTATGTCTGTGAGAATTGAGACATCAAGACGGCCTTGAATTCGACGTTCAACATTGTAGGTGCTTTGGCCATGGCGCACAAGGATAACACGGGTACTCATGGATAGTTTAGATTATAAATTTGCTGGAAACTTTGCAACAGAGTGATTTTATCTTGTTTTTGGTACTTATAGCAGGGAACAGGCAACAGGCAACAGGGAAGAAAATTTCTGAAAAAAGGCACAAAATATGATCTATATGTGTAATTTCCACTCCTATGTCTAATGGTCTAGAATTCTATTTCAGTTGTGGGTAAAATATCTTGGAATTTAGATAACAGCTTGAAAAGGCAACAGTTCATCTGAGGTTAAAATTTCCAACTTTTTATCTATCCATGGATTTTTTACCGAGAAATTCAAGAAGAAATAAATCCAAAAAATCCAGTTCGTTAATCCTATAATTTTAATAATTTTAAGGAGAGGTAATTATTAATTATTAATTGTTGAAGACCTAGATAAAAATTCTATATATCATTTAGTACAGCATAATTAATAAATTAGAAGTTATTTTTCAGAAGTATAGTATTTTTTCTGTCTGGTTTAAAGACTTAATTTGTGTATAGCAATAAACCGGTAGGTTAAGTAGACTGATGATGATCCGAATCAGAGGAAATGTTTTTCCCACTGTTGCCTGTTCCCTGCTATACTTCACAAACTTGAAGTCTGCTATATAGCGTTTTCAAATGAGATGTCAAACAAGAGTTGGTTATTTATTAACAGTAAAAAGTCCGGGAAACCTTCTTACCTGTTGCCTGTTGCCTGTTGCCTAAAAAAGACCAGGTTTTTTACGCAACTCAAATGAAATTACTATATCTAGACTGAAGCAAAAATCTGCAATTTTAGAGAGATATTATTAGGAGATATTAATGACGATTAAAAGATTAATTTTAAGTATTCTGACTATTGTAGCCATTTCTTTTATTGGTTTTTCTTTATTTAGTAGTGTAACTCAGCCACAAATTCAAAGTCGTCTGGAGTTATATCAGACTAATTTATTGTTGCACGCTGCGGAATGGCAACCTGAAGATTTAGATAGTAAGAATTTTGCTGTAGCTAGTGAAGCTTTGATTGGTAATGATTCTTATGAAGCTGGATTAATACAATACAAAAATGCTCGTCAGTCTGCTCAACAGCAACTGGAAAAACAAACTTTAGAGGTGGAAAATTTAGGAGAAGTAAAACAGTTATACAAGAATATAAATCAGTTAAAAAGTCTGATTAATGAGTTTGATATTAATATCGGAATTTTACAGGCACAAAAAAATAAAATAGATGATGCTAGGCAAAGTTGGCAAAATTTAACTAAGTCAGAAATAGAAAATCTGTCTTTAGGAGAAACGGCAAAAGTTTTAAGTGAAATTTGGAATAAACCAGCGAGAATTTTACCTGATGCAGAATCTTTAATCCAGAAAAATTTAGATGGATGGTTTCGTTATCGTGCCTTAAAAAAATTATATAAATTACAGGAAAGACAAGAGGTTTTATCTCAACTAGAAATCCAGGAACAAGAAATAGCTCAACAGGCTGTATTTAAGTTAGCAATTGTTGCTGGTTTGCCGGGAATGGGATTAGTATTCGGAATAGGATTACTCATATTTTTAGGAGTACAATTGTTAATCTCTGGGAAAGAATCTTTATTCTTAAAAAATGCCAATTTACCTTGGGAAGTAACCTGGGATGGTGAAACAATTTTACAAGTATTTGTAGTTGGATTTTTCTTGGTCGGACAAATTTTGATTCCTTTAGGATTAGAGATTTTTAAAGGTTTCACAAATTGGCAACCTGCAATGATGGGAGTGCGGGTACAAGCTGGATATATTTTAGGGAGTTATATTCTGTTTTCTATAGGTGGTTTATTGGTACTTTATTTTTCACTAAAGTCATTTTTTCCACTGCCGAAAGATTGGTTTAAATTTGATTTACGCGGTGGTTGGTTTTTCTGGGGTTTGGGTGGATATTTTGTTGCTTTGCCAATGGTAATTTTAATATCTTTAATTAATCAACAATTATGGCAAGGTCAAGGAGGAAGTAATCCAATTTTACCTATTGCTTTGAAAGGGCAAGATGGATTAGCTTTAGCTCTGTTTTATGTCACAGCTTCTATTGCTGCACCAGTTTTTGAGGAGATTATGTTTCGAGGATTTTTGTTGCCTTCTTTGACAAAATATATGTCAGTTTGGGGAGCTATTGTAGCAAGTGGATTTTTATTTGCCGTCGCTCATTTGAATATTTCAGAAGTTTTACCTTTGGCAGTTTTAGGAATGATTTTGGGAGTAGTTTATACCAGGTCTCGTAATCTTTTATCTTCTATGTTGTTACATAGTTTATGGAATAGTGGAACTTTGTTAAGTTTGTATATTTTGGGAAGTGGGGCTGGTTAATTTTTAGTGTTAGTTTCAGAGACATAAAATAGGGAGTAGGGGAGTAGGGGAGTAGGGGAGTGGGGAAGTGGGGAAAAAATATTTACCCTGTGAAAAGTCTACTTATTGTGCCTCATAAAAACGGGAAGCAATTTCATTAATTGATAATTGATCATGGATAATTGATAATTACCTCTGGTTAAAACCGTTACGGAATTGAATGTAAGGAAATATTATTTCTTTTTTTCCCCTTGAAAGGGGAGGCAGAGTAAGCTGAATTATTTAATTAATAATTATTAATTATTAATTTTTCGGTAAATAATCGAAGAAGTATAAAATGATGAATCTTCTTTTAAATTATTCGAGTTTACTTGGGTTATTAGATATCTTACTAGCCCTATTAATTTTCAACGAATCCCTAAAAAAATTATTATCTCAAGAAGCTTTTGATATTGTTCAATGGATTTTTGTCCCGATCGCCATACTATGGTGTGGAGGAATTTTGATTTTTCAGGGGTGGAGACTCGATCCAATATTATTTTTTGTGATGTTTTTGTTACATATTATATTAGTATTTTTGGTAATTAAAACTTCCCTATACAATATTGTTTCTCATCAAAAAGCTTTTAATATTATTCAATGGATTTTTGTTAAAATTTTTCTTCCGATCGCCATACTATTGTGTGGAGGAATTTTGCTTTATCAGGGGTGGAGACTCGATTCAATATTATCTTTTGCTATATTTTTGTTAATTAGTGTATCTATATTTTTGGGTATTAAAGATATCTTTAAATAAGTTGCTTCCATACACCTTTCACTAATAACTTTAAATAACTATCATACTGGATTTATTAATAAATCTCATAAATACAGTTTTTTCATTACTATTACTACTTGAATAGTTATTATTGGTCATATCATCTCCGTTGGGGGAAGTTTGTGTAAACCCAAGCATAAATATATGTAGGAAATTTAAGTTTTTTTCTTGACTCTTAAACCCTTCCTGCCTCTTCCCTCTTCCCTCTTCCTTCTTCCTTAATATATGTAGGAAATTTAAGTTTTTTTCTTGACTCTTAAACCTTCTTCCCTCTTTCTTCTTTCTTCTTCCTTCTTCCTTAATATATGTAGGAAATTTAAATTTTTTTCTTGACTCTTAAACCCTTCCTGCCTCTTTCTTCTTTCTTCTTCCTTCTTCCTTCTTCCTTCTAAAAATTATGGAACTGTGGATAACTAATTTTCAAGGCGAACTAGCAGCATTAACCGGTGCATTTTTATGGGCAGCATCCTCCGCTGCTTAT
The DNA here is from genome assembly GCF_003838195.1 of Okeania hirsuta. Taxonomy (GTDB): domain Bacteria; phylum Cyanobacteriota; class Cyanobacteriia; order Cyanobacteriales; family Microcoleaceae; genus Okeania; species Okeania hirsuta. The sequence goes on from NZ_RCBY01000011.1 coordinate 61,214, forward strand.
AGCTTACTTGGGCAAAAAATATCTCCCCTAAAATTAAATTTATTCAAAGGTTTAATAGCGATCGCTCTGATTTTTCTAACTTTAATTATTAGTGACAAACTTCAGACAGAAATCAACTCAACTACTATTAATTTATTTCTGATTAGTGGCATTCTTGGTATTGGTTTAGGAGATACTGCCTTTTTTTCTGCCCTCAAAAATATGGGTGCAAGAAGAACTCTTCTCATGGAAACTTTATCTCCTCCCATGACAGCTTTATTAGCTTTAATTTTCTTAGGAGAACAATTAACTTTTGGTGCTTGGTGTGGAATTTTAATTACAGTTGGAGGCGTAGCTTGGGTAATCTCAGAAAGAACTCCCGGTGCAGCAATTAGTAATGTTAATATCAAACAAGGAATACTCTGGGCAATATTAGCAGCAATAGCTAATTCTAGTGGTGCAGTTATCTCCCGTTTTGCTTTGCTTTCCTCAGATATTAATCCTTTATTAAGCACATTATTTCGTTTAATTGGAGGAACAACTATTGTTGTTTTATTGTTATTTTTTCAGAAAATAAAACAAGATAAATCAGAGAAATTTAACTGGTCAATGAAACTTGTAGGAGCAATTTTTATTACAGCTTTTAGCAGCACTTATTTAGGTATTTGGCTACAGCAAACTTCCCTAAAATTTTCTCCCGCAGGTATTGCTCAAACCCTCTTAGCTACCAGCCCAATATTTATAATTCCCATTGCTGCTCAAATGGGAGAAAAAATAAGCATTAGGTCAATTTTAGGAGTATTAGTTGCAGTAGTAGGAATTAGTTTACTATTCACTTTTCAGTAATTAGGGTTTGCTGAAAAAGTTTTTTGGAGGGGGGGGAGGAGTCAGGAGGGAAAAAAGAAGGAATAAGCAAGAAAAAAGAGGACACGGTATAATACCAAATTGATAAATTTTTACTACAATATAGATAGATTATATTAAAACAGTAAATAACTGATGGAAAAGTTTGCAGATATTAAAAGCTTACTAAAAGAGTATTATGATTTGGAATTTCCAGTTTCAATCTTTCAATTAGCTGATTTTTTACAAAACTATCCTGAAGAAGGAATGTGGGATTTAAGTACAGTTAGAGACCGTTTCATCAGATACTGGTTTGGGACTTTGTGTACCTGAAAAGTTCCGCAGAAATGAATCATCAAAGGTTTATCGTAAACTTAGCAATGAAAGATATAAAGTGCTACTTGATGAGTGTACAGATGATAATGTAATACCTGCCTTTAAAGTAGGTCGATCTTTATGGTACTGGGGTGGTGAAGAAGATTCTGAGAAAGCCTACAATTTACTTAAAAAAGCTTACACTGTACTTCAACGTGAAAAATTGTTACACATTCTTGAGATTCACTATAATAACAGGGATATTAGATGGGTTGATATGACTGGCTATCCTAAGTAGGGTTTGCTGATTAAATATCAAAGTCTTGATAGATAAAGGTAGACCTCGATCAGATATTCTTAAAAATAGCTGCTCCAGTTCATTTGAGATAGTTATCTCTATCTTTTTTCCCTTTTTTTCAATATTTACCCCAACTTCGGTCTTCCCTCTTCCTTCTTTCGTACGGACATTGCATGCAACGTTCCTACCATTTGTAACAAACATTTATCACGCTTGGTATTAGATATATTGGGGTCAAAAAAACCACCAAACAAGAGATAAATCTCATTTGGTGGCTGTACAATAAGGAGTAACTATGGAAAGGAAACTTTTAGTTTAATCTCTTAGCATCGATAGTTAAAGGTAGTTTTTCTGGTTGGTCTTTAGGAATAGATAATTCCCAACCATTTGTTAAAGTTAAAACTTTAATATCTCCATCAATTTTTTGTGAAACAACTTCTTCTTCCAAATCTTTTTTAGCAACATAAACTTCTAAATTTCCTGCTGCATTATTTCGTAAGATTACTTTCATTAATTTTCCTCTACAACTTCTATTTCATTTTTACGACAGCCTATAATCATTCCTTTTTTAATGAAATGTACGGAATAAATATAAAATTTTTGTAAGAAGGTGCCTATGCCACAAATATAACCGACCTCTCCCCCTTCCAAAAGAATGTCACCTCGATTTTTTCCAGGGAAAGTACCATCATTACGAATTATTTTGCGAACTCTTACTTTCTGTTCCAATTCAAATACTGGTGGTCCATCTAATTCGATCGCCTCATCTAATTTCATGTAGCTGCCTCCCTAATACTGAGCTAAATCTTAGCGTTATTTTTGGTGGAATGAATAGTGATAATTTCTTTAGAGATTATGACATATTAATTATTTAAGAAAAAGTAGCTATTGCTTCTTTCTTTAGGATAGTAAAAATTACATTTAAGCAAAATCTAAAAGTATTTATCACTATTAAACATGGGTTTGTCAACGAGAAAGCTTTTATTTAGATAAACTTTATAATTCATCTTTTAACTAATTGGTCGATCATAGCAGAAAGTATTGCTATCGTAAGACTCATGCCAATCAAAAATTTGTTGCAGTTGTTGGAGAGAAATCATACCAAACTTCCAGAGAATCATTGGTAGAGGTCCACAAGAAGCTTCACTGTGTTTCCGTGCTACAGAAATAGCTGCGGCAGAAATAGCTAATTCTTCCTGCAAAAAATTAATAAATAGAGTTGTTTTGCGATCGCCTTCCATAGTTATTATCCTTAAAATATTAAACTACAGGTAATAGATAAGGAAGGTAACTCCATATCTATTACCAATGAGAATTGTTCATTAAATCAATGGTTGTATTTAGGAAAAACTTCCATCTGCCAGCATCTTTCTAACCAGTCCACTAACTCTTTGCGAGGGGCAACAAATTGCTTAACAATGCTGTGGACAAGAAGAGCATCAGTGAAATTATTGATTTCGACTAATAACTCACCGCTAGCGGAACACCAGCTATTAATCATTAGTTCTTGTAAGCGCTGATGAATGAACCAACGATCGATTTGAGAAACATTCACAACTGTAATCAAGTCTTGAGGGTTAGGATTATGATTGCTATACATCGTTGTCATTCCTTAGTGTTGCTGATAAAAGTTTGCAATTGTTTGTTCTAGTTGCTCAATTCTGTCAAGTAAAGCGCGAGTTACAGTAGCTTGTGTATCTGGTAACCGTCCATGTTCAAGAGGTCCAACTCGTTCGCCAGATTTAGAAACAATTCGACCAGGTATACCGACAACTGTGCATTCAGAAGGAACATTATTCAATACAATTGAACCAGCACCTATGCGAACATTATCTCCGATATTTATATTACCTAGTACCTTCGCACCAGCACCAACTACAACATTCTTGCCAATAGTGGGATGACGTTTGCCAATTTCTTTTCCTGTACCACCAAGAGTGACACCTTGATAAATTAAAGAATATTCTCCAATGATTGCAGTTTCACCAATCACCACTCCCATGCCATGATCGATAAATACTCCTCGTCCAATTGTTGCTCCAGGGTGAATTTCAATTCCAGTTAAAAACCGCCCAAGATGGGAAATTAAACGTGGAATTAGAGAAATGTTCTGAAGATGTAACCAATGAGCGAGGCGATGTAGTACTAGAGCGTGCAAACCAGGATAGCAACATAAGACTTCAACCCAGTTGCGTGCTGCGGGGTCTCGCTCAAAGATCATTTGAAAATCTGTTAAGACTGTCTCTAGCTCTGGAAAGGTAAAATATTTATACCAAAATCTATGACGACGAGAAGAAGAAAGGTCTCTACCTGATTCTGGTTGTCGATTTTGTTGAGCAGTGTCAGTATTAGCTTTGAGTTTGAATTGAGACCTAAAGTTACCTTGACTTTTTTTGGAATTAGAAGTGTTAGTTTTATTAGGTAATGTACAAGTATTGCCAGTTAGTAAGGTGGTCATGGGTTAAATAGGGGGTTCCGTGCTTGACAAGGACGTTTGCTTTTCAATTTTTATATCAAGTGCCTTGTAAACTACTAACCAATATTTAACGGTCAATCTTTATTAGATATATTAAGCTTGTACTCAAAAGACTGAAAATGAATGTAGATAGATGTTTGAAATATATTTTGGGGTAGTAGGTGCTAGTATTTTTTGTAGCGTGTACGAGTATTTAATGAACAATGTACTAGCATTTTTGTACTCAAGGTTGATGCTTGTGTATAAGCAGGTTTGAAGTTTTTAAGAAGGGTTTGTACTGAAATTGAAACTTGTACTCAAATTATAGTTTAACTCATAATTATAGGGAAAAGATTAAAAAAAATATTAAAAATTATCTACTTAATTCTGAAAAAACTGCTAAATTTATTACAGAAGCGAAAAAGTTGCATTTTTATTTTTAGCTATAAGAAAATTGAAAATATTTCTCAGAAAGAACTATTGAAAATTACTTACATTAATTCTGAAAAACTGCTAAATTTATTACAGAAGCGAAAAAGTTGCATTTAGTTTTTGGCCACATAAAATTGTTAAGGAAATTGGTTATATTTCTCAGGATTTTGTTAATGTAGATTACTCTAAAGTGCGACTATATTAAACCTAGATAATTAGTGATGAAAAGCCTTATTCTTGATAACTTTGCTCCTTTTATTTCTGCCTTCTCTCTGTGTAGCTGGAAAAATGATTATCAAACTTTAAAGAAAAATTAAGATAAATCTAGCCTACTTGCCAAAAATTGATACATTGTATACAGTAATAAAAGGTTAGGTTGAATAAGGGGTGTATGAGTACAGGAGTATTGAGGCAAAAATTAGGGTTAAAAAAGCAGTTAAATTATTGATATATATAGGTTTGATAACGAGTACATAAAACTCCGTACCATTACCCCATAAATACTTGTACCCCACTTAAAAAATACAAGTACCTATACCCCAATAAAAAAATTAGATACCTCGATTTGATTTGAATTATTAGATGATACAAATCTGAGTACAAAACTAATGATCGTAATCAATACTAATGGGGGTTTTTGAAAGTAACTGTTTAAAGGCCACTGATATAAAAACTATAACGCCGGACACCTAAACTGCATACGAAAAATAATCGTTTCAGGAAAAGTGTATCGACGCGAGTAATCCGTCACTCACGGCGACAGCTACCCAACAATAGTGGAAACTTAGATGTTACAGCCAACAGAACTATCTTCCCAACCAACAGTAGACAGCTTCGCAAAAACCACGAAAAGCACGGAAAAGAAATCCGGAGGCTGCGTGTCAAAGGGTTGCGGAACTACTACCGAACAGCAACTTCCCGCCAGTATTCAAGAGCGCGTTGCTAACCATCCTTGCTACAGTCAAGAAGCGCATCACCATTATGCGAGGATGCACGCTCCAGTTGCACCAGCTTGCAATATTCAATGTAATTTCTGTAACCGTAAATACGACTGCGCCAACGAAAGTCGTCCCGGTGTAGTTAGTGAACTGCTAACTCCTGAAGAAGCAGCTCATAAAGCTCTAGTAATTGCAGGCAAAATTCCCCAAATGACTGTTATGGGAATTGCCGGACCAGGAGACCCATTAGCGAACCCAGAGAAAACATTCCGCACATTTGAGCTTGTAGCTGAGAAAGCACCAGATATCAAGCTTTGCTTGTCAACCAATGGTCTAGCTTTACCCGATTATATTGATCGACTCAAAGCACTCAACATTGACCACGTTACTTTAACGATTAATATGGTTGACCCTGAAATCGGGGTAAAGATTTATCCTTGGGTTCATTATCGCCGGAAACGCTATAGAGGAATTGAAGGGGTAAAAATTCTGCATCAAAGGCAAATGGAATCCTTAGACTTACTCAGAGAAGCTGATATTCTCTGCAAAGTTAACTCAGTAATGATTCCTGGCATCAATGATGAGCATTTAGAAGAAGTAAATAAAATTGTTCGTTCTAAGGGTGCATTCATTCACAATATTATGCCTCTGATTTCTTCACCAGAACACGGTACTTACTTTGGCTTAAATGGTCAGCGTGGCCCTACCACTGAAGAATTGAAAACATTGCAAGACAAATGTGATGTAGGTGGCATGAAAATGATGCGTCACTGTCGTCAATGTCGTGCAGATGCAGTTGGTTTGTTAGGTGAAGACCGCAGTAAGGAATTCACAAAAGAAGCAATCATGGAGATGACTCCAGAATATGACTTGGAAAAGCGCAAAGAATTCCATGCTGGTATTGAAGGTTTCCGTAATAAATTAGCAACAGCTAAAGCAGAAACTCTTGTAAAAGAAGCAGTTGCTCAAGCTGGTCCTCCTATACTGTTAGCAGTAGCAAGTAAGGGTAACGGATTAGTTAATCAACACTTCGGTCATGCTAAAGAGTTTATGATTTATGAAGTTGATGGTGTGAAAGCTAGATTTATTGCTCACCGCAAAGTTGACCACTATTGCTTAGGTGGTTATGGTGAAGAAGGCAGTTTGGAGAATATCATTAAGGCAATTTCTGATTGTAAAGCTGTGCTGGTTTCTAAAATTGGTGAGAGTCCTAAGGAAAAGGTACTCGACGCAGGAATAGATGTAGTAGAGAGCTACGATGTAATTGAAACAGTTGCTTTAGATTTCTACAAGCAATTCATAAAACTAATACAACCTGCATAGGTTAACTGAAGTTAGAAGTCAGAAGTTTCAGGCAATTATTTGACATTAGCTTACAGCAGGTAAATGAAGTACAGATAAGAATGGTAAAGTTTTCGTAGTGCGGATATCTTGCCCGTGACTGGTGTACCTTACTAATATGAAATACGCTGTAAAACTCAAGCAATGGAAGATGTTTCCTTCTTCCTTCTTTCTTCTTCCCTCAATGGAAGATGTTTCTTTATTCCTTCTTCCTTCTTCCTTCTTCCCTCTTCCTTTCAAAAGCTTAAAACTCAAGCAATGGAAGATGTTTCCTTCTTCCTTCTTCCCTCTTCCTTCTTCCTTTCACCTCAAGTATTTAGTCAGCTATGCAACAAACCATTTATCTCGATAATAATGCTACCACCAAAGTAGATGATGCAGTGCTAGCGGAAATGCTGCCTTACCTGAGTCAGTTTTATGGTAACCCCTCTAGTATGCACACTTTTGGCGGACAAGTTGGTAAGGCTGTGAGAAACGCGCGATCGCAAGTTGCAGCTTTATTAGGTGCCCAGGATACAGAAATTATCTTTACCAGTTGTGGTACTGAGGGTGATAATGCTGCAATTCGAGCTGCTCTCACTGCCCAACCAAATAAACGGCATATTATTACTACTCAGGTAGAACACCCAGCAGTTTTGAATCTCTGCAAGCATTTGGAAAAGCAGGGTTATACCGTTACTTATCTGTCAGTAGATAGCCAAGGAATGATAGATTTACTTGAGCTGGAAGCTGCTATTACAGGTAATACCGCCTTAGTCTCCGTTATGTACGCCAATAATGAAACAGGCGTGATTTTCCCCATAGAGAAAATAGGGCAGATAGCTAAGGAATATGGTGCGCTATTTCATGTTGATGCGGTGCAAGTAGCAGGGAAAATTCCCCTGGATATGAAGAATAGCACTATAGATATGCTGGCTATCTCTGGTCACAAATTGCACGCACCTAAGGGTATTGCCGCTTTATATGTACGTCGTGGTACTCGGTTCCGTCCGTTATTAATTGGCGGACATCAGGAACGCGGTCGCCGTGCTGGTACGGAAAATGTGCCTGGTATTATTGCTCTGGGTAAAGCTTGTGAATTGGCACAGGAGCATTTAGCACATATCGACCGGGAACGGGAACTGCGCGATTATTTGGAGAACGGTATTCTTGCTGCTATTTCTGATTGTGCTGTTAATGGTCATCCTACTCAAAGGTTGCCTAATACTACTAATATTGGCTTCAAGTTTATTGAGGGAGAAGCAATATTGCTACATTTGAACCATTATGGTATCTGTGCTTCTTCTGGATCTGCTTGTACTTCTGGGTCTCTGGAACCGTCTCATGTTTTGCGGGCAATGGGTCTGCCATACACAATTTTGCATGGCTCAATTCGTTTCTCTTTATCACGTTATACAACTCGCCAAGAGGTTGAGGAAGTGTTAGCAGTGATGCCTACTATTGTGGAGCGTTTACGGGCTTTATCACCCTTTAAGAACGACCAAGCTAATTGGTTGCAAGAACGACAAGAAGCAACTGTACAATCCTAAAATTTACAATGTTTTAAAGATTGCTACACTTTTGTTTACGCTACATTTTTGTAGCAAAAATAACAGAAAAACTCAGTTGATTCCGCAACAATCATTATATAGCTTAAAGAGGGGTGTATCTCACGCTAATAACTCGCAAAATTGTAGCAGAATTAACAGAAAAAAGATTCCTTAACCTAGAGTATAAGTAATATAACTTCTAGGGGTAATAAGTAACTTTAAACGCTAATTACTTGAAAAAATAAATTTAAGGAAAAAAGGGTTGCTTGAATATAAAAAATGTGAAATACTAATAATATACAAGTTTAACCCACCTCCTAAAATAATAAATTATTACTCTACAAACTGAGTAGTAATATTCAAGAAAAAGCGCAACTTTCATCAGTAAAAATTAGGGTGTTCTAAACAATAAGGGCTATGTGGGAATATACTGACAAAGTAATGGACTTGTTCTATAACCCCCAAAATCAAGGAACCATTACAGACGAGAAAGAAGGGGAAAAGGTAGTTAGCGGTGAGGTAGGAAGTATAGCGTGTGGAGATGCTCTCAGCCTACACCTCAAAGTAAATGAAGCCTCCGGCGAAATCTTAGATGCAAAATTTCAAACCTTTGGCTGTGCTAGTGCAATCGCTTCATCTTCTGCTCTGACAGCAATGCTAAAAGGCAAAACTATAGACGAAGCCATGAATATTAAAAACCAGGATATCGCGGGATACCTGGGAGGGCTGCCAGAAGAAAAAATGCACTGTTCAGTCATGGGAGAGGAAGCATTAGAAGCAGCAATTTTTAAATATAAAGGTATTGAAGTAGAAGTTCACGAAGAAGACCACGAAGGAGCATTAGTTTGTAGCTGTTTTGCAATTACCGAAAACAAGATTAAGCGAGTAATTCGGGAAAACAAGCTCGAAACAGCGGAAGAAGTAACAAACTATGTGAAGGCAGGTGGTGGTTGTGGTTCTTGTCTGGCAGATATTGACGATCTAATCGCATCGGTTTACGAAACGCCAGAACCTACAGCACAACACATTCCTACAACTACAAAACCTGCCAGCAAACTAACAAATCTACAAAAAATTACATTGATTCAACAAGTATTAGAACAAGAAGTGAGACCTGTTCTCGCGGAAGATGGAGGAGATGTTGAACTGTTTGATGTAGATGGCGATCGCGTGCTAGTAACACTAAAAGGAGCCTGTGGTTCTTGCAGTAGTGCAATGGCGACATTGAAAGGAGCGATTGAAGCTACATTAAAAGAACGAGTAAGCGAAAGCATTGTAGTAGAAGAAGCAGTTTAAAACATCAGTTATCTTTGAAAGAAATTAATTGTTAACTGATGATTAGTAAAACTTAAATTTATGCTAACTACAGCGATAAACGACAAATAACAACAGGTGCATTAATGACAACTATATATACGCAGGTTATACCTGCTCAAGCTTTAGGGCGAGCGCCTCCGGGCACTCAATGTTGCTGCTAAATACACACTGTTCTTAAACGAACAAAATTAATATATGAATGCGATCTGTAAAACCAAAAGCCCTAGAAAACAGCAGCTATATATCAAACACAAACTCTAAGGAAACTTTTACAGAATCAAAATCACATTCATTCAAAATCAAGTCAAACAAACATACTAACAAAACGGAGAAATCTATCATGCGTCAGATTGCATTTTACGGAAAAGGCGGTATCGGTAAATCCACTACTTCTCAGAACACTCTAGCTGCAATGGCTAACCGTCACGGTCAGAGAATCATGATCGTAGGTTGTGACCCTAAAGCTGATTCAACTCGTTTGATCTTAAACGCTAAAGCTCAAACTACTGTACTTCACGTTGCTGCAGAGCGCGGTGCAGTTGAAGACGTAGAACTAGATGAAGTATTGAAAGATGGTTTTGCTGGAATCCGTTGCGTTGAGTCTGGTGGTCCTGAGCCTGGTGTAGGTTGCGCAGGTCGTGGTATTATCACTGCTATCAACTTCCTAGAGGAAGAAGGTGCTTATCAAGACCTAGATTTCGTAAGTTATGACGTACTAGGTGACGTTGTTTGCGGTGGATTTGCAATGCCTATCCGTGAAAACAAAGCTCAAGAAATCTACATCGTATGTTCCGGTGAAATGATGGCGATGTATGCTGCTAACAACATCGCTCGTGGTGTTCTTAAGTATGCTCATGCTGGTGGTGTACGTTTAGGTGGTTTAATCTGCAACAGCCGTAAGGTTGACCGTGAAGTTGAGTTAATCGAGAACTTAGCAGCTCGTTTGAACACTCAAATGATTCACTTCGTACCTCGCGACAACGTTGTACAACGCGCTGAAATCCGTCGTATGACTGTTGAACAGTATTCTCCAGAGGATAACCAAGCTCAAGAGTACAATACATTAGCTGAGAAGATCATCAGCAACGAAAAACTAACTATTCCTACTCCTCTAGAAATGGATGAATTAGAAGAGTTGTTAATTGAGTTCGGTCTATTAGGTGACGAAGACGATCGTCAGAAGCAAATTGCAGCACAAGATGCAGCTTTAGCAGAAAAGAAAGCTTAAGTAAGCTGAAAATCTTCTAACACAAAAGTGGGGGTGTGCAGAGCGCACCCCATCTCAAGACACAAGTAGTAGTGAGTCTTGTATTAATTAATTTGTATGTAGGGGCAGGTTTTGCAGACAGTAGAAAAGCACCTGCCCCCGCTAATACAAAACTCAAACACTAAATCAAATATCCGAAAGGAGATATGTAACATGACATCTGAAAAAGTCGAACAGAACAAACAGTTAATTCAAGAAGTCTTAGAAGCTTATCCTGAGAAAGCTGCTAAAAGACGGAAAAAGCACCTTAATGTTTTAGAAGAAGGATCTGACTGTGGCGTTAAGTCTAATGTGAAATCAGTTCCTGGTGTAATGACAACCCGTGGTTGTGCTTTTGCTGGAGCAAAAGGGGTTGTTTGGGGTCCTGTTAAGGATATGGTTCACATCAGTCACGGTCCTGTTGGTTGCGGTTACTACTCCTGGGCAGGTCGTCGTAACTACTACAACGGTGTAACTGGTGTTGATACCTTCGGTACAATGCAATTCACTTCCGATTTCCAAGAAAGAGACATCGTTTTTGGTGGAGACAAAAAGCTCGCCAAAATCATGAATGAAATCGAAGACTTATTCCCTCTAAATGCTGGTATCACAATTGAATCTGAGTGCCCAGTAGGTCTAATTGGTGATGACATCGAAGCAGTAGCTAGAAAAGCTGCTAAAGAAATCAATAAGCCAGTTGTTCCAGTACGTTGCGAAGGCTTCCGTGGAGTTTCTCAGTCATTAGGTCACCACATCGCTAACGACACAGTGCGTGACTGGGTATACGAGCCATCTGCAAAGATCACTAACGAAGAGATCGGCTTTGAAACTACTCCTTATGACGTATCCTTAATCGCTGATTACAACATTGGTGGTGATGGTTGGAGTTCTCGTCTATTATTAGATGAAATCGGCTTAAGAGTAGTTAGCCAAGCAACAGGTGACGGTACTTTTAACGAAGTATTCATGGCTCCTAGAGTGAATCTCAACCTAATTCACTGCTACCGCTCCATGAACTACATCTGCCGTTACATGGAAGAGGAGTATGGTATACCTTGGACTGAGTTCAACTTCTTCGGTCCTACTCAAATTGCTAAGTCTCTACGTAAGATTGCTTCTTACTTCGACGATACAATCAAAGAAAACACAGAGAAAGTAATTGCTCGCTACCAAGAACAAGCTGATGCAATAATTGCTAAGTATCGTCCTCGTTTAGAAGGCAAGAAAGTAATGATGATGGTTGGTGGTCTACGTCCACGTCACGTTATTCCTGCTTTCGACGATTTAGGAATGGAAGTTATCGGTACTGGTTATGAGTTCGGTCACGGTGATGACTACAAGCGTACTGCTGAGTATGCTCAAGAAGGTACTCTAATCTACGATGACGTTAGTGGATATGAGTTCGAGGAATTCGCTAAGAAATTAAAGCCAGACTTAATTGCTTCTGGTATTAAAGAGAAGTATGTATTCCAGAAAATGGGTATGCCATTCCGTCAAATGCACTCCTGGGATTATTCTGGTCCTTATCACGGTTATGATGGATTCGCTATCTTTGCTCGTGACATGGATCTAGCTCTCAACAGCCCAACTTGGAACCTAATCAAGGCTCCTTGGAAGCAAGCTAGCTAATAGAAGTCAGAAGTTTGAAGTCAGAAGTCAGAAGTTTGTATTTTGGCTTTGGCTTTGAAGATAAATTTAGCTAGGTAATGGGGTCATGCCATCTCTACGGCTGCCCCAATATAGAAACAACATTTGAGGAATTGAGGGATTAAAAGTTGTAATTCGTTTCCTTTTTCCCTCTTCCTTCCAAGAATTGTAAATCCCTAATATCCATAGAGGAATAAACACCATGAGTCAGAATGTAGACAAAATCAAAGATCACTTTCAACTCTTCCAAGAACCAGAATACCAAGAAATGTTCGAGCGGAAGAAAGAATTTGAAGGTGGTCCTTCCAAGGAAGAAGTAGAAAAAGTTCGTGAGTGGACAAAGACTTGGGAATATCGTGAAAAGAACTTTGCTCGCGAAGCTCTAACTATCAACCCTGCCAAAGCTTGTCAGCCTTTAGGTGCAATCTTTGCAGCAGCAGGTTTTGAAGGAACTCTACCTTTTGTACATGGTTCTCAAGGTTGTGTTGCTTACTTCCGTTCTCACTTAACTCGTAACTACAAAGAGCCATTCCAAGCAGTTTCCTCTTCTATGACTGAAGATGCTGCGGTATTTGGTGGTCTCAAGAACATGACTGATGGTTTGGCAAACTCTTATGCTTTGTACAAGCCAAAAATGATTGCTCTTTGCACAACTTGTATGGCAGAGGTAATTGGAGATGACTTAGGTTCATTCATCACTACCTCCAAGAATCAAGGTGCAGTACCTGAAGATTTCCCAGTTCCTTTTGCTCATACTCCTAGCTTTGTTGGTTCTCACATCACAGGCTATGACAATATGCTTAAGGGTATTTTGGTAGCTCTAACTGAAGGTAAGAAAGCAGAAACAGATAACGGTAAAATCAACTTCATCCCTGGTTTCGACCCTTACATTGGTAATATCCGGGATTTGAAGAGCATTCTATCTACAATGGATGTTCCTTACACTGTTTTAGCTGATAACGCTGAGAGCTTTGATTCTCCTAACTTAGGCGAATTCAAGATGTACAATGGTGGTACAACTCTGGAAGAAGGTGCTGATTCAATCAACGCTAAAGCTACTATCTCCTTCCAGAAATATTCTACTCCTAAGACTCTAGAGTACCTAGCAGAAAAAGGTGGTCAAACTACAGCTACTTATCGTCCTATCGGTATCCGTGGTACTGATGAGTTCTTAATGGCATTGTCTGAATTGACTGGTAAGGCTATTCCTGAAGAGCTAGAAATTGAGCGCGGTCGTGCAGTTGATGCTATCACTGACTCTCAAGCTTGGTTACACGGTAAGCGTATTGCTATCTATGGCGATCCTGACCATGTATTGGGCTTGTTGAACTTCACTCTAGAGTTAGGTATGCAGCCAGTTCACGTTGTTGTTACTAACGGTAACGTTAATGGTTTTGAAGAAGAAGCTAAGGAATTGTTAGCTAACGATCCTAACGGTCAAGAAGCTACAGTTTGGATCGGTAAGGACTTATGGCACCTACGTTCATTGTTGGATACTGAGCCAGTTGATTCGTTGGAGGAACTTACCATAAGAGTTACCAATCAACAAATCAACTGGCTAAGGAATTGTTAGCTAACGATCCTAACGGTCAAGAAGCTACAGTTTGGATCG
>NZ_RCBY01000110.1 GCF_003838195.1 Okeania hirsuta
ATCTACATTTACCTAAAGCGGAAGCAGAAAAGAATAAAGTTGTGAAAGTAAATATCGGTTAATATTATCTCTACAGAGATGCGAAATATCAGAAAAACTGAAGTACGGAAAATGCGCTCGCATCTCTCTAAGTAACCGAACTTACTGATTACCAAAAATCTACTAAAATTATCAACAACAACCAATTCAATTCATAAATAAAACATTTTTTAGGAGGCAACAACTATGGCTATTGTACGTTTTTCCCCATGGCGTGAAATTGATTCATTACAGAAAGAAATGAATCGTGTCTTTGACAATTTTGCTCCTTATTTAAACGGTGAAGAAAAAGGAATAGCATTTACACCAGCAGCAGAAATGGAAGAAAACCATGATGCTATTGAGTTAAAACTGGAAATTCCTGGTTTAGAAGCTAAAGATGTAGATGTACAAGTAACTGCGGAAGCTGTAGCAATTAAAGGAGAGCGTCGTCAGGAAGTTAAAACTGAAGAAAAAGGTATGACTCGTTCTGAATTTCGTTACGGTGCTTTCCAGCGAATAATTTCTCTACCAGTTCGGGTTCAAAATGACCAAGTCAAAGCTGAATATAAAGATGGTATTTTGCATCTACATTTACCTAAAGCGGAAGCAGAAAAGAATAAAGTTGTGAAAGTAAATATTGGCTAATATTATCTCTATAGAGAGATAGGAAAAATTAGTAGGGGCGAACAGTTGTTTGCTCCTACTATCTATTGGGAGTTACACAATTTTTAAACCCAAATAATGAAGCTAATATAGCTCCAAATTCTCCTCACTTTCTCTCCTCTTCCCAATCTTCATAAATTAGCCCGTCAATTCGTTCAAATTCCCTAGTATTATGAGTAACTAAAGTTAAATTATTTGCCATTGCTATTGCAGCAATTTGTAAATCATTACTCCCTACTGGTGTCCCTTTTTTCTCTAAATCTGCTCGAATTATTCCATAAACTTCCGCTGATTTATCATCAAAATCAAGTGAAATAAATTCTGACAAAAACTCCTTTTGTCTTAATAATATTTTGGCAGGATTATTACTTTTATTTGCACCATAAAATAACTCAGCTTTGACGACAGAACAAACAAACACATCCTTAACAGCGACTTGCTGTAGCCGTTCTCTGATTAGAGTAGAACGCCGATTCAAATACCTAACAATTACATTAGTGTCTAGTAAATACCTCATCTTTAACCGAAAAATTGTAGTCTAAAACCTCCCTTTTTAAAGGGATAAAAAAAGAGACTATTTCTTATGAAAATCCTCCTTATTGCAGAGGTAATGTTAACGCAGTTCCTCCGGAGGAGGCTAACTGATAACTGATAACTTATAACTGAAATTACCCTTCAGAAACATTCTTGCACACTATCATCTAAACTTTCATCAATGCCTCCATTATCAATTACAATAGGGTCATCTGCACAAGAACCAGCCGTTCTCTCAAAGAAACCTCTACTCCATCCTAATTCTTCAGGAGTTTTAATTGTTTTATTTGCTAATTCTTTCGTCAAAATAACTTGAATCTCCTCTGTTAAAGTCCTACCGTTATTTAAAGCTTGATTCTGTAATTTTTCCAGGATTTCTGGCTCTAAATTATCAAGAATAATAGTCATAACATTACCTCCTTATTAATTCTAATTTAATCATTTAATAACAGCGCTTTCCTAATATTACCATCATATACAATATTAAAAGCTGAGAACTATAATGCTAATTGCTGACTGCTATTTGGAATATAGATGCACAAAATAAACGTAATTGACCTTTTCTGTGGATGTGGTGGTATGTCGTTAGGCTTTCAAAATGCAGGTTTTAATATAGTTGCTGCTTTTGATAACTGGGAACCGGCAATTAAGGTATACCGCCAAAATTTTCATCACCCAATTTATCAATATGATTTGAGCAAAACTGACTTTAATTATCAAACTTTTATTCAAGTTAAACCAGACCTAATTATTGGCGGTCCTCCTTGTCAAGACTTTTCTAGTGCAGGTAAGCGTAATGAAGATTTAGGTAGAGGAAATTTAACTATTTCCTTTGCTCAAATAGTGACTAATATTTTGCCTCAAATTTTTGTGATGGAAAATGTTAGTCAATTTATTAACTATACAAAATATCGAATTACTAAAGACATTTTTAAAGCTGCTGGATATGGTATTAGTGAAAAAATTATTGATGCAAGTTTATGTGGCGTACCTCAAAAGAGAAAGAGATTTTTTTTGATTGGAATTTATGGAGAGCGAGACAAAGAAATTGAACCATACTTAGAAACTTATTTGGCAAAAAAACCGATGACAGTTAAAGATTATTTTGGAGATCAATTAGAAATTAAACATTATTATCGTCATCCCAGAAGTTATAAAAGAAGAGCAATATTTAGTATTGATGAACCTAGTGCTACGGTCAGAGGAGTGAATCGACCTATTCCTCAAACTTATCAAAATCATCCAGGAGATTCAGCAAAATTATCCTCAGAAATTCGACCATTAACAACAATAGAAAGAAGTTATTTACAGACATTTCCTGAAGGTTTTATTTGGGAAGGTTGTAAAACAAATTTAGAACAAATGATTGGTAATGCTGTACCTGTGAAGTTAGCTGAATATGTGGGAAATAGTATTTTAGAGTATCTGAAAAATTAGGAGTGGAAAGTTACAGCAGAAGGAAGAAGGAAGAAGAAGGAAAAATGAAATATCTTGTATTTCCTAAGTTTTAAGCTTTTGATATGTCCGCGCCTTTTGTTTCGACTGCTATATAATTAATTATCTAAACTTGAGATTAAGAATAACTCACAAATCACATCTGATTTACCAATTTTTTAATATAGATATTTCCCAATTTTAAAGTTTGTCTTATCTAAATATCGTAGGCATATTGATAATCTTTCCAAGCAGCTTTTGCGCCAGCTTCTACTATTAAACTTAAGTCACAATCATACTCTCCAGCACAACTAAAAGAACTAAATTCTAGTATGTAAAGTTCTCCTTCTGATTCACAAATATCTACGTAGTTGTCATTATCGTTAAGACTTATACTAATTCTACTGAAGTAATATTAAAAAAAAGTCTTTTTAGGCAACAGGAAATAGAGATGTGTATCAAATGAAAATACTCAATCTGTAGATGACTCAGGAGCAGCAGGTAACTGAAATTCACCGGGGTTGACTGTCCTTGCTGGAGTAGGCTTTTGTTTGGACTCAGACTCAGATGGGGTAACTGATTCTTCAGTATTATCATTATTAGTAGTAGCACCAGGACCTGTTTGAGGTGCCCCTGGTAAAGTTGCTAGAGCTACGCGATCGCCTCCTACTTCTCGCAATAAATCTAGAACTTGCACAACATCATTGTATCTTGCTTCTTTAGGAGCATACAATACAACAACTCCGCGAGGATTAACTTGATGATATCTCCGCACAAACTTTTCGAGTTCAACCGCATTCACAGCTTGTTGTTCAATAAAAGTTTTTCCCACCTCATTCACACTTACAAGTAACATATCTTGTGATTGAGGTTTACCCGTGCTAGCTTTTGGTAAGTCAACATTAATTGCCTGTTGACGAGTTAATTGTAAAGCGGCTAAAAGGAAGAAAGTTAGAATGCAGAATATTACATCAATTAGAGGTATTAACTCAATTCTAACTTCTTCAGTGGCAGATTCTTGATTAAGTTTCATTGTTTTTTTGTTTGGAGAAAAATATAGCGCTACGCGAAAATCAGAAGTAGGGGCAGCCATTCGCCCCTACAGAAGTCAGAAGTAATCTCTGACGCTCGTTTGAGCATTTAGGAATGTCCTAAGCTTTGCTTCGACTGCGATCAAAAATAAATAAAAGTATAAAGTCTCATCAATAATGACATTCAAGAAGTAGTCAGTAGTAGGGGCGAGAATGTGGTCAATGGAAATGTAAACCCCACCAACCCTATTAAAACCCTGTAGATTGTCGGGTATTAAACCCATGATCAATAAAGATAATACATTCACAAAATTTTTGCTTCTAATTGACAAATTAGTCTGAAAAAAATCAAGATGCTTTTCTATAAAAAATCATCAGCTATCTTGTCATGATTGATATATTTTTCGTTAATTATTATCTGGCTCATCTGCAGTTCTATCAATATCCCTTTCTGCTGGAGAATCTGTTGGTTTTGTATCCTGTTCTAAAGAATCTGGAAAATTATGAGAATTCTGCGTCCATGTAGGAGGAAAATAAGTATTATTATCTGGTGAATTGTATTTATTTAAAGATGTCTGTTGCCAATATTGTCGATAGAGTAATTCTAATTCATTGCCAGATTTCCGAAAAACCTTCATCTGATTAAATAACAAACTTTGAAATAATCGATAAAATACTAGACTAACAATAGCTACTACCAAACCAGCAGCAGTACTAATTAAAGCTTCACCAATACCAACTGTCACTCCCGCAGTTGAAGAAGTGCCCAAGTCCCCAAGGCGAATCGAACCAAGGGAACCAATAAGACCCAAAACAGTACCTAGTAAGCCCAACATCGGAGCCAAAGCAATCACCCCTTCCAGCAATTTATCTCCCTTACGCATTGAGGCCAACTCATCATCAGCACTAGCCTCTAGTGCCAATTTAAACACTTCAGGTTCTGGGTTTTGTAATCGCAGAGGAGCATAGAGAAAGCGACCAATAGGTTGTTTTAGAGTGCGTCTAGCCATTTCTGTCGCTATACTCCAGTCACGACGTGCGGCTTCTAATACTCGGCTAACAGTTTGTTTTTCCTTAATTAATAGATTTGTCCAGAACCATAGGCGGTCTATTATGGTACTGAGGGACAGAATTGATAAAACTAACAGAGGCCACATGGCAGGGCCTCCTTTCTGAATCAACTCTTCAAAGGTCACAGTATATTCGCTCCTGCAGTTTCAACTGATTACAATTATTTGTCTATTTACTTTATTTTTAAGTTCCTTAGAACTGTAATGCTATGGGAATCATAGATTGACAAAATTCAAATTAAATGATACCTCTTAATTAAGATAAAACTATTAAATTTCTGCATCATATTTTTTCATTTTTTCAGCATTAACCTTCAGCATAATTAATTTAAGCTATCAAGTGCAGGCTTACTTTAAGTACTATAATTGAAAATTTGTCCAAAATAGAAGTTGATGACAGGTTGTACAGTAGATATTTTACAGAAAGAAGTCAAAACTCACTCGTGCAAAAATTGAGATAAATTGATAATTTTTGTATTGTTAATGATAATTTCTGTATTGTAATTTGTTTGGTTCTTAGTTTGACAAGAATTATCCTAGATAGACTAGGCTTAAGACCTCTATGATTAATCTCATAGGTGTTACTTTGGAGCTTGCAAGTTGTTAATAGAGCTTCAAAGTCCCTGATGATAATAAATAGCTGCAAAATGTGGAAATTAGCACTAGTTAAAAATTATTCTGGAAATAGAGGTAAGTATGACAGAAAAGTTATATCAGTCAGACAAAAGTAAACCTTTAAACTTGCATTATTCGGTACAAAATTCTAGATTGTTATATTTTTGATCAAACATCATCAGAGTCATCCAAAATGTTTATTCCCTCCATCAGTCAGGCCATTAATTATAGTCCTTTTACTGCTACACCAGAAACTCCTGTAGAAGATGTAATTACTTCTATGAGTCTTACAGGTGCAAGTTGTGTGTTAATTGTAGAATCATCCTCTCCTTCTAATGTTGTAAGAACACCTCCACAAAGCGATCGCACTACATCTCAAGACTTAAGTAATGGTTCCAAATCTCAAGATACAAAGTTACAATCTTTAGGGGTAATCATAGGTATATTTACTGAGCAAGACTTAGTACAGCTAGCCTCTATTAGCGCTTCCCTAAGTGGATTTCCGATTGCTCAAATAATGATTAGATCCATAATAACAGCCCAACTATCGGAAATTCCAGATATCTTTGCTCTCTTAGCAATACTAGAAAAACATCAAATCACCCATTTACCAATCGTTAATGAGGCAGAAGAACTTATTGGCCTAGTGACTACCCGTAGTTTAATTTTCAATCAGCTTCAGATCAAAGACAACAGTTTAAGATTAATAGCCAACAGGCAAGGTGAACCATCTATTGATAAAAATGGTACTAAGGTCGCATCCCAAAAACAAGAATTAGAAGCTCAAAATAATGCAACAAAAACAACCTTTGACTCATCTTTAACTCTACCAGCTAACTTAATCCAAATTAATCAATTAGAACAAATCCCTGAATCTCAAATTATTCAAGCTGCATCTTCTTTATCAATTCGGCAAATTACCCAACTAATGTTTACCTATAATATTAGTTATATTCTGATTACTGAAAGCAAAGAAAATAAATCTCAAAATCAGAAATTGACTAAAATATTAGGGACAATTAGCAGTAGAGATATAGTACAACTACAAGCATTAAAAATAGATTTTAATCAAACTAAAGCTGAGACAGTTTGTAATACTTTACCAGTCCTAGTAGGTTCTCATGCCAGTCTAGAAGTAGCTTTAGGTTTAATGAAAAAAAATTATTATCTATTGCCTCTAATTGTACAAACCCCCACAGGCAAAATAACTAATATTATTACTGCTACAAAAATAATTCAACAAATACTGTTACCTAAATCATTATATCAATCATTAATTCGCTTTCATAATTATATAAAAAAAACATCTATTCAACTGCAAAAAATCGATGAAAAATTTAAGCAGTCTGCTGTAGAACGGAAAAATTTAGAAAAAGTTTATCTCAAAACACAAGAAAGTACAGTTATAGCAATTGAAGGAAATCAAGATGGAGTTTGGGATTGGAATATCAAAACAAATGAAATATTTTACTCATCTCAGTGGAAAAAATTATTGGGTTACAGAGATGATGAAATTTCCCAGAAAATAGATGAATGGTTAAATAGAATTCATCCAAAAGACATCGAAAAAGTTAGTGTAGCCGTTCAAGAACATTTAGCAAAAAAATCTCTTTTCTACCGAATAGAATATCGCATAAAACGCAAAAATAATAGCTTTATATGGGTTCTAGATAGAGGAAAAGCATTATGGCAATCGGGAATGCCAGTGAGAATGGTGGGAAGTTTGATAGATATTACTCAGTTTAAAGAAACAGAAATAAAACTAAAATTTCAAGTAAAAAAGTACACCGAAATAGTTAATAATATTCAAGATATAGCTTTTAAAACTGATGCTACAGGTAATTTAATATTCTTAAATAAGACCTGGAAAAAAATTACAGGTTTTACTTGTGAAAATAGCTTAGGTAGAAATTATTTAGAGTTCATTCACCCAGAAGATAGAAAAAAATTAAATTCTTCAGCAGAGAATACCCCAAAAAATATAGAGTTGGTTGCTAGTAATAAAAAATTAGTTGCAGGTTGCTATCAATTGAAGTGGTTAACCAAAAATGGAAATTATTGTTCAGTAGAAATGAAGAGTACATTGATAGCTGATAACAAAGGCAATATTACTGGTATGGTAAGTACCCTCAGTGACATTTCTGCGAGGATAGCAACCCAAGAAAATTTGCAAGCTAATGAAAAGGCAATTAGAGAACTATATGAAGTTACCACTAACGCAGATAACTCTTTTGAAAACAAAATAGTTGCATTATTAGATATGGGATGTCGTCGGTTTGCCATGGATATAGGACTATTAGGAAAAGTTTTAGGAGAACGTTATGAGGTTATTGCAGCTCACTTACCAGAAGATTTCCTATTTGGAATAGCTAAAGGAGACGCTTTTTCCCTCGAACAAACATTTGATAGGGAAGTATTGCGCTCGAATAAACCTCTAGCGATCGCATCAGCTAAAAATTCCCAGTGGCGACATCATCCAGCATATACCGTGCGTCGGGTAGAATCTTATCTTGGGACGAAAATTTTTGTATCAGGAAGAACTTATGGCACTCTTAGTTTTACCAGTCGTATTGCCAAACAGAAATGGAGTTCAACAGATATAGAAGTTTTAAAATTAATGGGGACTTATATCGGTGGCGAATTGTTGCGACAAGATGCTATAGAAGGTTTGCAGAAAAAATATCAGCACATTTTATTGCTCAAACAAATTACTCAAGAAATTCGCTCTAGGTTAGATACTCAAGAAATTTTTCAGACTACTGCTACTCAAATTGGTCGAGTATTTGGAGTCAACCGTTGTTCCATTCATAATTATCTTTCTCAACCTTATTCCCACCTCCCTTGTGTTGCTGAATATTTAGAAACTGGTTACGAATCAACTTTAGATTTAGATATTGCAGTTACTTACAATTCTCATACAGAACAATTATTATCAGAAGACAAAGCGATCGCTACTCCAGATATATTTTCAGACCCTTTATTAAAATCATCTGCACCGATGTATCGGAGGCTAAATGTTAGATCAATGTTGGCAGTTCGCACTTCTTATCAAGGACAGCCAAATGGTATTATTAATTTGCATCAATGTGATTATACGCGTCAGTGGACTAAGGATGAAATAGACTTATTAGAAAATGTCGCAGTTCAGGTAGGATTAACATTAGCTCAGGCGCACATATTAGAGTCAGAAGTTACTCATAAACAACAGTTAGAAGCTCAAAATCAAGCTCTAGAACAAGCTCGACAAGCAGCAGAAGTAGCAAACCGTGCCAAGAGTGAATTTCTCGCAATGATGAGTCATGAAATTCGTACTCCAATGAATGGTGTCATTGGGATGACAAGTTTGCTATTAGATATGGAATTAACGACAGAACAACGAGATTTTGTGGAAACTATTCGTACCAGTGGAGATGCGCTTTTAACTATTATTAATGATATTCTTGATTTTACTAAAATAGAATCTGGTAAATTGGAATTAGAACAAAGTTCTTTGGATATTAGAAACTGTGTTGAAGAGGCGTTAGAGTTATTAGCACCGAGGGCAGCACATAAAGATTTAGAGCTTGCTTGTTTAATTGATAGTTCTGTGCCAGCAATGATTGTAGGAGATGTAACAAGGCTGCGTCAAGTGTTGGTTAACTTGCTAGGAAATGCTGTTAAATTTACAGAAAAAGGAGAGGTGGTTGTTTCTGTAACGGCTAGAAAAGTTGGTCAAAATAATCAATTAGAAGATATGAATTACGAGGGAATATTTAATGATGAAGCTCCTAGTAAAACCACAGGTACTTATGACATCCAGTTTGCCGTGAAAGATACAGGTATTGGTATTCCCCCAGGCCACATGGACCGCTTATTCAAAGCTTTTTCTCAAGTAGACGCTTCTACAACTAGAGAATATGGTGGTACTGGTTTAGGATTAGTTATTAGTCAGCGTTTAAGTGAAATTATGGGCGGTAAAATGTGGGTGGTTTCTCAGTGGAAAGAAACAGATGAATTGAAAGAAAAAAATAGGCAAATTATTAAATCAAAAATTAATCATAATAACAGCAGAATTAATAACCGAGAAACTGGTCTGAATTTTGCCAACTCAAATACTGTTAAATCTCTAGTAAATATAGCAGGGTCTCCACCTCCTTACTTTGTTAAACCCGAAGCAGATCGTAAAGGTTCAACTTTTTATTTTACGATTCAAGCAGAAGCAATTACAGTTCCTTCTTCTGAAGAAATTGATACCTTCTTAAAAGGTAAAAAATTATTAGTTGTTGAAAGTCATCCTGTTAATCAAGAGGTAATAAAACAACAAGTTAATTCATGGGAAATGATACCTATAATTGCTGATTCTGGTACAAAAGCTTTGAACTGGTTGAAGCAGAGAAGAGATTTTGATATAGGGATTATTGCTATGAATCTTTCAGATATGGATGGACTGACATTAGCGAGAAAGATTCGGAAGTTGGAAACTCAACAAAATGTCGAGCAAAATTATTCGTTATCTTTGCCCTTATTAATGTTTACTTATCTCGGCAAGGCAGAAATTTTCCGAGAACTTCAAGAGGCAAAAGTTAATTTAGCTGGTTTTTTGAATAAACCAGTGAAACAGTCTCAATTTTATAATGTTTTATTGCAAGTATTTGGTACTACAGCAGATAAAATAGCTAATGCAAAAACTCCTAGTTTAGGTCTGAAATATTTTCAAAGGTTTAGCGAGAGAAGTAGCGCTCGCTCTCATCTCCGCATCTTGTTGGCAGAAGATAACGTAATTAATCAGAAAGTAGCAATACACTTGCTAGGAAGAATAGGTTATCGTGCAGATATAGCTGCTAACGGAATAGAAGTTTTAGATGCTCTCAAGCGAGTACCCTACGATGTGGTATTAATGGATGTACAGATGCCAGAGATGGATGGAATAGAGACCACCAGTCGTATTCATCAAGATTATCCAGAAGAAAAACGTCCTTGGATCATTGCTATGACAGCTAATGCTATGCAGGGCGATCGTGATAAATGTCTCAATGCTGGGATGGATGATTATGTGACCAAACCAATTCGTCGTGATCAATTAGTGGAAGTTCTCAACAAATGCAAGCTGCCAATACGAAAGGAGAAGTCAACGCCTAGAAATGATTCAGCATTGGTAAAAAGAGATCCTCCTAAGAAACCAGTTACTTATAAGCAGAAATTTATCAACGGTAAAGTCAAGTTGAACTCTCAGTTGGAGGAAAAAGCGTTAGTTAAGAGTATATTTCCCACTTCAACATCAAGCAGTAGTTTGCTTCCTACTAATGATGATGAAACGATACTTATTTCTGAAGCAGGTTTACAAGAATTGGCAGAACTTGACGAACATTTAATTGATTTAGAGAATGCACCAGAAACCGATGGAATTACAGCTGAAGATTTAGATTTATTGGATAATATATTAGAAGCAGAATATGAAAAAAAATCAGCGATCAATCCCAAAACTTTAGCAGATTTCCGCAATCTTTATGATGATGAACCAGATACTCTAATTATTTTGATACAAGACTATCTTGTTGATGGTAATAAGCACATGGATATTATCAGGAAATCTATCAAAAAACATGATTATACTACATTAAAAGGAGCTTCTCATACTCTGAAGTCTAGTAGTGCTTTACTAGGAGCAATTAATTTTTCTGAATTGTGTCAAGAGTTAGAGCACATGACTCGTGCTGTGGTTGAGTCTGGAGCAGATTTTAATTTAAAAAAAGCTCTTGAAATTCTTTCTCTAGTTGGAGCTGAATGGGAACGAGTTAAGGAAGAGTTAAACCAAGAAATACAGCAACATAGAGGAGTATAATACCAAGGGAGGGTGGGGAGGGTGGGGAGATGGGGAGTTGGGAGTTGGGGGTTGGGAACAAGCCAAAAATTTACCCCGTCACCCGTCAATTGTACCACATTAATCACCGAATATACTGTATCCAATTTTTGTCAAAGGGAACAAGGAATATAGAATCTAAATGATTCTTAGCTTAGTTCAACAATTACTTCTCCTGATAGCGCTTTTCATATAGATAGACTACAGTTAGTATGGGCAACCCAAAAGCATTTTTCTACGACCTACGGACGTTGCATGCAATACCTCTACATCCCTACTATCTACCCAAAAATTATTTTGTGGTCTACTTAGGAGTGATTTTTATTCGTTAAGGAAAGATTAATCTTTTATCGCTATCAACAGGATAAGTGGTTGTTGAATTTGCCAGAAATTAAAATCTTATATCATGTTCGGTTGAATACTTATAAATAACTGTTGTGAGTCCTCAGGAGTCAGGAGTCAGGAGTCAGGAGGGAAGAAAGGAGGAATACATAGAAAATATTGGAGAAAAGCATTGATAATTTCAGTATTTCTTTGGTACTGTCGGTACCCGGAGTCCTTAAATTTTATTATAACTGATTATCCGTTAGCGTAGCTCCCCCGGAGGGGGAACATGATATTAGCAGCTAGAGGAAATGTAGTTGAATTAATGGCTGCCCAAATACAAAAACTTCCCCCTTCAACTCAGGAAATATTGCAATTAGCAGCTTGTATTAGCAACAAGTTTGATGTAAAAACTCTATCTATTGTATCTGAAAAATCTCTGCCGGAAACTGCCTTATGTTTATGGGGTGCTTGATCAGAAAGATTGATTTTGCCAGAGGACGAAACCTATAAATTTTATCAGGGAGAAAACGACGATCATTTCCGTGAAATAACTGATTTACAAACACCAATTTATCATTTTCTCCACGACCGGGTTTAACAAGCAGCTTATCGTCTAATTTCGCAACAAAAAAAACAAGAAACTAATCTAAAAATTGGGATGCTACTGTTAAACAATAGGGCGGATGAACAACTAGAAGAAAAAATATTTTAAATTGTCAATCAACTTAATTATGGTGTGCAATTAATTACAAAAATAGAAGTAAGGGAAGAGTTAGCAAATTTAAATTTAAAACGGGAATCAAGGCTAAAGTATCTACTGCTTATAAAACAGCAATATCTTATTTTAATACAGGGATAAATCTACTGACTGAAAATAGTTGGTCTACTCAATATCAACTAAAATTGGCATTATATGAAGAAGGGGCAGAAGCTAACTACTTGAATGGTGATTTTGGGCAAATGGAGAAGTTGGTTGACATTGTATTAGAAAAAGCCGCACAACTCTTGGATAAAATCAAAGTTTATGAAATCAAGATAGAAGCTGGTATTACTCAGAGTAAATTGCAAGAAGCTAGTTGTTAAAAATTACGGTCAATTACCCAAAGTAAGATGCTATCCCGGCAAACTGAATCAGATATTTATTAATATTATTGGTAATGCTATTGATGCAGTACAACCAATGGGAAAAGAATCAAGCAATCCACCTCCCAAAATTACTATTACTACGGCAATAGAAGCAAAAAATCAAGTAATAATTAGGATAGCTGATAATGGCATAGGTATGAGTGAAGCAGTACAAAAATAAATATTTGACCCTTTTTATACCACAAAACCAGTGGGTCAAGGTATAGGGTTAGGTTTAGCAATTAGCTATCAAGTTATTGTTGAACATCATCAGGGAGAATTAGAATGTATTTCTGCTCTAGGAAAAGGCACAGAATTTCTGATAACAATTCCCCATTTTATTGAGTGGGGGAGTGGGTAGGGACGTTCCATGCAACGTTCGTACAGAGAAGTAAACATAAGAATAATTAACAATAACTGGCGTGCTAATTATCAAAAAATTTATTCAGTCTGTGTTAATTACTTAATAATTTAAGCCTCACTTCAGTATAGTATTAGAAAGAAAGAACTAAAATCAACAGTTTTTTTGAGATTTGTATTAAAAATTTCTGTTGTCTTTAATTTCTACTAAAAATTCATATTCAAATCCACGGAAATTAGAATCTAATTGTAAAGTATATACTCCACTGATAGGCATAGTATCTGTCCATTCATTTTCATTACCTTCAATATTAGGTTCCCTTGCCATAAGTTGGCCATCAGGACTAATAATTGCCGGAAATACATCCCCAAAATTTTTGATAGTCATGGTCTGACCCTGGATCATCCTAACCCGATAGTTATGACTACCAGTACCAATCATCTCCCCTCTAACAATAGCTGTGTTACTTTCTGGGGAAAAAGTAATAGTCTTATCTACCCTGGCACAAGTGCTACGAGTTCGGTTCTTGGCAACCCAACCTATAACTGGATTAGTAATTCGTAGCCAGCCAGATTTTTCATCTGCGACAGAAACAAAGGTATTATTGTTAAGTTGAGCAACTTTATTGCCTTCTCTAACTTCTGGACTGCTACGAACATTTAGAGGTGGTTCAGGGTCGTCTACTATGGCCATACGAATTTTACACCCCGATGTTGGTGGTGTAATCACAACTGGAGTTGAATTTTGACTAACTAAATCTGAGGAATTAGGAGTTGAATGTGAAGATTTTAGTTGATGTTTAGGAACCACTGAAACTAGGTTGCTATCCAATTTTTGTGTCTGTAAAGAATTAGTAGTAAATTGTGACAAATCAGACTGAATTGTGAAATAAGCAACAGAGGTAGCACTAGCAAGGCCAGTTATTCCTGTAACGATTAATTGTCCCATGTTGAATGACATAATTTTTACCCCTTTATCAACTAGATTTTATGTTAACTTTCTTGGCTAATTTGCATTTTTATCACAGGTATCACTATCAGCTATTAAGACAGATATATGCTGTTAATATTTTAACGATAAAATAACTATAAACATAGAAAGGAACGAGTTGGTGTTTGACTTATGTTGATGATGAACCTGAGACAGAGAAAAAGCTTTTTCCACTGTTCCCTGTTCCCTATTCCCTATTCCCTGCTATATAGTTATTTTAAGATAACAGCTAACTAACTCATTTAACAATAGAAATATACGAAGGTGCAAAGAA
Organism: Okeania hirsuta; assembly: GCF_003838195.1. Taxonomy (GTDB): domain Bacteria; phylum Cyanobacteriota; class Cyanobacteriia; order Cyanobacteriales; family Microcoleaceae; genus Okeania; species Okeania hirsuta. The sequence goes on from NZ_RCBY01000110.1 coordinate 14,285, forward strand.
ATCGCGATAAACTATTAAATACAGTTAAAAGAGAAGTTCTGCAACTGCGATCGCAGTCTCTACACCATGCAGTGATAGTTAATCTTGTTCGTCAGCGACCACCCCAACAATTAAAACGTTCTTGGGATATAGAAGTAAAAGTAGGAAAGCGCCCTAGTTTTCAACTACCAGCAAAAATAAGTATTATCCAAGTTTTTGACCGAATGAAAGGAAAATTACTTATATTAGGAAATCCTGGGGGTGGAAAAACTACAACTTTACTAGAATTAGCTAGAAAGCTAGTAATTCGGGCGGAAAAAGAACCCAAAACATCTATTCCAGTATTATTAGACCTTTCGACATGGCAAGATAAAAATCAGGATATTTCAGATTGGTTAGTTAATCAAATTAAATTTAAGTACAAGATACCCAAAAAGGTTATTAGGAATTGGCTAGAAAATCAGCAATTGTCACTTCTCATAGATGGATTTGATCGAGTATCTCCAGAATTATCTAAAAATTGCTTAGAAGAAATTAATAAATTATCAGTATATTTGCAACCAAAGGATTTAGTTATTTGTAGTAGTTTTGCCACTTATAAAAATTGTCGGACTAAGTTTAAATTAAATGCTGCTGTATTATTACAGTCTTTAACAACAGGTCAGATTCAAGATTATTTATTAGCAGCTAGTAGTAGAGAACTTTGGCATTATCTTCAGGATGAACCAGAGTTATTAAACTTAGCTGAAATACCATTAATGTTGAGTATGATGACTTTAGCTTATGAGGAAATTTTAATTGCTGCTTGGAGAAGAATTACTTCTCAACAGGGAAGAGAAAAATATTTATTAAATGCTTATATTCGTCGTCAATTAGGGCGAGAGAATAACTATAATTGGTATTCTAAGAATCAGGAACCACTGCCGGAACAGACAAGACGATGGTTGGCATGGCTAGCACAACGAATGGCCGCAGATAACAGCCAGGAATTTACAATAGAAAAACTACGGCCAGCTTGGTTAGATTCTAACGGCGAGTTACAGGCATATCAGTTAATTGTTAATTTGATTAGTGTGTTATTTTGGGGGTTTATTTTTGGGTTTATTTTTACCTTGGTTTTCGATTTATACCAAGGTTTAATTCTTGGTGCTATTGGAGGTGTAATTATTGGGATGTTCTTTGGTTTGCCCGGACTAAAAAATCTTGTGCTGCGGATTATTCTATTTTTTAATGGGCATATTCCCTGGAATTATCGTCGTTTTCTCAATTATGCTGCTAGTCGTTTATTATTGCAAAGAGTAGGCGATCGCTATCAATTTATTCATCATTTATTGTATAAACATTTTACTGAAATGTAGCGCTGTTCAAAAGTCAAAAGTAAGAAGTAAGAAGTCAAAAGTAAGAAGTAAGAAGTCAAAAGTAAGAAGAAAGTTATAGTGGTCAATTTCCTCTCTTCATGTACTTATTGTAGTGCGAATGTAGGTTGAAATGCTCAGGTAACCATTCATCAGCACGATGCAGTAAATCATCAAGATTCAAATTCCAAAGAATTACTGTCTTATCATTACTCGCAGATGCTAAAGTTTTACCATCAGGACTAAAATCTATACTTGTAATCGGTTGGGTATGTTCTTGTAATGTATATATTTCAGTCCTATTAATAAGACTCCACAATTTGATAGTATTATCATTACTACCAGAGGCTAAAATTTTACCGTCAGGACTAAAGCTAATGCTAGTAATAGCTTTGCTGTGTCCTTTGAAAATTGCTAACTCTTTACCATTAAGATTCCAAAGTTTGATAGTACAATCTTCACTAGCTGAAGCCAGGATTTTTCCATTAGGACTAAAGCTAATTTGAGTCACTGTACTACTATTAGTTGAAAAAGAGAATTTTTCTAATAGTTTATTGCCTGTGAAATTCCATATTTTTATTTTATTATCTGCACCAACAGTGGCTAAAGTATGACTATTGGAACTAACATCCATACTAATAATTCGATCGCCATTTCTGCCTAAAGCTAACTGGTTACAATCTTGGTCATATATTTCAAGATGATTTTCTTGAGTCAAGGCTATAAATTTACCATCAGAACCAAAATAATTTAAGTTAGTAATTCCGAAATCTTGAAGTATAGGTAATGGTGTTTCACTATTATTTAGTGATAAAAATTCAACATTACCATAATCATTACTAAAAGCAATAATTTTGCTATTTGGATGAAAACTAATATCGGTTATTTTTTTCTTATAAATTTGATAACTTTCAAGTTCTGTTCCATCTGTTTGCCATAATTTTATATTGCCATATTCATCAGCAGAAGCTAGAGTTTTACCATCCGGACTAAATTTAACATTTGTAATTTTGCTTTTATGAGGACAAAAAGTTGGTGGTTTGTTATTTCTTAAACTCCATACTTTGACTACACCACTATTATCAGCAGAAGCTATAATTTGATTATTGGGATGGAAACAAAGACTTGTAATTTTGTATCTGTGACCTCTAAATGTATTAATTATATTGCCTTGTAAATCCCATATTTTAACTATCCTATCTTCGCTGCTTGAGGCAAATTTATCACCATTAGGACTAATTATAAAGCTAGTTATTGACTCTTTATGTCCTGTAAAACTTTTCCGTTCTTCTAATTTACCATCATTGCAATGCCAGAGTTTTATTACACCATCTTGACTGACAGAAACTAAACTTTTTCCACTATAACTCAAGCTAATACTTGTTACCCAATCTTGATCGGAATGAATGCTTAGTATATTAGGATTGTTTAATTGACACAGTTTAATACCTTCTTCAGTAGCACAAACTAAAATCTGTTCCAATGAACTAAAACTTAAGTCTTCAATTACTTTTAAATCAGAGGTAATTTGCAATTCCGTACCATCTATTTGCCAAAACTTTATTGTTCCTTCCCTAGTAGAAGCTAATATTTGTTCATTAGGAGAAAAAATTACTTTATTTCCCTTATTTTCAAAGGTTCCTATTTCAGTACCATCTAATTCCCAGAGTTTTACAGTATTGTCTTGACTTGCAGAAGCTAATATTTGACTATCGAAACTGAAACTAACACTGGTCACTGGATTATTATGACCTTCAAGAGTAACTATTGAACTATCATCTAATCGGCAGATTTTTACTGTACCATCATTGCTAGCAGAAGCTAAAGTTTTACCATCTGGACTAAAGATAATTTTGTTAACTTTAGCTGTATGAAATTGGAAACTATTTTTCTCTGAAATGTTATTAACTACTTGTCTAAGTTGGCAAGTTACTTTCATTTTCATATCGGGTGGAACTTGCACATTTTGTAACTTTTTACCCGCTTGAAAAACAGCATCCAAAGAACCTAACCAATCATCAGATAATAGACGAGCTTGAGATAAAGAGATTAATGTTTCAATTTCAGCAATTTCAGCTCGTAGACGCTGCTCTTGAACTTCCTGATTTTTCTTTTTTAAGCTAATATGAGTTTTGATTCGTGCTAATAATTCCCCTTTAGAAAAAGGTTTAGTAATAAAATCATTTGCCCCTACATTGTAACCTCTTACTAAGTCAGAAATTTGATTTTTTGCAGTGAGAAAAATAATAGGAAGTTCATTAGGTGATAACTTCTCTCGGATTTTTTGACAAACTTCAAAACCTGTCATTCCTGGCATCATTATATCCAGTAAAATTAGATCAGGTTGGAAACCTTTCTCCAGAATTTGTAATGCTTCTCGTCCATTGTCAGCTCGATTCACAGAATAGTTATTATTAGAAAGATGATTACCAAGCACTTCTAGATTCACAAGATCGTCGTCAACAATCAGAACTTTTGCCGAATTATTTTCCCTGGACTCTCCATGTTTTTTTGCTAACGTGACGTCTCGATCGCCTGCATCAACTTCAGGATTTACATCAATTGTCTGTACTACTGGAGACAAAATTGGTGAAGTCTCTATTTTTTCTGCTGGTTTCTCAGACACAGGCAAAGTAAAGGTAAAGCGGGAACCTTTTCCAAGCACTGATTTTACACCAATTTTGCCACCGTGTAACTCAACAAGTTGTTTGGTAATTGCTAAACCTAAACCTGTTCCCCTATATTCACGGGAGATAGTTCCATCTGCTTGTTCAAAGGATTCAAAAATACTGTCTAATTTATCTTCTGAAATACCAATACCTGTGTCAGAAATAGTAATTTCTAATTGTCTCTGACTTTTCTCAGAAAGCAATTTTGCTGATACTTCAATTTTACCCCGTTCAGTGAATTTAATAGCATTACCAATAAGGTTGAATAGAATTTGTTGCAGACGATTTTCATCAGCATATACAGGGGGTAAATTATTATCAATAGAATTAATCAGTTTCAAGGCGCTATTTTTCACTGAAGGTTGATTTAAGGTAATAACTATTTCAGTGATTTCTTTTAGACCAATTTATTTCTGTTGAAGTTGAATATCCTTGTTTCTAAGTTTTTAAAAATCTAGAATATCGTTAATAAGATAAGTTAGTCTAGAACCACTATAAATAATAAGAGATAAATTGCTCTTCTGGGATTCAGATAGTCGATCGGTGGGAGAATCTATCATAGACTCCGCCAGGTTAATTATAGCGTTGAGAGGTGTTCGGAGTTCGTGAGAGGTATTAGATAAAAATTCATCTTTAAGTTGATTTAATTTTTCCAATTGTTTATTGACAATTTCTAATCGACTACGTTCTTCCTCTATTTGTTTTTGTTTCAACTCTTTGCTAGCTTCAATAAATTCATAACCAAAACCTTTTAATAGTCCTAAATGCCCATATTCTTTTAAATAATTCTCCGCTTCCACTAATTTTTTTTCTAGCAATAGCAAACTATAAGATGGATAATTTTTCCAATTTTGAGCTGCCATTTCAATTTCCCGTGTTACTTCTATTACAGCTTGATAATCTTTGAGCCATTTTTGTAAAGTTATCCAATCATCTAACAAGGGTTCATATGCAATAGATAAAATTGTATTCCCAGAGGATAAATTATGTATGCTAATTAACCTATTTTTTTTGTCAGCCAACTTGCCTGTCACTTGCTGTAAAAATTCCAGAGATTGCTCTGGATTTGGTAAATCTTCTAAAAAAGCTCGGCTGGGTTTATAATTAACTTTACCTGAATTAGTTGTTTCGTTTTCTATCTCGACAAGTTCCAAGAAAATACGCAGAGCAACTGGTTTTTCTTTCTCTTCTAGAGAATTGTAAACTTGATCTGCCCATTGATTTAGCCCACCATTAAATTGACTTAAGTGCTTATATATATTAATCCCAGAGTTCCATTGTAGTGCTTCTCTTAAAATGGCTACTGCTTCTTCAGATTTTCCAGATTTTCCTAGTTTTATTCCTTCTTTGATCTTCCGAGGTGCTGCTAATGTTTTGACCAAGGATTCAGCTTCAGCTTCAGCTTTTTTCTCTCCTTTAAGAACTTTTTTAACAGCAGATATAGCTGCCTCTAAATCACCAGATATGGCTAGCATGACTACCTCATTTATCTTGGTAGATGCTGCTAATTTTATGGCAAAGGATTGGGGGTCTTTTTCTTGAGTTTTTTCCGTAATATCAAGGTTGATATTAGAATTTAGTTCTAAAGCTTTTTTAAAAGCAGATATAGCTGCCTCTACATTACCAGATTTGGCTAGTTTTGTACCCCGATCTATCTTGGTAGATGCTGCTAGTTTTTTGGCAAAGAATTGGGGGTCTTTTTCTTCAGTTTTTCCTGTACTATCAAGGTTGATATTAGAATTTAGTTCTAAAGCTTTTTTAAAAGCAGATATAGCTGCCTCTACATTACCAGATTTGGCTAGTTTTGTACCCCGATCTATCTTGGTAGATGCTGCTAGTTTTTTGGCAAAGAATTGGGGGTCTTTTTCTTCAGTTTTTCCTGTACTATCAAGGTTGATATTAGGATCTAGTGCTAAAGCTTTTTTAAAAGCAGATATAGCTGCCTTTACATTACCAGATTTGGCTAGTTCTGTACCCCGATCTATCTTGGTAGATGCTGATAATTTTCTGGCAAAGGATTGGGGGTCTTTTTCTTCAGTTTTTCCCGTGCTATCAAGGTTGATATTAGGATCTAGTTCTAAAGCTTTTTTAAAAGCAGATATAGCTGCTTCTACATTACCAGATTTGGCTAGTTTTGTACCCTCATCTATCTTTTTGGTAGATACTACTAATTTTTTGGCAAAGGATTCCGGATCTATTTCTTGAGTTTTTCCTGTGCTATCAAGGTTGGTATTAAGATTTAGTTCTAAAGCTTTTTTAAAAGCAGATATAGCTGCTTCTACATTACCAGATTTTGCTAGTTCTGTACCCCGATCTATCTTGGTAGATACTGCTAATTTTTTGGCAAAGGATTGGGGGTCTTTTTCTTCAGTTTTTCCTGTACTATCAAGGTTGATATTAGGATTTAGTTTTAAAGCTTTTCTAAAAGCAGATATAGCCTCTTCTACATTACCAGATTTGGCTAGTTTTATTCCCTGGTTTTGCTGCTTCGTAGCTGCTGCAAGAATAGCTATCGCCATTTGTCCGGTGGGTTTAAAAGAGTCTTTCATTTAATTTTGAAAATTCAATTAAAACTTATAGTCTATTTTGATAAAAAACAGCTCGTAATTTTATATTTAAAACTGATTAATATACTCCTAAAAACCCGGTTTATTTGCGTAATTCCTGAAGAACATAAAATCTCGAAAACAACTCAATTAAAAAATTATTATTATTCAATTGATCGCTATCTTCAGAACCTTGATTATTATGAAATATATCTACCCTTTCTTGTCGATAATCAATCTCTTTTCCAGAGAAACTACTAAAATTAGTTATGCTTGCCCAACTCTCAATATCTGGAGTAAGTCGAATCATTTTTTTGGCAATTTCCCCATTAATCCATAAAATTATAGGAAACTTAAAAGACTTCCACAACTCTTCTCTTAATTGATTCAAAGAAATTAACATTCGATCGATATTTGTAACTGACTCAAAACCACGAACCATAATTGCTGATGGATGTTTTTGACTGTTTATATCCTTAAGTTGGGGATAGATTAAAGTATCCGATGACTTGAGAAAAATCTCTTCTATATTTGGGCAAATTTCTTGTAATTTTTGTGCCATATTATCGCGCAACTTAGTTGAGTCACATAAAGCTAATATCAAACAAAACTGTCCCTGAGACATTTCAATTGTCCATACAATATCTTCAAGCGATCGCTCATTATCAGAACTCTCAAAAGATAAATTTGATTCATTCATAACTTTAATAGGACTTAGGTAATTTCTTAGACAACAAGCTATTTGTATGGGGGCGAATGCCATTCGCCCCTACAGATGGTATATATTTTCTTATGTTGCCTAAGTCCTGTTTAATTCTTCCGCACCTTCTAAAATTGGATTAATATCAAACCAAGATCCTTCAGCATCACGATACTCATAAACAAACATACTCCGAATTAAAATCTTATACCCATCATCTCCCGTTACTTTTTTAGACTCAACTACTTGACGCAATAATTCCCATTCATAAGGTTCAATTGCCAAAACCATTTGGTCGCGCTTTTTTTGAATTACTTGTTTCAAAGTCTCACCAGAAAGAGGTAATTTCCTTTCCTGGCGAATACAGTCATATAGGAACCTTAACAAATTACGAATATGACCACCACTAACAAAACACAACAACTCTAAAGTTTTAGGATTATCAAAAAGTTCCGTGATTTTTTCGAGACGTTTATTTGACTCCAGTTCAGGAAAAGCTCTTGCTAAAACCATCTGTTGCAATAATTCAATTCCTTCCTGATAATTACTACCATCACGCAACTTTATTGATACCATTGGCAAAACATTTGGATCTGTCAAAAACCTCTGAGTCAGATATCCATAATCATTAGAAAATCGCAACGATAAAGGAATAGTATAAACAAGATGACATTTTAGCTGACGTAACTGCTGTCCCCGATCTACAAAAACATATTCTGGTTGAGGTCTTCCCCAAGGCTTTTTATTATCTTCAATACGATCCAAATTATCAATAATTACCACCAATCCTTTCTTACCTTGCTGTTGCAATTTCTCAATAGCAGGCTCTATAATTTCTTGGTTAATTGCTTCAATAGTATTACTAATTCGAGGCTCTATATACTCCCTCAACTTCTTCCTTAATTCAGAACTTTCTTTTGCTTTAGCAGTAATCTTACCCATACCAAAAGAAAGACTAAATCCCTTTTTATTCGCTTTAACTCCAACATCAGGAACATTAGGAATTTGAGGTTTCAGTTCAACTTCCTCCAGTTCAAACTCCTTTTGTAATACCTTAACTGCACCTTGAAATAATCTTTCAAGTCCTGTAGCTTCCTCAAGTTCTAGTCGCTCAATACTTTCTATTACCCTATGAGCGATCGCCAATAAAATATCTGCAATATCCACATCATGGTATTCCAAATATTCCCCAGAGTCAAAATAAACTACATGAAATCCTTCTCTCTCTAACTCTGCTTTAAGTCTTAGCAATTCTGTAGATTTTCCACATCCAATGTGTCCAGTAAATAATTCGCAAGTCGCTTCATCTGGCGATAACAAAGTAATATTATCTCGTAGATTCTCAATAATCTGACCACCCCGCACCGAAGAAAAATCAATATAATAATTATTATCTTCTTCAGGATTATCTCTTAAAAATAAAGTTCTTCCTGGATTTGTCGCTTGTAAAAAAGTTCGTAAGTTTAGTGGCATTTCTGAGTATAAAAAAATTGTAGTAAGAGAAGAAACTGATGATGTTTATTATTCTATATAAAAGCTCAACCTAATGTCACTAGGCATGAGTAAAACTTATGGTGTATGTGGTAACTATAAGTTACCCACACTCTACACTTCAATTTGTAACATTAAAATTAGTATAAAATTGGAATTCCAGCTTTGTTAAATACTTGTTCAGCAGTTAACTCTAATCCCTCAAATAAAGCATCTATAAGTAAAGTTTCTCCCATATAAGTTTGTGGCGGTGCATCTGGATAAAAAACTGTAATACTTCTCGCTTTACTATCAACAACCCATACCCTTAATACACCTGCATCTAAATAATCTTGAGCTTTAGCTATAAGTTGACCAAATGTTTGTCCAGGAGAAATTATTTCTATTACTAAATTTGGTAAAACAGGACAAGCTTCATCTGCTATCCATTCTGGAGATAAGCGTTCATAAGAAACATATAAAATTTCTGGTACAGGCACCCAGTCTTTCCCTTTACGAGTTAATTTCACAGCCCATTCTGGACAAACCTGCCCTTTTCCTTCGCACCATTCATCTATTAAATAGAGTAATATACGAGTCAGCTTAGAGTGAAAATATTTTGGTGACATTTTGGGTATTGCTTCTCCTTCAATAAATTCATAAGTAATATCTTCTTCTCCTGGTGGAAGTTCGAGAAATTCTTGCAATGTAAGTTTATTTTTTATTTGTATCATTTTTTAGCTCTAACATTATAGTGAGTTATTATACAAACCAAAAAAAAGAATTATTCGATCAGTATTTGCTATTCCCTGCTATATTACTTGATAATCTAATTAACTAGAAGTCATTTTATTGGTAATATCATGTCCGGATAATTAGCGTTCAAACAAACTTTCTCCTTTTTCTTGCTTTTTTCTTCCCTCCTGACTCCTGACTCCTGACTCCTGATTTCTCATTATTGGTGATTTATGTCTGACAAAAAACTATTTAATATTCCTCCAGAAGCACAACAAGAAATTGCTATTATTGGTGCGGGAGCTATGGGAGTATCTATTGCTTCTATTCTTTCTCAATTAGGAATGGCTAAAGTAACACTTCTAGAAGCTGAATCTACTCCCTTAAATCATTACAGTGCTTCCTTTAATAATACAGGGATTTTACATCACTTTGTTTATGGAGGGCATTTTTCTACGTTAGAACTTTTGTTTAAACAAACTCTTTTGTTTAAAAAAGTTATGCCTGACTATGTTTTTGAAGATGAATATGTGAACTATTTAGTTCCTAATATTAAAGGAAATACAGCAATTGATCGAGAAGGTATAACTCTCAAAGATGTTAGTAAAAATTTGATGAAAATTTATAATAATCATATTAATAATTATCCATCAGATCAAATTTTCGGCTCTGTACAAGAACTGGTTCAGGAGATTGATATAGAAGAAATTTTATGGGGAACTGGAGACAAAAATTTCTTCAATGGGGCAGTTAAAGTTAAACAACCAGTTCTAAATATCGACAAATATTGTAATCATTTAATTCAACTGCTTAATCAATTAAGAAAAGAGGAAAAAATTAATCTGAAAACTAATCATAAAGTGACTAATGTTGAACTCAGCAACCAAGGATTTGAACTGAAGATTAACCATGAAAAAAGTTTGTACTTTAACACAGTTATTAATACAGGATATGCAGAAGGATTGGAATTTCCAATCCCCTCTTTTTCAGGAGAGAAAGAAGCAGGAAATATTGTTAAATTAAAAGCCTATGGGATATATAAAATTCCAGAAACCCTCAAGACTAAAATTCCTCAATTGATAGAAGGTTTCTCCAGTACATTACTAATTCGTGGGCAATACGCAGGAATCATCAAAACAGGTGGGGATAATTTGGCTATTTTTTATGGATTAGAATATAATCAAGCAGAATTCTATGTTCCTCTCACTCAAACTCCAATCAATTTACCTAAAAACTGGATAAGTTGGATAAAGGGTGAAACTGACTATTTTGGCAATCGAAATGAAGCTTCTATTCTCCAAGCTATTCAACAAGGAGTATCTCAATGGATACCTTGGGTAGCAGAGTTAGAACCAATAGAATTGAAAAAAAATCTTCAAGTTTATCCCGGTCAAGAACCAGCAAATGAATTAGAAACTGCTAAAAGAGATCATAATCCTATTCGTTATCAGTATCAGCATCAAACTGGCGAACAATATATTCATATTCCTGGAGCCAAATTAACATCAGTTATTTATCATTCTTTTCTAATTATTGATAAATTATTACAAACTTATATAAACAAACAGATTTTAACGGAGCAAGAGGTAAATAAACACCTAATAATAGACAATAATAGAACTATAATTATTTCTCCAGAATTGGAATTTTTACTCGGGAAGAAATTGTCACAATCTTCTCCATAAAAACCAGAAAAAATTATCATTTTCTTTGTGGGTTTAATACCCCACCGTCTACACGGTGTTCAAAATT
>NZ_RCBY01000111.1 GCF_003838195.1 Okeania hirsuta
CTCCTGAGGACTCCGTAGTTATTTATTTATCACTGTTTAACCGGACATGATATAATATCAAATCCGAGGGAATTGGACATCAAAAAATTCTCCAATCGTCATAATTACGCTCATCTTTGTAATTCTCTCTCCTCCTGACTCCTCCTGAGTTAACGATTCTATAACTGTTTAACCGGATTTGATATCAGTGGTTTTGTATTGTAATAGTATTGGTATCCAATTATTTTTGTCACGGTATAGTCCAGTGGGAGCATCTTGCTCCCGTTCTAAGTGTTTCTTGTCCCCACCTAAACCATATTCTCCCCTTCTCTCCTAGATAACTAAAGCCATTAATATGCTGAATGCTTAAAAGCTATATCAAAATTTCATCATAAATATCAGTCATTGTTAAAGTTAACCCCACCGACTTTAATTCTAAACAATCTTCTTTTCCTAAACTTTCCCTAGACCAATAACCAACTTCTGATGGACGATAAACCTCTACCTTCATTTCTATTTGATCGACCAATACATACTCTTGCAAACTTGCTAAACTTTGATAATTCAAGCGTTTTTCTCGTCTGTCTAAATCTTGAGTAGAAGGGGAAAGTACCTCAACAATTAAACAAGGAAAACTCTTGTAATATTTTTCCGTATCTTGTGGATTACAAGTTACCATCACATCAGGATAATAAAATATATCCGAGCTATTTTCGGCAATGGCAATTTTAACTTTCATATCTGCAATAAAAGTTTTACACTCGCTGCCGCGTAAATTCAAACGCAAAAAACTAGCAATATTTAACGAAATGCGGTTATGTTCTTCACTGCCACCAGACATAGCGAATATTTGACCGCCGAGATATTCATGGCGAATGGGACTAAATTTTTCCCCTTCCAGATAATCTGTGGTTGAAATAAATGCAGTTGCTAATTCCATAGTTATTAGTTACTCAATTTTATATGAATTTATATGGATAATTAATTATAGCTGAAGTCATAAGTCTGCCATTTTTTTCTGATGGCGAATATTTTAGGATTAGGGATCAAGCAAAACTACGAGCAAAGAGTTGATTTTATGGGCTGATTTTTGTTTTAGTTTTGTTAGTAATATTTCTCATATTCCTCTCATTAATCCTCAAAACTAACGTCCTCATATAAAACATCAACAGCACAATTAAATTCAATACTAGATAATGTAAAATCTTCTCCTTCTATATATGCAGAATAAAGCCACATTCTCCCTTCACCACGTTGATAAATTTCCACATAAATTGATTCTGAATCTACTAAAACATACTCTTGCAAACTCGAAAATTGACGATAATATTTAAACTTATCGTCGCGATCGTAACCCCTGGTACTGGGAGAAAGAACTTCAATAATTACACTAGGATTTTGGAGAAATGTACGAGATTTTAAATCATCAGCATTACAACTAATAACTAAATCTGGATAAAAATAACGATTATTTTTAGCATCCTGAACTTTAGCATCAGACACATAAACTCGACATCCTCTTTGACGGAGATGGGGATAGAGAGCGCGATAAAAACTAAGGGCAATGTCAACATGAGGAAGACTTGCTCCAGTCATGGCTAAAATTTCACCATCCACATATTCATGGCGAAATTCCTGTTTAGCTTCCCATTCTAAATATTCTTCTGCGGTCGTTTTTTGATGATTTTCCGGTTGAGCAATCATAATTTCCTCCTTGATTTTTTTTGTTCAATTAGTTAAATTTTATCATAAATTAGAAACGATAAATCATCAGGTAGGGACGTTGCATGCAACGTCCCTACAAAAGCTATAAAACTTCATCATAAATATCGGCCATTGTTAAAGTTAACCCCACTAATTTTAACTCTAAAAAATTTTCATTTTGTGGGTGACAAGTTACCATGACATCCGGATAATAAAAAATATCCGAGCTATCCATCATTTATCTCCCGCCAATCTCCAGACGGAATAAACGATGCCCAATAATAGGGATGTTGATATTCCTCTGTTCCCAATATCTCTAACTGGGTCTGTCGTAATGCTTCCGATCGCCCTTCATTATTCAACACCCGTTGATAATATTTCACCATCAAATCTTTCGTACCAAAATCATCCACCTGCCATAAACTAATTACCTGACTTTCACTACCCGCAAGAGCTAATGCTCGACGCAAACCATAAACTCCCTCTCCTACATTCACATCTCCCACTCCCGTGTCGCAAGCGGATAATACTACCAACTTTGTCCCCCCCAAACTCAAATTAGCAATTTCTAACGCTGTCATTACTCCATCTTCATCACCACTTTTGCGAGGATTAAACCCTGCTAAAGCTATACCCGAACGTAACAGTGGATTTTCTAATCTATTTGTTTCTGTGTTGGGAATGTCAGTATTAAAACCCCCGACTAATACTGGCGGTGCTACTTCTTCTAAATCTTCCAGAAAGAAACCGTGGGTAGCAATATGAAGTATTTCTGGTGCATTCACTTGTTTAATAGCATTTTCTGTAGCATTGGACTCTGTTAACAGAGTCACATCTGATAACATTGGTGCAATAGCTTCCACTTCTGCTTTGGTTCCTGATAATGCTCCAAAAGTTAAGTTTTCTGGAGCAAATAAAAAACTACCTAAATCTCTAGTAGGTTTTTTGTGACCACGTTTATTATTAGCAACGAGTCGCACAGAAGTGGGGTTGCCTGGGTTGTCGTATTCGGGGTTGGCAACTAATATTGGTGGTTGTTTGGTGGGGAAGTCAATACCAAGTTTGATTAAGTCGCGTCCGGTGGTGAGGTAGGTAATATTATAGTTTTGGATTAAATATTGGTTGTTTTCATCGACTAGAGCAGCAAAAGGAATGAGGTTGAGTTGGGAGTCTGGAGATAACAGGGTGTGTTTGACATTGCCTAACTTTTGGCGGATGGGTTGCATTACTTGTTGGTCTAAGGTACGGGCAACTTCTCGGATGGAACTATTTGGTTGTGATAATTGAGCACGAAATTCGGTGATGGTGTTATGGATGGGTGCTACTGGTCCCAGGTCTAGCCATTGTGGTGAACCTGTGGAATGGAGGATGTAGACTGCGTAGTGGGGTTTGCCAAGTTTCAGAGCTTTGACATCTACTGGGTAATACTGCATTATTTCCACCAATGCTGCATCAGCAGGAATTAACTTTTGTACCGTTTCAATAGTTACTGGTTCATTAGTCTTAGCAAATTCTGCACTAGCGAGGGAAAGGTCAGCTTCTAATTTCTCTGCTTTACCTTTGAGGGTAGCGACTTGTTGACGATATTGTTCTGGTGGGAGATTTTCGGGTTTGTTGTAGATGAGGGCAGCTAGTTGAGTACGAGTGTTTGCCAGGTCGTTGAGGAGTTTTTGGTTTTCTGGGGTCAGTTTGTCGCGGATAGTTTGCAGGGACTTGATAGTGGAGTCGAGGATGCGACCTTTGCGCCGGAGGATGGTGGTGAGGGCGAGGTTAGCTGCTTTTGGGTTATTGGGTGCGTCTTGGAGATGTAGGGATATTGTTTGGTGAGTTGTGACTGAGAGCTTTCTCATGGAAGCTTGTTTTTGGCTTTCCGAACCTGTGGCGAGGAAAGTAGTGAGGGTGGTTTCTTGTACTTCCATTGCCTGGGTGAGATATTCAATGGCACTGGTTGTATTTCCTTGAGCTTGGTACAGTGTTGCCAGGTTGAGTAGGCTAGTGGCAACGTATGGATGGTCAGCTCCTAATCCTTTCTCTCTGATTGCCCTTGACCTTTGGAATAGAGGTAAGGCTTCTGTGTACTTCCCTTGGAGATGGTACAGTAATGCCAGGCCGTTGAGGCTGGTGGCAACTGAGGGATGGTCAGTTCCTAATGCTTTTTCTCTGATTGCTAGAGACCGTTGTAATAGGGGTAAGGCTTCAGTGTAGTTGCCTTGGTTAAGGTGCAGTGATGCCAGGCCGTTGAGGCTGGTGGCAACTGAGGGATGGTCAGCTCCTAATGCTTTTTCTCTGATTGCTAGAGACCTTTGAAAGAGGGGCCAGGCTTCACTGTAGTTCCCTTGGCGTTGGTACAGTGATGCCAGATTACTGAGGCTGGTGGCAAAGTCTGGATGGTCAGCTCCTAATGCTTTTTCTAATATTACCAGAGACCTTTGGAATAGGGGTAAGGCTTCACTGTACTTCCCTTGGACATGGTACAGTAATGCCAGGCTACTGAGGGGGGTGACAATGGAGGGATGGTTAGCTCCTAATGCTTTCTCATAGGTTGCCAGAGACCGTTGTAATAGGGGTAAGGCTTCTGTATACTTCCCTTGGTCACTGTACAGTGATGCCAGGTTGTTGAGGCTGGCAGCAACTGAGGGATGGTCAGTTCCTAATGCTTTCTCATAGGTTGCCAGAGACCGTTGTAATAGGGGTAAGGCTTCTGTATACTTCCCTTGGTCACTGTACAGTGATGCCAGGCTACTGAGGCTGGAGGCAAAGTCTGGATGGTTAGCTCCTAATGCTTTCTCATAGGTTGCCAGAGACCGTTGTAATAGGGGTAAGGCTTCTGTATACTTCCCTTGGTCACTGTACAGTGATGCCAGGTTGTTGAAGCTAAGGGCAACGGAGAGATGGTTAGCTCCTAATGCTTTCTCTTTGATTGCCAGAGACCGTTGTAATAGAGGTAAGGCTTCTGTGTAGTTGCCTTGGTCTCGGTACAGTCCTGCCAGGTTGTTGAGGCTAAGGGCAACGGAGAGATGGTTAGCTCCTAATGCTTTCTCTTTGATTGCCAGAGACCGTTGTAATAGAGGTAAGGCTTCTGTGTAGTTGCCTTGGTCTCGGTACAGTCCTGCCAGGTTGTTGAGGCTAAGGGCAACGGAGAGATGGTTAGCTCCTAATGCTTTCTCTTTGATTGCCAGAGACCGTTGTAATAGAGGTAAGGCTTCTGTGTAGTTGCCTTGGTCTCGGTACAGTCCTGCCAGGTTGTTGAGGCTAGAGGCAACCTCTGGATGATCAGCTCCTAATGCTTTTTCATTTATTGCTAGAGACCTTTGGAATAGAGGTAAGGCTTGGCTGTAGTTGCCTTGGTATTGGTACAGTTGTGCCAAGTTGTTGAGGCTTTGGGCAACCTCTGGATGGTTAGCTCCTAATGCTTTTTCTAATATTGCCAGAGACCTTTGGAATAGGGGTAAGGCTTCTGTGTAGTTCCCTTGGTCACGGTACAGTACTGCCAGGTTGTTGAGGCTGGCAGCAACTGAGGGATGGTCAGCTCCTAATGCTTTTTCTAATATTGCCAGAGACCTTTGGAATAGGGGTAAGGCTTCTGTGTACTTTCCTTGGTAATAATGCTGCAGACCTAAAAGATGAATAACTATGGCAGCAGTGGTTTCAGAAGCACCTGCATTTTCTACAATAATTAAGGCACGTTCTAACAATAGAATAGCTTCACTATATTTTCCCTGTTTTGACAACTGACCAGCCTGTTGAAAAAGTCCCTTAAATTCCTCGACTTCCCCAGACTGTTGCGCTACCACAGCAGGTTTAATTTCCCCTACTACTGGTTTCACCATCCCCACAGTTAACCCACAGATACTAATAAATGTTGCTCCCCACACCAGAGAATATTTAATTATTGCTTTCATAAAATTCACCCCATTAGCACACCTACTTAATTATATATCCTTAGAAGTAACCAGTTATGCAGTTTACTTAATTTAACTCCTCTGTCATTGCGAGGCAGTGCTAAACAAGTTAAACTTTTGGGAAAGTCATTTATGTCGAATAATTCAGAACAAAGTGATAACTTAAATCAAAAATCATCTGAAACTTCTCAGAAACTAGAACCACCTAAAAAAACTGAACCTTCTCAGGAACTAGAACCACCTAAAAAACTTGAACCTATCGAGTTTGAAGAAACGCGCGTTCTTATTAATAGTGAAAGCAATTCAAATATTGTATAAGTTAGAAAAAATATCTCCAAATATCAAGAATAAAGTCAATTCTTATCTATGAACTATCAATGATTTATCCCTATTCTCCATTCTCTGTTTTCTGGAGATATCTAGTGAAGATGATTCAAATATTGTAGATTTTTAAAACTGCTAAATAAATAATTTTTAGCTTAGGTATTAACTTACCTTAAATCTACAAAAATCACCTAAACTACTAATACCATATTTGGATAATTTAGTGATAATAATGTAGGTTGGGTTAAGCGATAGCGCAACCCAACAAAAACCTATATATGTTTATGTTAAGTAAGTTGGGTTATGTTGGGTTTCGGGTTCCTCAACCCAACCTACAACATAGTGGTCAAAAATTTACTTCAACCCATCAACTAACTGCTCCCTCGCACTTTCCAACGCCTCCTTCAACTTACTCGGATCGCGACCCCCTGCTTGCGCCAAATTCGGACGACCGCCGCCGCCGCCTCCACACATTTTCGCTATCCCACCAATAAATTTCCCTGCTTGCAAATCTTTACTATTCACAGACTTACTAAAAGCAGCAACTAAACTGACTTTCTCCCCAGAAGCAGCACCCAATACCACAGCACTCTCGCCCAACTTTTGTTGTAACCGTTCCGCAGCAGTTTTCAACGCCTCCGCATCAACTCCAGGCATCTCCGCTACTAATATCTGAAACTCACCCACAGTCTCAGCATCCCCTAACAACTGGTCAGACTTCGCCACTGCTAACTCACCTTTCAACGCTTCCAACTGTTTCTGCGACTCCTTCAACTCCTGCTGCAAGTTACTCACCCGCTCCGATAATTCCTCCGGTTTTGCCTTAAAGCGATCGCTCAATTCCTTAACCACAGTATCTCGGACATTCAAATAATCTAATATTGCCAAACCAGCAACTGCTTCTATACGGCGCACCCCAGAAGAAATACCAGCTTCAGAAATAATTTTAAACACCCCAATTTCTGCCGTATTATTCACATGAGTTCCCCCACATAATTCCATCGACACTCCCGGATAGTCAACTACCCGTACCACATCGCTATACTTTTCACCAAACATAGCAACAGCTCCCTTTGCCTTTGCCTCATCCAATGGCATTTCCGCAACCGTCGCCGGATGTGCTTCAGCTATCCAACTATTCACCTGAGCTTCCACTTGCTCCACTTCCTCCGGTTTCAACCCCCGGGGACAATTAAAATCAAATCGCAAACGGTCAAAAGATACCAACGAACCCGCTTGAGAAATAGACTGGTCTACCAGGGACCGCAAAGCAGCTTGTAACAAATGTGTTGCGGTATGGTTTGCTTGCGCTCTGCGACGACAAGCAGCATCTATTTGAGCATTCACCGTTATTCCTAACTGTAACGAACCCCTTTCCACGCGACCGAAATGCACAAAAATATTATTCTGCTTCTGCACATCTTCTATCCGCACGACCACATTATCCCCACTTAGATAGCCGCGATCGCCTATTTGACCTCCAGACTCGGCATAAAAGGGCGTTTGGTCAAGTACCACTTGCACTTGAGTACCCGCTTCCGCAGACTCAACCTGTTCCCCTTCAGCTATTAACGCCATTACTTGCGCTGAGGAAGTCAAATCTGTATATCCTAAAAATTCCGTTTTGTCAACATCTAATTTTACCCCACCTTCAGCAGTTAAATCAATAGTTTCGTGGGCTGACTGAGAACGTTCTTGCGCCAGTTTCATTTCTTTTTCAAACATACTGACATCAACAGTTAAACCATTTTCTTCTGCTATTTCCTGAGTCAACTCCAGTGGAAAACCATAGGTGTCGTATAACTTGAAAGCATCTTCTCCCGAAATTTGTTTAGTTTTCTGAGTTTCCGGTTTTGCGATAATTTCCGCCAACAATTTTTCACCCCGCTCCAATGTTTCCAAGAAGCGAGACTCTTCCCGTTGCAACTCAGCTTTAATAGCAGTTTCTCTCTCCCGCAAATTAGGGTAAACATCCTCAGAAAGAGCGATCGCTTTCTCAGCTACTTTGGATGTAAATTCCCCAAAAATGCCAATCAAACGTCCGTGACGCACAACTCGGCGAATTAACCGTCGTAAAATATAACCCCTGCCAACATTAGATGCAGTGACACCATCAGCAATTAAATGTGCGACTGCTCGTACATGGTCGCCAATAACTTTCAGGGAAATTTTGGTTTTGTCATCACTTTTTTTGTAGTCGATACCAGCAATATCCGCAGCAGTTTTAATGATAGGAAAAATTAGGTCAGTTTCATAATTATTCGGCACTTTTTGTAATATTTGCGCCATTCTTTCCAACCCCATCCCCGTATCAATATTTCTGTTTTGTAGTGGTGTAAGATTTCCTTCTGCATCCCGGTTATATTGCATGAATACGAGGTTATAAAATTCGATAAACCTGCTATCGTCTTCCAGGTCAATGTTCTCATCCCCCAATTCTGGATGGAAGTCGTAATAAATTTCCGAACAGGGACCGCACGGACCCGTCGGACCCGATGCCCAAAAATTATCCTCTTCATCCATCCGTTGAATACGGTGTGCGGGAATACCAATTTTGTCGCGCCAAATAGCAAATGCTTCATCATCTTCTCGGAATACGCTGACAACTAAATGGTCTGGAGGTAAACCGAATATTTTTGTGGAAAGTTCCCAAGCAAAGGCGATCGCTTCTGGTTTAAAATAGTCGCCAAAACTGAAGTTACCCAACATCTCAAAAAAAGTGTGATGTCTGGCAGTCCGACCGACATTTTCAATATCGTTGGTACGGATACATTTTTGGGAAGTAGTAGCGCGGGGATATTTCCGGGGTTGTTGTCCGAGAAATATAGGTTTAAATGGTAACATTCCCGCAATAGTGAGTAAGACCGTGGGGTCTTCGGGAACTAGAGATGCACTGGGTAAAATAGTGTGTTCCCGTTGTGCGTAAAAGTCGAGAAATGTTTGTCGAATTTCGTTACCTGTGAGTTTTTTTGGAGACATAATTAATTCAGATGTTAGGTTGTGTAATTTTAATTTTCCGTCTATTCAGGCAAAGTTTTACCTGTTGAAAATTTACAACTTTTATTGTAATAGATATTAGGTGTTATAGACCATTGAACAACAGAAAATTTCTATAATAGCGGAAATCTTTATCAAGCATTTCCAGAAATTATATAAACTTTTTCCAGAAATCCCAGCAGGAGACTTTATCGAATTTTTCGTTTTTATTTTGCATCATATATATAATTTATTTGAAATATTTCACCGAATAAATATAGACCTAATTTATCAAGTTTTAGATACTATTTTATTGAGTAATTGAAAAATCTTTATATTTAATCTTAAATTAATCTTTCCTTTCGTTAATTTGTATAGATAATTTAAGACTAACTTAATCAAGTACCTCTCAAGTTAAAAAATATAAAACAAATAAAAATAAGTATATAAAAAAGGTTAAATTTGTTTGTATAATTGCTGCTTGGTCTAAAATTAGACAATGTAAATTTGTAGGCATAAATAGCAGCTTAATATTTCATTAGCTTTGGAAATTTAGGATAGTATATTGATTGTCAATATTAAGAAACTAAAACATCTCTAAAAATAATGCTAACTAACGGACTGATAGAAACCGAACCCTTGGAATTAGAGGATATCTTTATTTCTCTAGAATCCTTACCAGAACCTCCTGCTAGTCGTATTTTTGGTAATGGTGCCGCTACTATTTCAATTCCCGATAATCCAGTTTTGCAAGTTCCAGATGGTTTTACTGTTAATGTTTTTGCTGATAATGTTTTTCCTGAAAGTGGAAATCCTCGTTGGTTAGGAGTTACTCCAACTGGAGATGTATTAGTAACATCACTTTTCAATGATCGAATACTTTTACTACGCGATACAGATGAGGATGGTGTAGCAGATTTTTCTCAAGTTTTTGCCGATGCAGAAAATGGATTAAATGCACCTTTCGGCATGGTTTTTACTGAAGATTTTTTCTATGTGGGAAATACAGATTCAATAGTAAGATATCCTTATAATATTGGGGAAACAGAAATTAATGGTACTGGCGAAAAAATTGCAGATTTACCACCATTTGGAAATCATTTTACTCGGAACTTAGCAATTTCTCCAGACAATCAACTTTTTGTTTCTATTGGTTCCGCTGGCAACGTAACAATAGAAGATTTACCTAGAGCATCTGTACAAGTAATGAATCTAGATGGTTCCGATCAAGAAACTTTTGCTTTTGGTTTAAGAAATCCTGTAGGTCTAGATTTTCACCCAATAACAGGTCAACTTTTTACCACTGTAAATGAACGAGATGATTTAGGTGATGACTTAGTTCCTGATTATTTAACAGGATTAGAACAAGATGAATTTTATGGTTGGCCTTATGTTTATTTATCACCAGATTTACCAGACCCATTTATAACACAAGAAAATCCTAATTTCGTACCGGAAACTCAAACTCCAGATTTTGTAACAGAAACTCAAACTCCCGATGTATTATTTCAAGCACATTCAGTACCTTTAGGACTGCAATTTTATGATGGTGAAACTTTCCCAGAAGAATATCACAATGGAGCATTTGTTGCATTTAGAGGTGGTTTCGGTCGTCAAGAACCCACAGGTTCTAAAATAGTATTTGTACCCTTTGATGAAAATGGAAATGCCACAGGAGTATATCAAGATTTTTTAACAGGTTTCTTGGACGTTTCCGCAGAACCTGAAACTTGGGGTCGTCCAGTTGGTTTACAGGTTTTACCGGATGGTAGTTTGTTGTTTACCGAACAAGGAAACAATCGAATTTATCGAATACAATTTCCTGAAAATGAAACGATAGAAGGTACTAATGACAATGATAATTTTCAGAGTGGAGAAGGTGACGATCAACTTTTTGGTAGAAGAGGTAGCGATCGCCTGACTGGTAATGGTGGGGACGATACATTAATTGGTGGTGTTGGTCGAGATACTCTCAATGGTGGTAGGGGTGATGATAGTGTTAATGGTGGTCCTGGAAGCGATCGCCTATTTGGTAAATCTGGTAATGACCTGTTAATTGGTCGCCCTGGTAACGATATCTTGTTAGGGGGTGATGGTAACGATACTCTAGAAGGAGGTATTGGTCGCGACAGACTCAACGGTGGAGCAGGAAACGACCAACTTACAGGAGGTGGTAGTATTGACCGCTTTATCTTTAACACTAATGATGAATTTCAGACTGAGGATGTAGGTATAGATACAATTACTGATTTTTCCCAAACACAGGGAGATATTATTCTTCTAGACCTGACAACTTTTACTGCCATCAACAGCGATTCAGGAACAGGTTTCAGCATTGCGGGAGAATTTGCCACAGTTACTGATGATCAGCTAGCAGAAACTTCTGAAGCAGTCATTGTCTATAATAGTGAAAATGGAAAATTATTCTATAATCCCAATGGTAGTCAAGCTGGTTTCGGTAGTGGAGGTCAATTTGCCACTTTGACAAATATTCCATCAATAGAAGCAGAAGATTTCTTCCTCAGAAGTTAGCGATCGCCATTTCCCTACAGTGGGAGCATCTTGCTCCCATGCTAGGCGTCGATAGATGTTTAGTCCTAAAGCGCAACTAAAAATAATATCAAATCCGCATTTAATATTAATAGCGATCGCTCAATATCTTTGTAGCTCAAGCTTATCAAAATAATACAGACTTTACTTGGTATACTCTTAAATAATTTCCTGGCTTAAATTCTTTCGTTTTTCTTACTTTTAACTTTTAACTTTTGACTTTTGAATTTTGACTTCCGTACAGATATCTATACCAGACGAAGTACAAACAGATAGAAAGTACAAGCAACAACAGGGATAGAATCAGGAAATTATCCCAACGTTTCATCATAAACATAATTCCCGTGAGACACAAAACTATTTGCCAGGGAATCGCGATCGCAGTCGCCAGCAAATCACGCCTGTTCTCTAATGCGATATTGACCGTGAGATTGCGGGGAATATTAACAGCGATCGGCTTCCAAAAACCGAAGGGACGGGTGACAGTATAAAAATTCTCCAGAACTGACCGTTCCGTTGCCGGGGTTAACAGAGTGCCAGCGATACATCCTGCCAAAGAACAACTGCTAGGAATTAGAAATTGGATAAATTCGGCAAGTTGCAGATTCGGGAAGGAAGGTAAGACGATCGCCTTAGTCACAATTGCGGCCACCATACCAGCAGCGATACCCGTGGCAAATCCATAGCCATTAAACCGCCACCAATACCATCTTAACAGCAGAGGAACCGCCAGACCCGTACCCAATCCCAGAGTCAACCATCCCCAAATTTCATTGATATTGGAGATACTGAAGCTAAATAGCAATCCCACCATAACAATGATAACCGATGCCCAACGACTTTGAGCCAGCAGTTTGCGGTTGTCAGCTTGCGGATTGAGATAAGCTTGATAAATATCCTTCACCCAGTAAGCAGCACCACCATTAATTAAGGAGTCAAAAGTAGACATCCCGGCAGCGATAAAACAAGCTAATACCAATCCCTTGATTCCCACTAGTAGGTAAGTAGCGATAACTGTTGGCAAGACCAGTTCCGGGTCGGGAATTACTTGGTTAGTAATGCCGTAATTGATGCCCAGGATCGCAAAAGCAGTTACCAAAGGCCAGCGAAAGGAAAGCAAGAATATCCACCACAGGGACATTAACCCCACTTCCCGATCGCTTTTGGCGGCAAAATAGCGCTGCATCATATAACCACCGATACCGCCAAACCCTTCCATTAATACTTTCAGCAGATAGAAACAAAGGATAGCGCCGAACAAGTTGAAACGACCATAGTCTCCTGGCAAGTCTACTTCCATAGAGGGGAATATACTACTCCACTCGCTAAAATTCCACTCGTGCAATTGCTCGGTTCCCGGAATAGAAATAGCAAATGTCTCTGGTAGAGGAGGAAGTTGCAGAGCGATCGCGCAGATATAGATGATAGCCACAAAAATCAAAACTCCCTGAAACAGGTCTGTTAACACCACCCCATAAAAACCGCTAAGGACAGTGTATATCAATGCCAGGAATATGATTAAAATTGAGGCCAGACGGGCATCGACAGTAATAAATTCTCCTAAGAATTTGCCCCCACCGATGGCAAAGTAACTGATCCTGCCAATGGTCAAGATAATAGCAGCAACAGCACTAACTATCCGGGCGATATTTCCTTCCCGTCCGACTCCAAAACGCAAATGCATCCATTCCGCTAAAGTCATAACTTGGGCGCGACGATTCCACTTGCCCATAAAAATCATGAACATTGCTAGAATTAAGGCAATGCCACCCCGGAGTTCCAGAAAAAATCCCTTCGTTCCCAAGGCGTAGACTAAGGCTGTGATTAACATTGTCCCCGCAATGTCCGTATTGGAAGCCATCCCGGATGCCCCCAATACCCACCAAGGCATATTTCGATCGCCCAGAAAGTAAGAGTCTATGCCAGCGGATGCTTTCCGCTGGAGAAATATGCCAAACAGAACGATCGCCAGCAGGTAGATGACGACAATAGTATAATCAATTAAATGCATAAACTCCTCAACTTTCCTTATCAGTACCATTGATTCTATTATATTATGTCCGGTTGATTACTTATATAGCGCTGTGCGCAGCTCATCTGGCAACAGGCAACAGAAGTAGGGTGCGTTAATCAGCTCTCAGGCACCGCCGATTCCAGCTATTGATGGTGCGTTACTATTGGACAATAGAAGTAGGGTGCGTTAATCAGCTCTAAGGCACCACCGATGTCAGCTATTGATGGTGCATTACTATTGGACAATAGAAGTAGAAGTAGTGGAGTGGCACACCCAAAATGGTGCATCGGGTAGGGGCGGGTTCCGCGTTAAGTTAATGGTGTCACCCAGGACTGAGTAAACCCGCCCCCACCCCAATCATAATCATGCATAAAATTAGCTGTGTCAGTCCAGTAGGGGCGGGGGCGGGTTCCGCGTTAAGTTAATGGTGTCACCCAGGACTGAGTAAACCCGCCCCCACCCCAATCATAATCATGCATAAAATTAGCTGTGTCAGTCCAGTAGGGTGCGTTAATCAGCTCTAAGGCACCGCCGATTCCAGCTATTGATGGTGCGTTACTATTGGACAATAGAAGTAGGGTGCATTAATCAAATGTAAGACACCGCCGATTTCAGCTATTGATGGTGCGTTACTATTGGACAATAGAAGTAGGGTGCGTTAATCAGCTCTAAGGCACCGCCGATTCCAGCTATTGATGGTGCGTTACTATTGGACAATAGAAGTAGGGTGCGTTAATCAGCTCTAAGGCACCACCGATGTCAGCTATTGATGGTGCATTACTATTGGACAATAGAAGTAGAAGTAGTGGAGTGGCACACCCAAAATGGTGCATCGGGTAGGGGCGGGTTCCGCGTTAAGTTAATGGTGTCACCCAGGACTGAGTAAACCCGCCCCCACCCCAATCATAATCATGCATAAAATTAGCTGTGTCAGTCCAGTAGGGGCGGGGGCGGGTTCCGCGTTAAGTTAATGGTGTCACCCAGGACTGAGTAAACCCGCCCCCACCCCAATCATAATCATGCATAAAATTAGCTGTGTCAGTCCAGTAGGGTGCGTTAATCAGCTCTAAGGCACCGCCGATTCCAGCTATTGATGGTGCGTTACGCTGTCCCTAACACACCCTACTGGACCGACACACCCTACTGGACTTTGACTTCAGTAGGTTGGGTTAAGCGTATCTCGCAACCCAACAGATACAATAACTGTTGAACAGATACAATAACTGTTGAACAGATACAATAACTGTTGTTGGGTTTCCTGAACGTCAACCCAACCTACAAAGTGCCAACGTTTAACGCATACTTTGTTTTTTCTCAGCTTTTAAGTCACGACTACCCACAGCAGCTAATTCTGCATCCATCAAAGTTTTTCCTGTTGCTGCTAGATAAACATCATCCAAACTTGGTCGTGCTTGAGCAATACTAAAAGTAGGTAAACCCTGCTGATACAGTAACTCTTGAATTGTGGTAAAAGCATCACTCTGGGGTGTCACCACTAAGTTTAAAGAATTGCCTTGAGCAGCATTAACAATAACTTCTTGAACCATTGGTAAATTTTCTACTAATGCTTTTACTTTTTCTGCTTCTTCAGTAGAAGAAAATTCCCTAACACGGAGAGTAATACGATCGCCTCCCACTCGGTCTTTAAGTTCAAAAGGAGTACCCGCAGCAATAACCAGACCTTGGTCAATAATAGCTACTTTATCTACCAAAGCATCGACTTCTTCAAGATAGTGACTGGTAATTAAAACTGTTGTACCAGAGTCTCGCAACTCACGCAAAAAATCCCAAACTGCTATCCGACTATCAATATCTAAACCTACTGTGGGTTCATCCAAAACTAAAACATCTGGTTGATGCAATAAACCTGCTGCTAAATCTAGACGTTTGCGGATACCACCTGAATAAGTACCTGTTTTTTTGTCCGCCCAATCTTCTATTCCCAGAAGAGCGATCGCTCCTTCGATTCTTTCCCTTGCCAATTTCCCTGGAATATGATATATAGCTGCTTGCAGTTGTAGTAGTTCTCGGCCTGTAAGAACCTTGTCAATGGCCACTTCCTGAGCAACATAGCCAAGACGTTGTCTAGCTATTCTCGGTTGGTCAACTACTGAAATACCAGATACTTCTAAACGTCCAGCGTCTGGTGTAAGTAGAGTACACAGAGCGCGTAGTGTAGTTGTTTTACCTGCACCATTAGGGCCAAGTAAACCAAATATTTCTCCAGGTTCTATCTGAAAGGAAACGTCCTTAACTGC
Source organism: Okeania hirsuta (assembly GCF_003838195.1). Lineage (GTDB taxonomy): Bacteria > Cyanobacteriota > Cyanobacteriia > Cyanobacteriales > Microcoleaceae > Okeania > Okeania hirsuta. The sequence goes on from NZ_RCBY01000111.1 coordinate 15,708, forward strand.
TGTAACCGAACCATAACTTTTCTGAAGGTTTTCTATTAAAACTGCTGGTACCATGATTATTAGTAAATATAGAGTTTCCTCCGACCATTGTAATTGTTTATATTATTGTCGGCAGAAAACCAGCAGATAGAAAAGTTTTTCTTATCGAAATATTGTGGTTTAAAGCCTCCTCTTTTAAGGGGATAATAAATAAAAATTTTCATGATTAGTCAATCCTCTTCTTTTCAAGGAGAGGTAATTCTAAATTCTAAATTCTAAATTCTAAATTCTAAATTCTAAATTCTAAATTCTAAATTCTAAATTCTTGAATGTTCCCTGCGATAAAATTGAGTAAGTAGCTTCTCATAAATAATTATGCCTTTAGATCCCCAAGCCTTTTTTCAGGCAACAAACCCTGGCATTCCTCTGTTTATAGATAATGTAGAAATTGACAAGAAATACTACATTGACTTCTCGACTGTGCGTGGAGGAAAAGTTATAAAAAAATTAAAAAATACTATTACTCTCTGGTCTTTAGGCCGACCAACTTGCCAACTATTCACCGGACATATTGGTTGTGGTAAGTCTACAGAATTATGGCAACTCAAGCAACAGTTAGAAGCAGAAGGTTTTCACGTTGTCTATTTTGAGTCTGACAAAAGCCTAGAAATGGGAGATGTAGACATAGGCGATATTTTTCTAACTATTGCACAACAGGTCAGCAGAAGTTTGGAGAAGTTGGAAAAACTTAACTTGGAGGAACCAAAAGGATTAAAAGGTCTACTTCAGGGAGCTGCAAAATTATTGCAGACAGAAATTGAACTCTCTGCAGAAGCGAATATTCCTGGTATGGGTAAAGTGGCAGCTAGCAGTGAGGGTTCATTTTCAGCAGAAGTTGGTTTGCCTGGAGTTGGTCAAGTCAAAGCTGACGAAAAAGGATTAGAATTTGTAGCTTTAGGAATTGGTAAAATTACTGCCCAGGCAAAAGCTAGTCCCGAACTTCGTACGAAACTCAGAGAATATCTCGGACCCCGCACCAGCGGAATTATTGAAACTATTAACAAAGAATTACTCGAACCCGCTAACGAAAAGTTGAAAAAGTATGGCAAAAAAGGATTAGTGGTTATCGTTGACAACTTGGAAAAAGTTGATAGCTCACCTAAACCTTGGGGGCGACCTCAACCAGAATATCTATTTGTTGACCGGGGCGAACAACTGATGAGTCTTCATTTTCATCTGATTTATACTCTTCCTATGGCACTGAGGTTTTCCAATGACTACGACACATTAACTCAAAGATTTAAGAAAGACCCTCAAATATTGCCAATGGTGGCCACACAGTTGCGCGATGGTAGTGAATGTGCTGAAGGAATGAAGTTAATGCGGCAGTTAGTGTTGGCAAGGGCATTTCCAGAATTAGATCCACAGCAACGTTTGGCAAAAGTTACCGAAATATTTGATAGTCAGGAAACTTTAGATTACTTATGTCGTTTCAGTGGTGGTCATGTGAGGAATGTATTGCGAATAGTTAATGAGGCTATTATGGAAGAAGGGGATCTTCCCATCTCCCGCGCTAGTGTTGCCAATGTAATTAAAACTTATCGTAATCAGCGACTTTTAGCTGTAGATGACCATGAGTGGGAATTATTGCGCCGAGTTGTTCAGACAAAAAAAGTAACGGGAGATGATGGATATCAAATTTTAATTCGGAGTATGTTTGTTTATGAGTATCAAGATGAACTTGGCCCTTGGTTTGATATTAATCCTCTCTTGAAAGATGCGCCAGAGTTAAATATAAGGGAGTAGAGGAGTGGGGGAGTGGGGGAGTAGGGGAGATAAAGACACCTAGAAATAACAATCTAGGCGTTGGTAATTTGAGGTATGATACTATATCCGGATAATAGTGCGATAGAACTCCGTGACCTTTACGCGACCAAAAAACTTTCTCCTTCTACTCGGGGTTTTTTCTGTTTTTCTTCCCTCCTGACTCCTGACTCCTGACTCCTGACTCCTAAAGAATTAAGACTAATATCATACACTAATTTACCAACGCCACAATCTATTGCACAGTTTTAGCTGTGTCAGTCTAGTAGTGGACCGTTTCACCTAAAATAGTGCATTAGCTTTTTTCATCACCCCATCACCCCATCCCCCCATCACCCCATCCCCCCATTTAAGGTGTGTCAGTCTAGTAGGAAATAATAAAGGTTTGAGGTTTGTTAGCAATTAACATAGAGTCAAAAATTTATGCCTAGTTACAGGGAAATTAACAATCAAAAATTATTGCAGAAATTAGTCCAAGGGATGGAAATGTCTCAAGGACAATTTCGGCTGTTTTTGGCACAGTGCAATAATTTGAGCCAGCGCGATCGCCTAATTCCACAACTCCGGGAATCTTTTTCTGGAGACTTGGCACAGTTGCAGTTGGATGAGTCTGTCGATGAACTTTATGCAACTATTAGAAAATGCTTAGGAAACCAACAACCAGATGCTCTGATGGTTTGGGGTTTGGAGTTTGTCAGAAATATTGATAAATTGCTGGTCGCAATGAGTTTAGTTCGCGAGGAGTTTAGAAAAAATTGCCCTTTTCCCATAGTTTTATGGATTGATGCAGAAATTTCTCGTAAGTTTATTCGCTTAATTCCTGACTTTGAAAATTGGTCAAGTCTGACCGTTTTTGAAACTGCCACTCAGGAATTAATTGATTTTATTCAGCAGACCAGTGAGAGTGTTTATCAGAAAGTTTTAGAAAGTGGGGCAGGAATATTTTTAGATGATACTACCCTTGGTTTGGGAGAGTCTGCTTATCAAGAGTTGGTGGGTGCAAGGCAAGAATTGTTAAACCGAGAAGTTACCTTAGAGCCTGAATTAGAAGCAAATTTGGAATTTGTTTTAGGCAGGGCAACTGATAATTCTACCGAAGTAGCACTAGAGCATTATCAACATAGTCTCGAACTTTGGCAACAAGTTAACAACTCGATGCGGGTGGCTCACACTTATTATTATCTGGGGTTATGGTGGCGTAGTTATGCAGTTAGTCATCGGGTTGAGAAAAATATGGCTTGTGAGAGAGCTTGTTCATATTTTCAGCAGTCGGTAGAAGGCTTTGAGACAATTAACCGCCCAGACTTAGTTGCTAAATTTATCAATACTTGGGGAGAAGTTTTGCAGACTTTAGGGCGTTGGGATGAGTTAGAAACTGTTGCCAATAGAGCAATTGAATTACATCAAACCTATTCTCAGCCATTTTGTGAAGCTCGTGCTTATGGTTTTCTAGCAGAATTTGAACTGGCAAAAAATCATTATAGACAAGCAAAAAAACTTGCTCAAAATGCCATAAAAATTTTTAACAAAACTCTAGATGCTGTATCTCCTCCTAGCTCAGAAAAAGACGAAATTACTTTAGATTGGGAGCGCTATTCTCATCTAGGAAAATATTTATTTGCTCTAGCAAAAGCCGAAAAATATTTAGGTAAATTTGAAGCATCTATAGCCAATTTTGAACAAGCAAAAAATACGACAAAACCTGAGTACAGTACCGAATTTTATATTGATATTATCACAGAATCACGAGAAATATATTACCAACAAAAAGCATATTTAGCAGCTTTTGAATTGAAGCAAAAACTGCAACAAATAGAACAACAATTTGGGTTTGTAGCATTTATCGGTGCAAATCGTTTGGGATACAGAAAACCAAATACAAACCCGGCTTTACCTCAACTTAATCGACGAAAAGTTACTCAAGAAATTTCTGCATCTGGACGCAAATTTAATGTCGAAGAATTACTAGAAAGAATTAGTCGCCCTGACTATAAACTGATAGTTATTCATGGGCAATCAGGAGTTGGTAAAAGTTCTATTTTGCAGGCTGGATTAATAACTGCTTTAGAAAAAAAATCAATTGATACCCGTAATTTAGTAGTGGTTTTGCAGCAAGTTTATATTCATTGGATTTCAGCATTGGGGGAAAGTTTAGCTAAAAAACTTAAAGCAATTCCCCAATTAGCAGTTAATTCACATATACTTAATTCGACTGAAGCAATTTTTTCTCAGTTACGAAATAATGCTGAATTAAATCTACTTACGGTTATTATTTTCGATCAATTTGAGGAATTTTTCTTTGTTAATTCAGAGCCAGTGCAAAAAAGAGAATTTGCTCAGTTTCTGGAAGAATGTTTAAAAATTCCTTTTGTGAAAATTGTTTTATCCCTGCGTTCAGATTATATTCATTATTTATTAGAATTTAATTATTTAGCAAATTTAGAAACAATCAGCAATGACATTTTAAGTAAAAATGTTCTTTATGAATTGAGAAACTTTTCCCAGGATCAGGCAAAATTAGTCATTCAAGGATTAACAGAAAATTCTCAGTTTAAAATAGATCCAAATCTGACAGAAAAGTTAGTTGAAGATTTAGCTCAGGAGTTGGGAGAAATTCGCCCGATAGAATTGCAAGTAGTGGGGGCACAACTACAGACAGAGAATATTACCACTGTGGAAAAATATCAAGAATTAGGAGATTATCCCAAGGCAGAATTAGTCAACCGATATTTAGCATCAGTAGTAAAAGACTGTGGTGAAGAAAATGAAAAATTTGCTTGGTTGGTGTTGATATTGTTAACCGATGAAAATAATACTCGACCACTAAAAACTCAGGCTGAATTGGTAAAAGAAAGTGAGTTTCAAGAGAAAGAGTTAGAGTTAGTATTAAAGATTTTTGTCAAGTCTAGTTTAGTATTTTTGTTACGGGAAAAACCAGCAAATCGTTATCAGTTAGTGCATGATTATTTAGTTGCTTTTATTCGGCAAAGGAAAGGAAATGAAACACTAGAGGAGCTGAAACAGGAACGGGAAAAACGACAGCAGTTACAGAAGTGGGTAGTTAGAGGGTCGGTTGCTGCTGCATTGGTGATGACAGTATTGGCAGGAGGGATGACAATATTTGGTTTGTGGGCACAGAAGGAAAAAATACGGGCAGAAAGACAAACTACTATTGCTCAAGCAAGTGAGGCTAGAGCTTTGTCTATTTCAGGTGAGCGATGGGATGGCCTGATGACTGCCATGGAAGCTAGGCAAAAACAAAGAAATAGTAAATTTCAACCAACGGATGATGCTAGCAAGGTTACAAATGCTCTGCGAGTCGCAGTTTACAAACGCAACAAAGAGGAGTTTAGAGATTTTAACCCCTCCGCGCACCTTCCGGTTTATAGAAGAAACCGGATGATGCTAGCAAGGTTACAAATGCTCTGCGAGTCGCAGTTTACAAACGCAACAAAGAGGAGTTTAGAGAGTTTAACCGTCTCCAGGAACACCAGCATCCCGTCTACAGTGTAGCATTTAGCCCCGATGGAGAGACTATTGCTTCTGGTAGTGCTGACAACACGGTGAAATTGTGGAACCGCCAGGGGCAGTTGTTACAGACTCTGAAGGGGCATGAGAATTTTGTCTACGGTATAGCATTTAGCCCCGATGGAGAGACTATTGCTTCTGGTAGTGCTGACAACACGGTGAAATTGTGGAACCGCCAGGGGCAGTTGTTACAGACTCTGAAGGGGCATGAGAATTTTGTCTACGGTATAGCATTTAGCCCCGATGGAGAGACTATTGCTTCTGGTAGTGCTGACAACACGGTGAAATTGTGGAACCGCCAGGGGCAGTTTTTGCAGACTCTGAAGGGACACCAGGATTGGGTCTTCGATATAGCATTTAGCCCCGATGGAGAGACTATTGCTTCTGCAAGTGCTGACAACACGGTGAAGTTGTGGACAGATTTGCGGATAGAAGATTTAACCAAACGTGGTTGCGAGTGGTTAAATGATTACCTGATTACCCACCCCCAGGAATTAGAAAAACTCAAGATTTGCCAAACTGACAAACGCATAAAAGTAGTAGCTCGCAGTTGGATAACTAAGGGAGAGAAACTAGCAAGGGAAAGTAAAGGAGAAGCAGAAAAACTTGAGCAAGCAGTTGCTTTCTTTGAGAAAGCACTAAAATGGAATCCCGACCTCAACCTCAAGCCAAAAGTTCTTGCAGCATCATTAGCTGAGGCAGAAAAGCTGATGGAGGAAGGTACGAAATTAGCAAGAGAAGGAAAAATAGAGGTGGCAGTAGAAAAGTATCAACGAGCAAAAGAGCTTGACAAAGTGGCATATATTCCTAATCTAAAAAATATCGATCCAGAAGCTAAAGCCAAATATCAGGGAGTAGATGCGTTATTGGAACAAGGGAGGAAGCTTGTGAAAGAGGGTAAAGTTAAGGAAGCAATTTCCTCTTACAAACAAGCAGAAAAAATCTACCCTACTCAAATTTATGCTAAGAATTGGGATACTCTCTGTTGGTTTGGCAGTCTTTATGAAAAAGCTGCTAATGTTATGTTTGCTTGTGAGAAAGCAGTCACCCTTAGCCCTAAAAATGGCTCGATTGTTAATAGTCGGGGACTTGCCAGGGCTTTAACTGGGGACATTAAAGGAGCGATCGCAGATTTTCAGGTATCTGTAGAATGGACGAGTAATGAGAAGAAAAAAGCACAACGGCAAAAATGGATCGAAGCGCTCCAGGCAGGGAAAAATCCGTTTACGGATGAGGTGTTGGAGAGTTTGAGAGATTGATGGTTATTTGCTGGAGTCGATAGAAAGAATTTATTGGAAATGACTATTTGACGAAAAAGATAAGTTAAGAAATACCCTAGCTATTCGTAGCAAACATTTATAGCGCTGTGCGCAGGCAACAGGCAACAGGCAACAGGCAACAGGCAACAGGCAACAGGGGGAATAAAAAACCGATAATATCAGGCTTTTAGCTATTGGACAGTTACTGTAATTTGTAAATATGCCAGCGCACATTGCTATATCAATTTGGTATAACTTTTGCTTCGACTGCTATAACATTGAAATGGTGCGTTACGCGATCGCCCTCTCCACTAGACTTGAGCATAATTAATCTTCTCGCTAACGCACCCTACAGGAATTAATGAAAAGAATCAAATCTTCTTTTTATCTGCATTTTGCTTATTTCTATGACTAGCAATACGAGCTACTCCACTATCCACAGGACCACCACAAATAGGAATAACCTGATACTTGCACTCTTCTTCCAGAGTATTTAGTTTGGTATAATCAACCCAGTGAATACAATCTACAGGACAAGTGTCGATCGCTTCTTGGATTAATTCTTCAGGGTCGCCATCTTGCTGAAAAACGTGCGATCACCCATGATCTGATTCTATATAAAAAGTATTATGGGCAACATGAGCGCAGTGTTTACAACCGATACAGGTAATTTCATCAACGTAAACTCCTTTTTGTCGCAACATTCCACCAAGTTCGGGTTCAAAACCTGAACGTTCTGTGTTAAACTCAGAAAATGATGTAGAAAAATCTAGGGCGTTGGTAAATCAAGAGATGAAACTTTAAGAGTAATCTGTTTCTGATACCTCTAAATATCTAACCAGAGTAAGTGATGGGTATCACCCCTAGTAGAAAATCATCTTACCAATTACGGCGTTGGTGATTTTAGGTATGATATAATGTCCAGATAATTAGTGAACAAAAAACTTTCTCTTCTACTACTCTTTCTTCTTATTTCTTCCCTCCTAACTTCTGAGGACTGACTCCTGACTTCTAAGTAGTTAAGATTAATATTATACACTAATTTACCAACGCCAAATCTAGCATTAGACCTCTTGCAAAAATAAACAATAATTATCAGTGATCGGTATTGTCTTTGCATATAGACATCTCTAGGTGTAGGTTGGGTTGAGGAACGTTAGCGTAGCTTACCCGCAGGGTAAACCCAACAGTAGTAGCGCATCTAGACTAAAATTGTGGGTAAAAATTATGACCCAGGATGTCCTATGAGTAATTCTAAGATTAAGTACAAAGTCTATCTGAGCGAACGCCAACGGCAACAATTACGGGATATTAGCCATAATGGTCATGGTCCGGCAAAGAAAATCCTTCATGCTCAAGTGTTATTGATGGCAGACCAAGACCATCCAGAGGCAGGTTGGAGTGCATATCAACACAATTGCTATAAGAAGCAGCTTTGGAATTAAAATTTGGAATTAAAATAAGATATCTTTACTTCATACAAATAATGGCTAAAAACATTGCTGAACCATTATTATTACTTAATGACTGAAGTATTCAATAAGTATAGCATTTTTTTGAGGAATTGGTATCAGAAAAGTATTTATTGGGCTAAAACCCAACTACAAACAAACTATTAGACCTCTCCGAAAAAGATATAGACTTTTTGCACACAGTAGGGAACAGGGAACAGGGAACAGGGAACAGGGAACAGGGAATAAATTTTCATGCCAAAGATACGAAAAATGATTTTTCAGTGACTTTTACAACTCTAGCTTATCTTAAATAAAAAGCAAGTTTATTTTCTGGGGATATATATTATAACTAATGGTACTTAGAAATTTTTTGGTAGGAAACATGCGTCAAAGTCAGTCTAGACAAGGGAATTACGTCGATGCGTTAAAAATGGCTAGCACCCTTAGTAATTCATAATTTATACCTTTTTGACGTAAAAGCCTCTGCCTATCTATATTTGAGCCTATTTTATCGCTTTATTTTGTGTAAGTCCCACTAATACCGTTTCGGAATAGTAATGCTATGTTTGATTAGCATCTCCCTATCTCCCCATCTCCCTATAAAAACAAACTTTCAACAGCTTGAAGCAACTGGTCTTGACTCCAATCTCTATATAAATGAGCCGCGATCGCACATCCTCCACAACCCACACCTTCTTTAACATACCCCTGTTCATAAGCTCGTAATTGAGGATAACAAGACTCAGCAAAACTAACTTTTGTTGCCATCAAAGGCACAATACCAATTTCTCTAGCTAACCCCACAGTATCTCCTGTCGGGTCTTCAGCAACCCATCGAGTTGTTCCCACCACAATATTCTCAGGCAACCAAGATAAAGAATATTTTGCAGCTAATGCTTGCATCAAAGCATAAACAGCTAACATTTGTGTACCACCAGCTAACATCACCCCTACTTTGAGACTTGCTGTCATTGCCATTCCTGCTACTACTATTTGCATCGGGTCTCCCACTGCAGCGACCAATTTTAGGGGTTGTGAAAGGGGAGGTACAGAATTAAAACCAGAAACTTGTAAACCTTGGCGCACCACAGTCAACTTTTGAGCATGATTACATTGAGGATGACTGCTATTAACTTTGCCTGCAGCAGCAATACCTAAACCTAATAAAATTGCTAAAGCTGTAGTTGTACCTCCAACTACACATTCTCCTAATATTAAATAGCTATCTTTTGCTTCAGCAGCTAACTTATATCCCCAACTCTTTCCAGCTTCCAGTAAATGTTCAACAGTTGCCATATCTAAAGCATGACCAGAAGTTAAACAACGAGCTGGAGTACCTCCCAAATTAATTGTTGGTACAGTGGGTTGATGAGTTAAACCAGCATTAAATAAGTAGAGAGGAATATTGAGAGCATCAACAATTGCTTTTGTGATTAAAACTGGAGAAGCACCAGCATCAAGGGGTGGTAATGGATATTTGGGTTGTGG
>NZ_RCBY01000112.1 GCF_003838195.1 Okeania hirsuta
CCAAGTAATGCGTGAACACCCCCGTTGACGGTGGGGTATTAAACCCACAAAGAAAATGATAAATCTTTAGAGAGAACGTCAGACCCAAAATTAAGTTAACTTAGTGGAGGCAGTACTCTTTGATATACTCTCCGATCTAAGAGACTGTTTGTAAAGTTTTGTAATATACAATGATTGACCTTTAAACTTTAACAACTCGGTTATTTATCCCAGATTTATAGGCTGAAATACCCAATTTGCCAGGGGTAAAAACACTTCATAATTCTTTACAAACAACCTCTAAAGGTGCGGAGATTCTCCTGAAACCAGAATTCTTGGTTTGCGTTCCGCAAGGCTACGCCAACAACGAGTCTACTTAAATCAAATACCTTGGGGAATCTAATCCAGAGATGGTTCTCTTCCCAAGCGCTTACTCTATTCCAAGAGTCTGTTCCCGTATGCCCTACGGTACAGTTCAAACCTCAAAAAAAACTTTGGTTCTCTTGTACTTGTTGCTTAGAGCTTTTCCATGCATAAGCGTTCCTATGGAAAACCCCATAACTCTTCTCTTGGTCAGCATTCCCTTGCACCTGAGGGCGACGCGGGGTCTGACAGCAATTTTCAAGGTGCTAGTGCGCTACAATTAGTAGTTAAGTTTTTAGAGCGGTTGAATACCTTCCGCTTTCTTAAGCATAGCACAAAGTCCCCCTAAAAGGGGGAGGCTTTATACCCAGGTTTTCGGTAAATCAAGAAGTTCAGAGCCAAAAAGTTTTGGTTTTAGTAATTCACTATAATAATTAAATAATTTTAAGTAAATCAACTATTCGCCCTCCAGCCCAAAGGAGCGCTATTTATGGCATCAAATAATCTGCGGGAACTTGCTAAACAAGGAGATCCAAAAATTATCTCCTCAATTATTAACCACTCACTACAAAAAAAAGGTATTAACGTCCAAGTAACTAGGGACAATGATTGTCTTGAAGTTACACTCGAGTCCGATCAAGTTGCTAATCAACAAGCTCCTCTTGTTGAATTTATTAGAACTGGAATCGTTAAATTGGGAGTTGAATCAATCCACACAGTCAAAGTGTATGGTATTCAGACTGGCGTTCAACAACCAGTCTGGGAAGATAAAATTATTTTAGATACCCCACCAACATCGGATCTACCTGACTTTGAAGAAGAAAGATCGGACTTAGAAGATATTCAGCAACCTATAGATCACTTAGATCAAAAAGAAGTTGAAGCTGACTACGAAACTGAAACAGACGAAGATTATTACCAGGAGGGAGAATACGACGAAGAAACTGAGTATGAAGAAACTGAGTATGAAGAAACTGAGTATGAAGAAAATCAAGAGGAAATATCACAGCAACCTCAAGCTCAAAAAAAGAAAACTCCTCTCATTCTGAGAATATTGCTACTATTTTTGTTAGTCTCACTAGCTACTCTTGCTGCATTGCACTTTGGTGGAATATTTCCCTTACCCTTCCTAAGTGAGTCAAAATCAGAAAACACTGAAACTAATGACCCTGACTCATCTCAACCACAAACATCTTCTGAAGATACTGAAACTTCACCATCTCCAAAAACAAATGATTCCGGAACCACTGTTTCAGACCCTTGGTATTTTGCTGTCACAAGTGCCCAAAGTGCTGCTCAAAAAGCCCAGACTGCTCAAACAAAATCTGAATGGAATGCGGTAGCTAATGACTGGCAAAAAGCTGTCGATCTGATGAAAGAAGTGCCAGAGTCTAATCCAAACTACCAAACAGCACAAACAAAAGTTCTCGAGTATCAAAATTATCTAGATGTAGCAAACCAAAAAGCAGCTCGAGCTGCTAATTAGACCTTTTTCATAGAATAGCTAGTGCCGCTACGCGGAAGTCATGCATTCAAAAGTCAAAAGTCAAAAATATTGATTGATAAGGCTTTTAGGATTTTGTAACTGGTTAGTTATTTCTGCCATCCTGCACTAGAGATTAGGAAAAGAATGCGATCGCATTCTTTTTGTTATGTCTGATGATTTTTATCATGTCAGAAACTGCTTCATAAAACTGATACAAAGCGTCACATAACGTAACAAATTGATGTTTACTTCCTGCTTCTACTGAGGCCGTCGGCGGTTACTCATCCACAGGCATTAACGGTCAAGCCAACCCCATCTCTACACTCTATACTTACATTTAAGTCTTTGTCAATTAACATAACTAAAAAAGTCCTCAAACCCTTACTACGCCGTTTTAGCGTAGGGAGCGAGATTTCAGGATAGGTCTACGTCTATATAGATAGACACCCCAGAAATGCGAATAGCAGGGATTAGTGCAGAAGATACAAAGCGTCACCCTCGTTACTACTTGCCTGTGAGAACTAGCGTATTATGTCAATAAATTGCGCAAATTGTTAACTAAGTCGAAACTCTCCTACTGTTCCCTATTTATTTTCATTTGTTTACTTAAAAATTTAATTTTTTGCCATTTTCTGAAATGTTAATGCTAAAACCACTGTCTGATTTGCTCTTGTGAGCTATCTATAGCAGGCCAAAGAGTTAGTTAGGATATAGACCGATCATGAACCTTAGACAGAGAAATGTTTTTCCCACTGTTGCCTTTTCCTTAGTATAGCACCTATTTTAGTGATTATATTAGCCATTGGAATTTTCTTGTTCCGGCTTAATATCAATTGTGATCTATATCATTAGTTAGTCAACAGAAGTATCACTAACTAAGCTTCATGTTATCACTAAGTTATACTTATGGGAATCACTTACTACCTACATCACAATATTAGATAATTACCTTGTATTTAAAATTAGCAAGGTAGGAAAAGTCATGGCACTCTTAATTCGTCTTTTAGGTGACTTTAATAAAAAAAAGAGTTCTCTGCTACAACAGAAGTTGAAACAAATTCTATCTAATAGCTCAGAACATTGCTGTTTAGTAGACCTTGCCACTATCCATTCCATTAATAATTATGGATTAGTGACTTTGGTCACATTACATCGTATTGCTAAGAAAAATAATTGTAACTTATATCTAATAAATTTGAACGATACAGTTAAATATTATCTAGAACTTACTGGACTAGACAGAAAATTTAATATTAAGCAGAATGTGAAAAATGTTAACTATACTCAGTTAGTAAACTAACTTTTTGTTCTCATATTATCAATCTGGACAAGTACGTTATTTGATGATTTAGAACTCACAACTCAAAAGAAAGGAAGGATCATATACTGTTATGTTGTCACTGTGGACATCAGCAAAAAATGTAGTTGTTAAACCATCTACATAGCGATTAAACATACAAAAAGCTGCTGCAATTAATTACTGTGTCGTGAATTTCTCTATCTGTTGCACCTACGTTTTTTGCCTGTTGAATATCATCTTCAGAAACTTGTTTACCACCAAGCTGTACTTTTGCTGCTATTTTCAGTAGCGCTTTAAGTTTGTCGGTAATATCTGTATTCTCAACGTTGTCATAAACTGCATCAACGAAATTACTATTGTGTTTGAGTAGTTGTTTTGCAACTGTACCATGAACACCCGTGCAAAAGTTACATTCATTTCGGCGGGATACATAAGCACCTATTAGTTCCCGCTCCTCAACTGATAGGGGTGAGTCTCCTCTCAACAAGGTTTCACTCAATTCTAACAACAGTTTACCTGTATCCGGTCGATATTTCATTAAACCCGCAATGCCGGGAAAGCCTAATGGTATATCTATATGTGCCATCTGTCGCTCCTCTTCTTTTTTTTTACTAACTAAATATTTAGTTAGTAACTAAAGAAAGCTTTTAAATGTTGTTTGTCAAGAGTTAACGAAGCAAATGCTAATATTAATTAGCTAAGGATTAAGGCCAAAATATGGCCATAGTAATTAGTGTAAAGCTTGGCCTTTTCATATCAAGGCAGTAAATTTTTTGGGAGTCTATTTATAACAGTTGTGAAGCATCAAGGCAAGAAAAAACCATCGCCTAAGAAGAAAGAAAGGTTGCGCGATCGAGAAGCAACAAAAGCAGAAATTTTAGATGCAGCAGAGGAGGAATTTGCGAAATATGGTTTAGCTGGGGCAAAGATAGATGCGATCGCAGCTCGTACAGGAGTAACAAAAGCCATGATTTACTATTATTTCAAAAGTAAGGATGCTTTGTATCAGGAGGTTTTTCAACGCTTGGTCAGAGAACTTAATCAAATGATTCAGCAGTCGCACCTGGAGCAGTTGCCAGCAGAAGTAGCTTTGAAAATGGTAATACATTCAGCGATCACCTACAAAGCATCTCATCCCTATAGAGGGAGACTGTGGTTCCATGAAGCAATTCAAAATCAGGGTAAATACGGAAAATTAACTGCTTGGCAAGATAGCTTTGTATTTTTAATGGATATTTTGGAGCGGGGAATAGCAGAAGGAAGTTTCCGGCAGGTCGATCCATTTTTGACAACTATTAATATTCTAGGGATTTGTGTTTTTTATTTTGATGCTCAGGAAAATCTCAGTTATCTCAAGCCAGATCGACAACTTTTGAGTCAGGAAATGATTGAAAAACAAACTCAAGAAGCCATCAATTTAGTTCTAGGTGGCGTGCTTTTATATTCAGAAAACTCTGGTAAAGTTTAAAATACAAAAAAAAGTTAAATTTTTCTATAGTAATTTAATTGGTTTATTTTTACGTCTAGAATTTATTTTTAAGAATTTGGCATCTATTCTGAATATAATATCGTCAACATAGACATATATATTGACGATCCTCAATGAATAAATCACCAGTTTTTATGTTAAAAAATAGAATTGTTAGATTGGTATTAAGTACTATTTTATCTATAAAAATTTGCTTAATTATTGGTTATTTTACTCCGAGAAATTGGTATGATAATTCTTGCGATATGACTTTATTAAACAAAGGCATATCTATCTATATTTATAATACTGGTATCCATACAGATATTCTAGTTCCAGTCAGAACTAAAAATTGGAATTTGCAGCAACATTTCAACTTAAAATTAATAGCTAATCCATCAGTTTCCATAAATTATCTAGCTTTTGGCCTTGGCGATCGAGCTTATTTTCTCGAAACTTATACTGGGACATCATTGCCAATTATGACAATTTTTAAGGCCATGTTCCTGCCAACACCCTCTGCTATAAGGGTATTAGCCTATAGAAATATTCCTCAACAATATGAAATTAAGTGTGCTATAATTACTCAAACTAATTACCGTAGGCTGATGGAATTTATCAATAATTCCTTCCAGTTAGATACCCAAGGTAATAAAATCAACCTGCTCGTAGATAGTAATTATGGAGGCGGTTTTTATGCAGGAAAAAATAGTTATTCAATTTTAAGAGCTTGTAATGATTGGACTGCAGAAGGTATGAAATTAGCAGGAGTCAAAACTCCTCTATGGTCAGGATTGTCTAGTTCAATTATGTATCATATTAACAGTGGGTGCAACTGTTGAAAAAATAGTAGTTTTGAATACAAAAAATATTGTCTATGAATATTATACCCGCAATCGATATATTAGATGGACGTTGTGTACGATTATATCAAGGAGATTATCAGCGAAAGAAAGTTTTTAATGATAACCCAGTTGATGTGGCAAAAAGGTGGGTAGATGAAGGAGCAACAAAGCTACATTTGGTAGACTTAGACGGTGCAAAAGTAGGTCAACCCGTAAATCAAAAGACAATAGAAGCGATTATCAAAGCAGTAGATGTACCAATACAATTAGGGGGAGGTTTACGTAACTATTCTGCAGTTGCAAGTGTGCTTGCTCTTGGTGTAAAACAAGCTATTGTCGGTACTGTAGCGGTCGAACGACCTCAGTTAATATCTAACCTCTGTCAAGAATTTCCTGGTCAAATTATTGTAGGTATTGATGCCAGAGATGGTAAAGTCGCTACTAAAGGATGGTTAGAAACATCTGAGGTATTAGCAACTGACCTCGCTCGGCAAATGGCTAAACTAAAAGTTGCAGCGATCGTCTACACTGATATTCACCGAGATGGCACTCTCAAAGGGCCTAACATAGAGTCCTTAAGGGAATTAGCTACTGCAATCGATATTCCTACCATCGCTTCTGGCGGTATTAGTTCAATTACTGATTTGTTAAGTCTGTTAGCATTAGAACCCATGGGGGTAGAAGGTGCAATTGTTGGTCGTGCTTTGTACACTGGTGATATTAGTCTTACGGAAGCAAATCAAGCCGTAGGTCAAGGACGTTGGCAAGATATTCCTCCAAATTTAGGATATTCTGCTTTTGCTTAATATCAAATCTGTTTAATTACATATAGATCCAATTTAGACCGATATAGAATAGGAAATATAGCAGGGAACAGCTCATCTTTGGGAAAAATATTTCCCCTTATTAGGTTCATCATCAGCATAAGTCAAACACCAACTTGTTCCTTGCTATAGAACCCATTTGACATCTAAGAAAAGGCTGCAAGGCTCTTAAATCATCAACCGAGTAAAGCAAAGATTAATCTTGGCAGTCGCATTAGTTAGATTCCTCTCAAAGTTTTTGACGAGGATTTTACATCTTTTGACATACTCTCCAGCCTAAAGACACCGAGATTCTCCTGAAACCAGGATTATTGGTTTGCGTTCCGCAAGACTAAGCCAACACCGAATCCACTTAAATTGATACCTTGCGATACCTAAGCCAGAGATGGTTTTCTCCCCAAGCGTTTGCTCTATTGCCTCTTTTCCTACGGAATGCTTCCCTACGGGATGCTACGCAAACGCAAACAGAGAAGCTTTCCTATCGGAATGCTGGCCGAACGCTATCAATAGCCTGTGGACCTATGCCCTACGGTACAGTTAAAACCTTAAAAATTTTGGTTCTCTTGTACTTGGTGCTTAAAGCTTTTCCATGCACAAACATTCCTGTGCAAAACCCCATAAATCTTCTGTTGGTCAGCATTCCCTTGCGCCTAACGGCGACGCGGGGTTTGACCTCAGTTTTTAAGGCGAATCGTGTGCTACGATTAGTAGCTAGGTTTTTAGAGCAGTTGAATACCTTTGCCAGTTATTACCAGTATAAAATAAAGTGGCCTTAAAACGGCAAGGCTTTAACACCCAATTTTTCGGTAATTCAAGAATTTGACCTTTCAATCACCCATGTTAGGCTGCCGGACAGGGCAAACGCATCTCGTCAATAAACTAGGGGTAATTATCAATAAACCGGGTTTTATTGCGCTTGTTGACAATAGACTTTCAACATATAGTGTCTATAAAATCAAATAAACACTACATATAGGGAACGGCAAAATAAGATGCGTTTGCCCTGGGCTGCCGGAGTACAGCATGATTCGTGGATCGAGCTTTGGTAGCAAATGTACTTCAAAACACTAAAAGATGTCAAATGGGTTCTATGGGTTCTCAAATGTAACGGCATTTTCTGTTGATGCCCACATTCAGAACATATTTAAGAACTTGGATAAAACCATGACTAATTCATTGTCCCTATAGATCATTAGTAGGATTTAGTGGCTTTGGTATATTTCTATGTCCTTCTCCTTCTAATTGTTGACGACCATTGCGAATGACTTTGAGCATATCAGTTAACTGCTGTTCAATACTATCCAGAACATGATCGGCATAGTCATCTGCACCATTTTGAATTTCATCACACTCTGCGATTGCTTTAGCTTTCATTTCCTCCAACTCTTGTTGAGCTTGATAGCGAATTTGTTCAATTTCAGCAATAGTAGCTTGTTGAATCGCTTCACAATCAACCTGAACCTGATTTCTGAGCTGATCTGCTTCTACCTTAGCCTGTTGCACAAGACCCATTTCATTTAAAATTTGGGAAGCTTGTTGTTCAGCATTTTCAATAATTTCTTCCGCATAAAGTTCAGCTTCTTGAAGAATGTCATCTTTATGGCGAACAATCATTTCTGCTTCCTGAAAAGCAACTGGTAAATTCAGACGTACTATATCTAACTGATCTAGTAACTGTTCTTCATCGATCAGAGTACGGCCTACAAAAGGAATTCTGGGACTATCGAGAATAATCTCCTCCAGCCGATTTAGCTCTCGCTGGATATCAACTCCAGGGGAGCTACTAGCGGGTTCACCCTCGATATTTTGTCCACTTACTTCTGGTTCAATATTGGCTTTAGCTGAGTTTTGTCCTAACATTATCAACTGTTCTTTATTTATTAAAGTTCGTCCCATAAAGGGAATTCTAGGACGATCAAGAATAATCTCTTCCAATAGATTTAGTTCCTGCTGGATATCGAATCCAAGGGAGGCAATGGTAGGTTTATTCTCGATATTTTGTTCATTTACTTTTAGTTCAATCAGGATTTAATCTTTATGGGAGACAATCCAGTGTCCTTCTAAATTCAGATGCACTATATTTAGCTGATCGAGTAGTTGTTCTTCATCCACCAGGGCAAATCCTACAAAGGAAATTTTAGGACTATGGAGAATAATTTCCTTGAGCCGATTTAATTCTTGCTGGATATAGGTTCCAGGGGAGTTACTGGTGAGTTGCCTTGATATTTTGTCCACTTACTGCTGATTTAATATTGGCTGAATTTTGTCGTAACATTTATAAATATCAATAGCAATGTGCTGAGGAACGAGATGATCTACCGATCCACCAAAAATGGCAATTTCTTTAACTACACTACTACTTAAAAAGCTATATTCATTAGAGGTGGCCAAAAAAACTGTCTCTATTTCAGATAATAAGGTTTTATTTGTATGGGCCATTTGAAGTTCTTTTTCAAAATCAGAAAGAACTCGTAGACCTCGCATCAGGACTTTAGCCTGTCGCATTTTTGCATAGTTTACCGCTAAACCATCGAAACTGGCTACCTCCACATTAGATAGGTGTTGTGTGGAATAGTGAATTTGATTTAAACGTTTCTCAATGGCAAACAAAGGAGTCTTACTAGGATTTTGCAGTACGGCCACAATAACCTTTTCAAAAAGCTTACACCCTCGTTCAATAATATCTATGTGACCGAGGGTAATAGGGTCAAAACTGCCTGGATAGATTGCAATCACAATATAGCTATATTAAGAATAGTTATTCAAATATTTTAGCAAGGTTATTAGAAATATTTCCAAGATATTATTTGTCTGTTTTTTTGAGGTAATATTATATCAGGAAAGTAATCAGTATTTTTTGAATTAGATGATATTTGGGATTTGCTAGTGGTGCATTGTGATTTTTTCAGTAACAGCATAGTGAGGGTTATAGCCACCATTCACCATTACTATACAGAACTACCAAGATTTTTGATCGATAAAAATATATTTCGGTTTTAGTTTGATTTATTTTGGTAATAACTGCCAGACAATAAAGATAATTGTACTTTCAAATAATCTTTTAGTTTTTGGTATTATTTAAATTATTTTCTGCTTTTTTTGAGATTAAGATAAAAATCAATTGAAGCAGCAAAAAAAAACGACAATAAAGTCGATAATTCATGCTAAAAACTAGGATGTAAATTAATCAAACAAATATTAATATTTTATCTTGAATAATTAGTAGTAAATTAATCTATAAAAATCTTTAATGCTATAGTTATAGCGCTGTGCACAGGCAACAGGAGGAATAAATTGCTGATAATATTAAGATTTTTAGCTATTGGAAAGTTCCTGTAATTTGTAAATATGCCAGCGCACATTGCTATATTTTTTTATCCGTAACTAGATCAAGATCATGATAAAAATGTTCCTCGAATTACAACTTTAAAAATTTGTCTAATTATTCTTCTATGAAAATTTACTACAAAATTTCTGACTGGTTAGAAACTAACTGGGTAACACCAAGCTATGCAGGTGGGTTACTCGGAATGTTATCAATATTCTTCTTTGGTGCCGCCACTAATACAATGGCAGGATGGTTATATGTAATTAGTGGGATGAGTTTTGCATTATTAGGAATGGGTGCTGTTTTGCCAGGGCGATCGCTACGTCAAATACAAGTACGTCGCCATCTAATTCAACCTGTAACGGTGAACGACTATTTAACTATCGCCCTCACAATTGAAAATTCTACTAATCAACCAATAGCATTAGTGCAACTCAAGGATGAAATTCCTTTGGTGCTAGGAAAATCACCTCAACAAGCAATAGAAGTCATTCCTGGGAAAGAAGTTTACCATTGGACTTACCATTTACCTACCAAAAGAAGAGGAATATATCGTTGGCATCATCTTCAACTGAGAAGTGCAGCACCTCTAGGTCTATTTTGGTGTCGCCGTAGTCGGAATGCTAAAGCTACTGCTATTGTGTATCCTACAGTTTTACCCCTGAGTAATTGTCCGATAATAGATGAACTTGGTCAAGAAAATAGCCGTCAACTAAACGAGGATAGTCGTTATCTAATGGCTTCGGAAGGCTTAACTCGGACATTACGACCATATCGGTTTGGCGACCCTAGTCGTTTGATCCATTGGCGGAGTAGCGCTCGTTATGGAGAGTTGCGGGTTCGAGAATTAGAGGTATCTAAGGGAGGAGAAGAAGTTATCATTTGTCTTGATAGTGCTGCTAATTGGCAAACAGATAATTTTGAAGCAGCGGTAATAGCAGCAGCTTCTTTGTATTTCTATGCTAACCGCTCTCTGAAAAATGTCCAGCTTTGGACTGCTGCTACTGGGTTGGTGCATGGAAATAGGGTGGTGTTGCAAACTTTGGCTGGAGTTAAGTTTGGGGAGGAGGTTGTGTTAGGAAAACCACCAAATAAGTCTTTGCTCTGGTTGACTCAAGACCCAGTTAGTTTATCTTCTCTGCCTTCTGGAAGTAGGTGGTTATTATGGTTAGATGAGTCTATTTCTCCTGGAACAGAAGCAGGAAAGATTTCGCATTCTTCTGGTTTAGAAATTAGTTCTACTCAGCCTTTAGAGTTTCAACTTCAGTCTCAAGTTTGAAGGAAGAAGATGGGGAGTAGGGGAGATGAGAGATGGGGAGATGAGAGATGGTAATCAAACATGACATTACTATTCAGAAATAGTATAACTTTTAAGCAGACTTTGAAACGAGTTTATGGTTTATTGAATTGTTTGTATTGACAAATGTCACTTTTTATTATAAGTGGGTAAAAATCTGAAACATTTAGAATTTTTCACCATATTTTCCCCCGAAAATGACTTTGTGCTGTAAGATTGAGACAAATATCTAATATCAACAACATAACAAACGTATATTATGAACCCAACAACAGAAAATAAAAAACTATCCAGTGAAAAATCGTTGAAAGCGATGAAAAGTTTTTCTGAAAAGTATGCCAAGAATACAAATACTTATTTTTGTGTAGATCCTTCCGTTACGGCAGTGGTAATTGAAGGGTTGGCTAAACATAAGGATGAATTGGGCGCTCCTTTATGTCCATGTCGTCATTATGAAGATAAAGAAGCAGAAGTAAAAGCTACATATTGGAATTGTCCTTGTGTACCGATGCGAGAGCGTAAAGAATGTCATTGTATGTTGTTTTTAACTCCAGATAATGACTTTGCTGGGGAAGAGCAAACAATTACTCAAGAAGTTTTAGAAGCTACTAGAGCAACTATGTAGGTTGAAAACTAGAAGGAATCAGGAATAAAGTTTAGTCGAAATTTTTGCCAAGGTAGAGCTTTTTCTGATGAGTTTTGTTGAGATAAACAGAGATATTTTTTTCCTTTTTCCTTCTACTGAAAATACATGATTTTAACAATATTTTTTCTTATTCCTTCTGCTATACTAATGCACCCTACTGGAGTGACACAGCTAATTTTTGGCATTAGCTTTTTTCGCATAATTCTTGTTATTGCAAGGTTTTGCCTATTTTTTATAATGCAACATTTAAGGTATCTCAGGTGCGTTACTCTTTGCTAACACACCCTACTGAACCGACACGCCTAAAAATGTAGGTTGAGTTGAGGGACGAAACCCAACCTACATCTATTGCAAAATTTAAGATGAAACAGTCTACTACTACTAATGGTATACAGCAAAAAGGAATACCAGGCACGGGAGCAAGATGCTCTCACTGTTCTCGTAACAAACTTTGCCGGACAATTTTTTCCAGTTCAGTCCCTCTTCCTTCTTCCTTCCTCAACTTAGTTATAGCGTTTTCAAATGAGATGTCAAACAAGAGTTGGTTATTTACTAACAGTAAAAAGTCTGGCAAACCTTCTGACCTGTTGCCTGTTGCCTGTTGCCTGTTGCCTGTTGCCTGTTGCCTAAAAGCGACCAGGTTTTTTAGCGACCAGGTTTTTTTTCGCAACTCAAATGAAATTACTATAAAAATAATGACTTCTGAACAAGAAAAAATTCCCCAAGAGTTTTGGCAAGGAATAGCTGAGTTTAATCAACAAGAATTCTATAAATGCCATGATACTCTGGAGGCTTTATGGATGGAAGCTGGAGAACCGGAACGTACTTTTTATCAAGGGGTTTTACAAATAGCAGTTGGACTTTATCATGCGGGTAATGAAAATTGGCGTGGTGCTGTTATGTTGTTGGGGGAAGGTATTAGGAAATTGAATTATTATTTACCTAGTTATTTTGAGATTGATGTCGATAAGTTACTGACAGAAAGTGCCGAATTATTGAAAAATTTACAAGAGTCTGGTCCTGAAAATATTGCTGATTTTGTGCGCTCTTCTGATAATACAAAATACCCAAAAGTTGTCAAACTATAGCAGGCAACAGGCAACAGGCAACAGGCAAAAGGCAACAGGGAGAAGAGAAAAGTCAGTCCAGTAGGGTGTGTTAGCGGTAGCGTAACGCACCCTAACAGTGCCAAGCATTGTACCTTGTACCTTGTATACCATTACTATGCAGGACTACCCATTTTTCTACCTTTTTCCCCTATTCTATCTTTGTTCTTCAATACTACAGCAGTCGTCACTATAGTTAGAACATCGGATAATTATGATGATTTATGAGGTGAGCAAGATGGTCGCACTAATTTTCCTAACAAACCTGGCGGTTGCTATAATTTATCATTAGTGTAATCTATTTGCTTGATAATTCTTCCTACTTGATTTCTCGGAATACTATTATTGTCAGAATCTAAGGTACAACGCCAACAAATATTAATAATAATTGTGGGTTGACAAATAGTTAAGGCAAAAGTTGTGGTTAAACCAAGAATGATTGTTCGAGTTGTAGTTAATGCTATTTCTACTCCTTTTTTTGGGTTTATTGGCATAGTAATTTTGGTGCGAGAGTTGTTAGAATTTGTCATTTTTGTTTTTCTTGACTAGGAATTTTCGTTAAAATTGAGTTGTGCTGAAGCCGATATTTTTTACCGAATAAGCTGTAATATTTAGCTAAATACTAATAGAAAAATTTATTTGTTTTCATAAATAAAAATCGCTTCGCTTGATATTTATAATGTAGCTTTTTCCTGCTATTCAATGGTTAGAAAATGTTCTGAAATAAAGTTATTTTTTGCGATATGGCAGTTGAAGGAAAGGTGAGGATAAATCAAAAGCTTATATAGGATTTCTCAGTAAGTGTAAGTGGAGATCCCCCCTAACCCTCCTTGATAAGGTGGGAAATCGGAAGTCCCCCTTAAAAAGCTATCCCTGATAAGGAACTCCTGAAACCCTTATAGGAGGGTGGGGAGAGGGGGAAGAGGCGGAGGAGGGGGAAGAGGGGGGAGTCAGAATCTTGGGGTGGATTTATCAAAAAAATGTCTAATTCAATACACTATTTCTGAGAAAAAAGCTGACTCAAGACTTAAGCATAACTGACTATCTTTGTCAAGTTTTATGTTAAGAAAGATGTTTATAAAGCATACCTTAAAAAGGGGGATTTAGGGGGATCATTGGTGTACCTCACGCCTTGTGAAAACTGCTATAAAACTCAGACAACGTAAATTTTTTCCTTCTCCCTTCTCCCTTCTTCCTTCTTCCTTCAATTCTTTTGAAAAAGTTAGAAAAAGTTAGAAGTTTGCGAGAAAGGCGACATTTGATTTTTCCATAATTTATAATGAACAATAGTTGGAAAATTCAGGTAATAATTCAGCTATTAGCAGTCAGCTTTTCCTGCGGAATGCTGCGCAAACAGCAAAAAAAAGAGGATTTTAATGGATATAGACTGTTTCAGTCAGCCTTTATAGTAAGTATAAATTCTGACTCAATTAGTAAGGCTTTTATCTAAAATTAAAAACAATAGCTGATGGCTGATAGCTGACGGCTGAATGCTTACAAATTAAGAAACTATTTTCAAAATATTATGAATCCAGAACCAGCTTTTGATTTTGTCAATAATCAATATCTTAATCAGAAAGGAAAAAGTTTGAGCGATTTACAAAAGAATATTTTTTGTCTGGCTTGGGAGAATGAAAAATATGGAGAAATTGCGATAAAAACTAATTTTGCTGAGGGATATATTCGACAGGAAGCAGCTAATTTATGGAAAATATTGGGAGATTTATTCGGGCAAAAAATTACCTGCAAAAATTTTCGTGGAGTTGTAGAAACAGAGTTCCAAAAACATAGCGATCGCTTAAAATTTCCCCTACCCGAACAGATGAAGGAATGGTTTAAAATTCTGGGTTATCAATTTGCAGAAAACTACAACGTTGTAGATAAAATTCACGGTAAAAGATTTTTTGAATGGATAATTAAGGTTAAGACGCGTCGGGGGTATGACCGCATTCTGGTCAGAGGTGTGGAAGGGGAGGTGGCAACTTGCGACCTCAATGCTTTGCGTCAGTCGGTGGCAAAGGAAAAAACTGATGAGGGTTGGTTGGTAGCTGTGCGTCGTATTAGTAAAGCTGCTCGCCATGGGGTTGAAAAGGAGGAAAATCAAAATCTGTTCTGCTACACTTTTGACGAACTTTTAGACCAGGAAGCTGACTTTGAACGTTATTTTCAATGGCTGGAAAAACAAGTGAAACAGCGGGGTATTGATAAAAAATATGTACCTCTTGCTTGTCGGAAGGAGGAAGTTGACCCTGATACAAAACAAAAAATAGGGGTGAGTGACTACGAGGAAGCAGACGGTTGGATAGATGGTTACATTGATAAATGGCTCGATGACCCCGTGAAAAAGCATCTCTCGGTTTTGGGGGAATTTGGTACTGGCAAGACTTGGTTTGTTTTTCACTATGCTTGGCAGCAGTTACAAAAATATTTGGATGCTAAAAAACGAGGTGTGGAACGCCCGCGTTTGCCGATAATTATTTTGCTGCGCGACTATGCTAAGGCGGTTAATATGGAGTCTCTATTTTCGGAGTTCTTTTTCCGACAACATGAAATTCCTCTACCCGGTTATTCTGCTTTTGAATTACTGAACCGTATGGGTAAATTGTTGGTAATTTTTGATGGTTTTGACGAGATGGCAGCGAGGGTAGACCGACAAAAGATGATTAATAATTTTTGGGAGTTAGCTCAAACGGTGGTACCGGGGGCGAAGGTTATTCTCACTTGTCGCACTGAACATTTTCCCGAAGCACAGGAAGGTCGCGCTCTTTTGAATGCTGAGTTACAAGCTTCTGTTGCTAACCTGACTGGGGAACCGCCACAATTTGAAGTTTTGGAATTGAAAAAATTTAACGATGAGCAAATTCGTCAGGTACTTTCTTTCAATACCGAACCTTCTACGGTAGAAAAGGTGATGAATAATTCCCAACTTTTAGACTTAGCGCGACGCCCGGTGATGAGTGAGTTAATTTTGGCAGCGTTGCCAGAAATAGAGAAAGGGAAAGCGATCGACTTGGCGCGGATATATTTGTATGCGGTTACACATAAAATGCAAGGGGATATTAAGGAAGAGCGGACTTTTACTTCTCTTGCAGATAAACTTTATTTTCTCTGCGAACTTTCCTGGGAAATGTTATCTAATGACCAGATGAGTCTGAATTATCGGGAATTTCCCGACCGCATTCGGCGTTTGTTTGAGTCAAGGGTGCAGGAACAAAAAGATTTAGATCATTGGCATTATGACATGATGGGTCAGACAATATTGATTAGAAATGAGTATGGCGACTATTCTCCTGCTCATCGTTCCATGTTGGAATTTTTTGTTGCTTATAAGTTTGCTGCGGAGCTGGGGGTATTGGTTGATGATTTTGTGGAGGTGGCGCGGATGCAGTCTCATGTTAATTTGGAGGCAATGGGTGAAAATTGTACTTGGTCTGAATATTTCCGTCGGGAGGTGGATGCTAAGGGAGGGGTTATTTCTATTCCTCCTCTGAACAATTTTTCTCGGGAATGTCTGGAAAATTTACGTTCGACTTTGGGAAAAATGCCGTTGACAAAGGCGGTTTTGGATTTGTTATTGCCGATGTTGCGGCTAGGGGAAGGGAAGGAGGAAAAGCAGAATGTTTGTGGTAGGTTGCGGGAAGTTGTGGAGGGGACTAGGGGAAAAACTGCGGCAGAGGTTGGTTATGTTGGAGGAAATGCGGCGACTTTGTTGGTGATGACTGATAAGTTTGGTTTGGAGGGTTGTCATCTCAGTCGGTCTATTATTTTGGGAGCTGACTTTTCTGGTGCTAGTTTGCAGGGTGTTAATTTTGCTGAGGCAAATTTGGCTGATTGTATTTTTAGGGAATGTATGAATACAGTCAAGTCTTTAGCGTTTACTCGCGATAGTAAACTTTTAGCAACAGGTGATGAGTCTGGCAAAATTAATTTGTGGCGAGTTGCCAATGGTAAAAAACTCAGGACTTGGGAAGGTCACACACATACAGTCACAGCTATAAAATTTGCTGCTGACGGTCAAATTCTTGTTAGTGCTAGTATGGATAAAACAGTGAAATTTTGGCATTTGACAAGTAATAAATGTTTGAGAAGTCTATCTATATACCCGAATTTTGCAAAAACTATTGCTTTGAGTCCTAATCTCAAAACCTTAGCTAATGTTAGCACAGACCGTAAAACACAATTATGGAATGTAAGCAATGGCAAATGTCTGGCGACTTTACAAGGATACCCAAATTGGTTCAGTAGAATTACTTTTAGTCCTAGTGGAGAAATTTTAGCAACTGGTGGTAAAGACAAAAAGATTAGGCTGTGGAATGTTGCTAATGGTGAGTATTTAGCTACTTTATCAGGGCATGAAGATTCAGTTCGTTGTGTTGCTTTTAGTCCTGATGGTAAAGTATTGGCAAGCGGTAGTGCTGACTTTACTATCAAACTTTGGGATATTGCAAATATTAATCGCATTCCTGACCCAGTTGCTATACCCGGACATGAGAATGAAGTCACACGGCTGGCTTTTTCCCCAGATGGAAAAATGCTTGCTAGCGCGAGTGGTGATAGCTTTGTCAAATTATGGGATATTAGCGATACCAATCACCCGCAAATACTGAAAACTTTGCTAGGACATACTTCTTGGGTAGAAGCAGTAGCTTTTAGTCCAGATGGCAAGACTTTAGTCAGTAGTGGTAATGATAAAAAGGTAAAAATATGGAATCTTGATAATATAAATGATATTAAACTCCAAGTAACTTTAGCAGGTTGGGATAATTGGATTCGCTCGATCGCTTTTAGTCCCGATGGCAAAACTTTAGCTAGTGGGAGTGACGATCATAATGTGAGACTTTGGAATGTAGAAACAGGAGAGATGATGACAGCCTTGCGGGAACATCAGGAGCGCGTCCAGTCAGTTGCTTTTAGTTCTGATGGTCAAACTCTAGCTAGTGGAAGTTTTGATTGGACAGTTAAATTATGGAAAATTAATAGCAGTGAATCTTTAGCAACTTTGCGCGGACATACAAGCTTAGTTTATGCTGTTGCTTTTAGTCCTGACAATAGCTTATTAGTCAGCGCAGGAGACGATCGCTTTGTCAGATTTTGGGACATCAAGACTAAACAAAACTTTAAAACTGTACCTAAGCACTATACATCAAAAGTCTTTGCGGTTGTCTTTAGTCCTGATGGTAACAAAATAGTTGTTTCTGGAATCAATTATACTGTTCAGTTGTGGGATATTACTATGGATGGAAACTTAATGAGTTTCCAAGGCCATGCAAGGTGTGTAGACTCAGTTGCCTTCAGTCCCGATGGGAAACTATTAGCAACTAGCAGCTATGACGAAACCGTGCGCCTGTGGAATATTAGCACTCAGAAATGTATCGCCATTTTTGAAGGGCAACCAGTCTGGGACTATTCAGTTGCCTTCAGTCCAGACGGTCAACTATTAGCAAGTGGAGGAGACAACAACACCGTTCGCTTGTGGGATGTCAACACCCACGAACCCTATGCCACCTTTAGCGGACATCAGAGTTGGGTATTAGCAGTAGCATTCCACCCCAACGGTCAAATTGTTGCCAGTGCTAGCGCCGACGAAACAATTAAGCTGTGGAACGTCAAAACAGGAGAGTGCATCAAAACCCTGAGAGTACCCAGACCTTATGAAAACGCCAACATTAGGGGAGTCAAAGGATTAAGCGAGATCCAAAAAGCAAGTCTGACGGCATTAGGAGCAGTAGAACTATAGCGCTGTGCGCAGCCCCCTAAATCCCCCAAAATTGGGGGACTTCTAGAAGTAGAACATTAAATTAATACCGTAGGTTGGGTTAAGCGGTAGCGCAACCCAACAGATACAAACTTCATTGTTGAGTACACAAACTTATTGTTGGGTTTCGTTCCTCAACTAATCACTTATAATACCGTAGTAGGTTGGGTTAAGCGGTAGCGCAACCCAACAGATACAAACTTCATTGTTGGGTATACAAACTTCATTGTTGGGTATACAAACTTCATTGTTGGGTATACAAACTTCATTGTTGGGTATACAAACTTCATTGTTGGGTATACAAACTTATTGTTGGGTATACAAAATTATTGTTGGGTTTCGTTCCTCAACCCAACCTACAAAGTGTTCTACTCCATACAGATATCAACTTATTGTGTTGTTATCGAAAAGTGATCGCTTATGCTAAACTACTGAAATACAAGCCATTTCAAGCATCAATTAATGAAAACAAACAAACAATACAATGCTAACATCAGATTCTCAAACCCAAAAGCGTCTTCCCACCATGGAAGAATTACCATATCAAGACGGTAAACCAGTGGATAGCGAAGTACAAGACTTAATTGCTCACTTATTAAAATCTATTCTGGCCTACATTTGGGCAAACCGTAACGATTGGTTTTTTGGTATTGATATGGGGTGGTATTATTCTCCCGACGAAAAAGCTATTGCACCAGATGGTTTTTTATGTCTGGGAGTGGAGCGCGTTAAACATGAAAACTTGCGCTTGAGTTATGTCACCTGGGAAGAAAATGGGGTAATTCCTTCCTTTGCATTAGAAGTAGTATCGAAAACTCCAGGAGGTGAATATAAGCATAAAAAAAGGAAATATGCTCAATACGGAGTGTTGTACTATGTAATTTACGCTCCCCTACGGGTACGCAAACCCAAATTAACTCTATACCGTCTCAATGGAGAAGGGAAATATGAACTACAAGAAGACAACCCCATGTGGATGCCAGAAATAGGTCTGGGTATTGGTACAGAAGTAGGAACATTTCAAGGAGTTACCAGAGAATGGTTGTATTGGTATGACGAACAAGGAAACCGATATTTAACTTCCGAAGAAGCGCGACAGGAAGCCGAATTTGAGCTACAGCAAGAGCGACAAGGGCGACTGGAGGCGGAAGTTCAGCGGCAGCAAGCGGAACAAAGAGCTGAAAATTTAGCGGCGCGTTTGCGGGAGTTGGGTATCGATCCAGACCAGTTGAATTAGAAGTACGGTAGAGGCGATCGCTCTACCAGCAGCAGTTGTTGTTAAAGAGCGATCACTTGTCTTAAATTAATTAAATCACGACTTATGCACGGACACTAAATCTACTGAGGGCGAATGCCATTTGCCCCTACATATGGCGTTTTAAACGTTAATTTGCGTAAGTCCTGTAAATACAATTATTATCCAACATCAATTAATCAAAAAAAATATTAATGGTAAGGATACCGTCACACACCCCACTTAATCCCTTTCATCAATTCCAATTATTTTTTGGACTGAAATTTCTACTGAAGGAAATGCAATGAAAAAAATAACTCCATCTTGATAGTTTTGTTCAATTTGATATTCATTATTCATCAAATTACGAAATACTTTTAAATTTTTTTTAGCAACATCAATTACCCAATATTCTTCTATTCCTGAATTTGCATATAATTTCTTTTTAGTTCCTAAATCTTTTTGCAATGTACTATCAGCAATCTCAATAATGCAGTAAATATCTTCGCTATAAGGATGACGGTCTAAATATAATGTATCGGGAGAACGAACAATGGCAATATCAGGTTCTGGTTCAGAGTCAACTAAAGTAACAGGATGTGCTTCCATTACTTCTGCCAGATTTCCTAAAATATAACGTAAGTATTTAACTGCTCTATGATTGATAAAACGATGAATTGGTTCTTCAGGAATCATATTAATAATTTCTCCATAAAATCTGGCAATTTCCAACAAGATTCTAACTTAGAATCTACTTCTAAAAATATAAATTCAGAAGCAGATGGTTTGATTGGTCTGTTTTCAGCTTCTCCAGATTTAGCTACCAATTTTGAGGAAATTTTACAGAATGAAATTACGGATAAGTCTGGATGGAGTTGCAAAGAAAAATAGGGAGGGCGAATACCATTCGCCCCTACAGATATGCCTAATTTGACTTTAACTGAAGTAGGCGATCGCTATCTTCTGTTCCTACTCCATAAGCTGTATAAGGTCTGACTTCTGGAGGCTGCATTCCTAAAACAATTGATTTTGCAGGAATTCCAGCAGCAACTAATTCTTCTGCTATTAAACAGTCAGTATTATTGGCTTGAATCCAAATTTTACCTGCGATAATATCAATATGAATTATACAGTAATGAATTCGCTTTTCTTGAGACCAACCTAAAGAAATTAACATATATCTATCATTTTCTGAGTCAAAAATTGTTTGATTTTCTATCCCACTTTCAGTAGTTGGTATTTCAGCATATTCTGTCAATAGTTGTTTAATTATTTGACGATAGTTTTCTATGGTATCCATCTGACAATATCCTCTGTTTGTAAATTAAAAATAATTAGTTTTAATCGGTGATTATCCAATAGTATTTGACCATATTTTTCTCCTTCAAAAAGGTCTGTAAAAGCAGTTAATGGAAGAGCCAGATATAACTCTCTTTCTGGTTCGGTAAGTCTCGATATATCATTATATAGAATATATTGTCCTAAAGCTTGTTCTAAATCTGCCTTAACTATCTTTCTAGTTCAAAAAAACTCAAAATATGATTATATAAATATCTTTATACTGATAAGTATTTTGTTTTCTTTATTGTGAAAATAAAAGGTTGGGTTAGCAACAACTAAACCCAACCAAATAAACTTAATTTGACTTTAACTTAACCAGGCGATCGCGTAATATTTCTGCCTGTTTTTCTGCCTCGGCTAAATTATTCTTTGTTTCCTCTACAAATTTAGCATCAGCTTTCTTAACAAATTCTGGTTTACTCAATCGTTTAGAAGTAGACAAAATCTCTTTTTCTAACTTTCCTAATTTCTTCTCTAACCGAGCAGATAAAGCTTCAATATCTACTACTCCTGATAGTCGTAAGTATGAAAACAATTTTAGAACTGTCAAACATACTAAAAATATTGACAAAATTATCTCAGATGTTAAATATAACTCCCAAAAAAGTATAACAACAGATTTAGGGAAACAATTTATTCAGTTTATAGAAAATCCAATTGTTTAACAACTGAATGATAAATATCTCTTGCTGGCAATTTCTTTCCTTTTGTTATTTTTAAAATTCAAAATTAAAGGTTGGGATAGATAATAACTAAACCCAACCAAATAAGCCTAATTTGACTTTAACTGCTTCAGGCGATCGCGTAATATTTCTGCCTGTTTTTCTGCCTCGGCTAAATTATTCTTTGTTTCCTCTACAAATTTAGCATCAGCTTTCTTAACAAATTCTGGTTTACTCAATCGTTTAGAAGTAGACAAAATCTCTTTTTCTAACTTTCCTAATTTCTTCTCTAACCTAGCAGATAAAGCTTCAATATCTACTACTCCTGATAATGGAATTAAAGTCTGCACAGTACCAAAAACACCTGCAATAGTTTGACCAACTTCCGCATCAACACTAGGAGTAATATTCAACTTTTCGACCTTAGCTAAATCTTGAATATAAACCTCACCTTTACTCAAAATTTTCCGTTCTTTTTCATTCTCACTCTGCAAAATTGCTGTGATTTTTACCTTTGGTTTAATATCAACCTCAGACCGTAAATTTCGGATAGTCCGAATTACCCCAATTAATAATTCAAATTCGGCTTCCAAATCCGAATTAATTAAAGATTTATCCAACTTCGGATAAGACTGTAAAGCCAAACAATCTTCCTCACCAACTTGATTCAAAGTATGCCAAATTTCCTCAGTAATATGAGGCATAAAAGGATGTAATAATCTTAAAATTCCATCCAAAACATAAGCCAATGTTTGTTGTGCTACTAACTTAGAAATCTCATCCTCACCCTGAAGGCGAGATTTAACTAATTCCAGATACCAATCACAAAAATCTCCCCAAATAAATTCATAAAGACCCTTCGCAGCTTCCCCCAAACCATAATTATCTAAATAATCACAAGTTTGCTGTACAACTTGATAGAAACGAGACAAAATCCAACGGTCAACTAACTCTAATTTCTCCTGCTCCGGTTCCCCTAATTCTTGAGGATATTTACCCTCTAATTTCATCATCACAAATCGAGCAGCATTCCAAATTTTATTAGTAAAATTTCGAGAAGCTTCCACCGATGCAGACTCATCAGTTTCCCGATTATAATCCATTCTCACATCTTGCCCTGCTCCGGCAGTTTCTCGCATCAAAGTATAACGTAAAGCATCAGTTCCATACTTTTCAACTAACAATAAAGGGTCAATACCATTACCAGCAGATTTAGATTGTTTTTTGCCCTTTTCATCTAACATTAAACCGTGAATATAAACCGTTTCAAACGGCATTTTGCCAGTAAAATGAGTTCCCATCATTGCCATTCTAGCAACCCAGAAAAAGATGATATCAAAACCAGTAGAAAGAGTGCTGGTCGGATAATATTTTGCTAAGTCGGGAGTGTTTTCAGGCCAACCCAATGTTGAAAATGGCCATAAACCAGATGAAAACCAAGTATCAAGCACATCTGGGTCTTGTTCAATTTTGACATCAGCACCAAATTTTGCTTTTGCTTGCTCCAACGCTTCCGTTTCCGAGCGAGCAATAACAAAAGGAGTATTATCGGCAATTTTTCCATTAGTTTCACTCACAGCATACCAAGCTGGAATTTGATGACCCCACCAAAGTTGCCGGGAAATACACCAGTCTTTAATTTTCACCAACCAGTCGCGATAAACCTTCGTCCAACGTTCGGGAACAAATTTCGGTTGGTTGTGCTTATCCAATAATTCCAGCGCTTTCTCAGACAACGGTTTAATTTTGACAAACCACTGAGTTGAGAGTAGAGGTTCGACTGGTACCTTGCCACGATCGCTATAAGGAACGCTATGACTATACTCCTCTACCTTGACCAAAACACCCTCTGACTCTAACCGTTTCACAACATTTTTCCGCGCCTCAAAACGGTCTTGCCCAACAAACGGTCCCGCGTTTTCATTCAAACTGCCATCCTTATTCATAATATTAATGAATGGTAGGTCGTGACGTTTACCCATTTCAAAATCATTGGGGTCGTGAGCGGGAGTAACTTTGACACAACCAGTACCAAATTCAAGGTCAACCAACTCATCCGCAATAATAGGTATTTCCCGTTCCATTATTGGTAGGGTAAGAGTTTTGCCAATGAGATTTTTGTAGCGGTCGTCATTGGGGTTAACCGCGACACCAGTATCTCCCAACATTGTTTCCGGACGAGTAGTAGCAACTTCCACATAACCACTGCCATCAGTAAGAGGGTAACGAAAATGCCAGAGGTTGCCATTAACTTCCTTATTTTCAACTTCCAAGTCAGAAACAGCAGACTGACTCGCAGGACACCAGTTGACCAGGTAGTTACCGCGATAAATGAGACCTTCTTCGTAGAGACGCATGAATGCTTCAATGACAGCTTTTGATAAACCTTCATCCAGGGTAAAACGTTCGCGAGTCCAGTCTGTAGAAACTCCTAAACGACGTAGTTGGTTAACAATAGTACCGCCAGACTCAGCTTTCCATTCCCAAGCGCGTTCCAGAAATTTTTCTCGCCCAATATCATAGCGGGTTTTGCCTTCTTCTTTCAGTTTCCGTTCCAGAATAGTTTGCACGGCAATACTCGCGTGGTCCGTACCGGGGAGATAGAGAGCGTTGTCACCGCGCATCCGATGGTAACGAATGAGAGCGTCAATGAGGGAGTTGTTAAAAGCATGACCTGCATGGAGGCGCCCTGTAACGTTAGGAGGGGGGATGACAATGCAATAGGGGTTGCCTGGATGGTTGGGGTCAGCTTTGAAAGTGTTGTTTTCTTCCCAATATTTCTGCCATTTCGCCTCAGTTGAGAATGCGTCGTATTTGCTTGGTAATTCTGGTATGGTTTTGGTCATAGATAATATGAATTATTTGGACTGTTTAATTGTCCTTAATATTGTGCCATAATTCATAAGACATCTCCAGAAAAGAGGGAGTAGGGAGTAGGGAGTAGGGAGTAGGGAGTAGGGAGAAATAATTGATATATCTAGTGTGATAATTGATTTTATTTTTGATTTTTACCGAAAATTTTTGGTTTAAAGCCTCCCCTTTTAAGGGGATAATAAATAAAAATTTTCATGATTAGTCAATCCTCTTCTTTTCAAGGAGAGGTAATTATTAATTATTAATTTTTGAACATTATCCATCAGTAATTTTCTGCATTTTATTCTTAGATAGCTGACGACTAACAGAAGAAACTGCTCTTACAGGAATCTCTGTTAATTGAGCTAAAATCAAATTCCAGAGATAGCCATATTGAGGATTATTTTTCAGTAATAAAAATTCGGCAAATACATAAAATCTTTTGGTTCTTTTGTATTCAGGAGGATTATCTTCAATCCTAATTTGTTCTGGTTTAGGCAATTTATGACCGATAATTTTTCCTTGCTCATAATACTTTGCTTGAATAGAAAGTCCTATGAGCAAGTAAAAATTTAACTGCTCAAGAGGCAAATCAAATAATTGCCAAAATCAAAACAAATTAGGATT